>CAYQXO010000052.1:0-17447 GCA_964421495.1 uncultured Balneolaceae bacterium | reverse complement strand
CGCAACAGCGCCACGTGCCCCCGCTCGCTCTCGTGGTGAGCCGATGACGTCTCCGGGAGATCGTATCGATTGCTTACCGTCGGACTGACCACGTCCTTCCGAACGAGTTTTCCCACTTCACGCCACTCTTCCGGGGTGGCCGTCGCGGTAAGGGCGACCCACCGCACCGGGTCGTTGGTCACCTCTTCGATCAACGGCCGTATGTCCCGATACACCGGACGGAAATCATGTCCCCACTCCGATATACAGTGCGCCTCGTCAATCGCTACCATCTCGATCGGTATGCGGGGAGCTTCGGCCTGCCACAATTCCGACTTTAGCCGTTCGGGCGCACAGTAAAGGAGCCTGTACATGCCATTACGCGCGTTTACCAATCGCTGTTCAGTCTCATACCGCGAAATATTGCTGTTGACAAAAGTGGCGGGAACCCCCCGTCGCTCCAACTGCATAACTTGATCCTGCATGAGCGCTACCAGGGGTGAGATCACGATCGTAACTCCCGCAAACATATTGGCGGGCACCTGGTAGCAAAGCGATTTGCCACCGCCGGTTGGAAACAAGACCAGGGTATCCTTCCATTCCAAAACGGACCGGATGGCTTCTTCCTGCCCCGACCGAAAAGAGGGATATCCCCAGTATTGAGTCAAATGCCGTCGTGCTTTCTCCATTAATTCACTGATATCTCTCATCTCATCGAGCTGAATATTTTAGAACGGCTAATTTTAATGCAGTCGCGCATAAAGAATAGGAGAACTTCTCACTCCTTGTTTATCTGTGCCCGTATAATTTTCACGAATGTACAGGCAGTTTCTGTTCCACTGGGTGTGCAACAAGGGCCTCGATTAATAAAAACCACGATTCCCCTGCTTTAATAACAAGCTACGTGCTTCTTCTTAATATAAAATTTCTATGGGATAAAGTATGTAAATGAGCGTACCGTTTTGAGACATGACCATGGAATTACTTACACATTCTCGTATAAACCGGGGCTTTTATGAACAGTGGATAGCCGGTTGAGGTGAGTTCAGAAGAGTTAAGAGAAAGTTCTGACCCCGCGAATGGTTGAATCGGATGGTACACATATCTCCCACAAAAGCCGGGCGACTCTCTATCGAATTTTGTTTCAGGTATCTGTAACGGCTTTCATATACTCTTTCCGCATTCGGGCAATCGCCGAAATGGAAATGCCTACCGGGCAAACCGCTTCGCATTCGGCATGATTGGAACAGTCGCCGAATCCTTCCTTTTCCATCTGCTCAACCATACGCACGGCCCGGTCTTTCCGTTCATGTTTACCCTGGGGAAGCAATGAGAGGTGGGATATCTTCGCTCCGGTAAACAGGGAGGCCGAGGAATTCGGACAGGCAGCCACACACGCTCCGCAGCCGATGCAGGTGGCATAGTCAAACGCCTTGTCAGCATCCTCCTTGTCAACCGGTATCGTATTCGCTTCCGGAGCGGATCCGGTTTTGGTCGATATGTATCCGCCTGCTGCAATAATACGGTCAAAGGCCGAGCGGTCCACCACCAGGTCTTTTATAACCGGAAACGCCGCCGCTCGCCAGGGCTCAACCACTATTTCCTGCCCATCCTCGAACTCGCGCATATACAGCTCGCATACAGCCGTTTCATCTTTGGGGCCGTGGGCTATCCCGTTAACCATAAGGCAGCATGAACCGCAGATACCTTCGCGGCAGTCGTAATCGAATTCTACCGGCTCATCGCCTCGTTTAATCAATTTTTCATTTAGCAGATCGAGCATTTCGAGGAAAGACATATCCTCGCTGACATCTTCCACGTGGTAGTGTTGAAACTCACCGTGGGATTCGGCGTCCTGCTGTTTCCAGATCTTAAGATCAAATTCCATCTTGTCGTTACTCATACCGGGATATCAAATGATTGTAGTTAATTTTACTTGTAACTTCGTTGTTTCAACTCGACAAACTCGAAATCAAGGTCCTCTTTATGCAATTCATGCTGGATCTCGCCGTTCAGTCCTTGAAATTCGAAGGCAGCCACGTAGGAGAATTTATCGTCATTCCGTAAAGCCTCTCCCTCTTCCGTTTGATATTCCTCGCGGAAATGGCATCCCGCCGACTCTTCACGCTGCAGGGCATCGCGGGCCATCAATTCACCGAGTTCCAGGAAGTCGGCTACCCGGCCTGCAAACTCGAGGTATTTATTATAATTGGCCGCTTCTCCGGGCACTCTCACGCGCTCCCAGAACTCGTTTCTCATTTCCCGGATTTCCTTGATAGCTTCCTTGAGACCCTCTTCATCGCGGGATATACCAACCTTATCCCATAATATCTGTCCCAGCTCCCGGTGAAATTCAACGACCGTCTTATCTCCCTCCACCTCCAGAAGCTGATCGATATGTCCCTGGGCATAGTTTTTCGCATCCTTGAACGCCTCTTCATCTCCTTCCACATCTTCAAGATCCTCTCCGCCGAGGTAATCACCCAACGTATACGGAATAATGAAATACCCGTCGGCCAGCCCCTGCATAAGTGCCGAGGCACCGAGTCGATTTCCGCCGTGATCGGAAAAGTTCGCTTCCCCGAGGACAAACAATCCCGGAATGTTACTCATCAGATTATAATCCACCCAGAGACCTCCCATTGTGTAGTGTACGGCGGGAAATATCCGCATGGGCTGTTTATAGGGATCCTCGTCGGTTATCTTGTAATACATCTCGAACAGGTTCCCGTATTTCTCCTCGATATAATCCCGGCCCCGTTCCTCGATGGCTTGCTGGAAATCGAGATAGACGGCTTTACCGGTTTCTCCCACTCCGCGGCCTTCATCGGTTACATATTTGGCATTGCGGGAAGCGACATCGCGGGGCACCAGGTTCCCGAAACTGGGATATTTTCGCTCGAGGTAATAATCCCGGTCCTCTTCCGGAATGTCATTGGGATGCCGATCATCATTTTTGTCCTCCGGCACCCAGACGCGTCCGTCGTTTCGAAGGCTCTCACTCATCAGGGTCAGCTTCGACTGATACTCCCCGGACTGCGGTATGCAAGTCGGGTGAATCTGTACGTAACACGGATTGGCAAAATAGGCTCCCCGTTTGTGGCAACGCCATGCGGCGGTAACATTGGAGTTCTTGGCATTGGTGGACAGGAAATAGGCGTTCCCGTATCCGCCGGTACACAGAAGCACGGCATCGGCGGTATGGCGACGAATTTTCCCACTCACCAGGTCACGGGTTACAATTCCACGGGCCCGTCCGTTATGAACGACCAGGTCTAGCATTTCGTGACGGGGATTATAATCAATCTTGCCCGCGTCAATCTGCCGCATGAACGCCTGGTAGGCACCGAGTAACAGTTGCTGCCCCGTTTGTCCGCGGGCATAAAACGTGCGGGAAACCTGTGCGCCGCCGAAAGAGCGATTGGCCAGCAGTCCCCCGTATTCCCGGGCAAAAGGGACGCCCTGTGCTACGGCCTGGTCAATAATCTCATTGGATATTTCGGACAGTCGGTAGACATTCGACTCGCGCGAACGATAATCGCCGCCCTTGATCGTGTCGTAAAAAAGACGCCAGATCGTATCCCCGTCGTTCGGATAATTTTTCGCCGCATTAATTCCTCCCTGGGCGGCGATACTGTGAGCCCGGCGGGCTGAATCCTGGATACAAAAACTCTGGACATTGTACCCGAGCTCGGCCAGACTCGCCGCGGCCGAAGCTCCGGCCAGTCCGGTTCCCACGACTATAACATTGTACAGGCGTTTATTATTGGGAGCCACCAGATTAACGTCATTCAACCGGTTTCTCCACTTTTCTTTCAAATGACCACTGGGTACGTTAGGCTCTAAACTCATAATAGGATATCGATTCAGCTGATATTATTAATTGAAAATTCCGATCGTCGAATATTTTCGCCGCCGCTAAGAAGCTATCAAAGCTCCTGTTCCCCCCGTAACGTATATATAAAATGGAATAAACAGGAAGCCGACTGCCATCAAGATAGCAAATATGGCTCCCGCTGTGTACATTACGGCAGACATTTTAGTACCCGCTTTCATAGTAAGGGAGGTAAAGGCACTCCAGAAGCCGTGACGAAGATGAAATCCCAGCAGTACCATTACCACGATATAATACAAGACATACCAGGGATTCTGGAAGGTATCAATAACCAATGCCTTCAAGTCCCGCATTTCGGTACCGTTTACGGTAATCATTTGCGTATCGCCAAATTTGAAAGTCGCCACGTGGGTCACCGTGAAAATAAGCAATATGATCCCCGTAAAAATCATGGATCGCGAACTGAAGGTCTGCTTGCTCGGCTCCCCCCTGGTATCGTATTCCTGATAACCGACCGGGCGACGTTTACGCTTTCGCAAATAAATGGCAATTCCTATATAGGCATGAACCAGGAACACCAGTATTAATCCGAATTCGAACAAGTAGAGCAGCCATCCCATACTTTCGAGAGTGTGACTGTAAATGTTAAACGCCTGTTCCGATCCGAAGAGGGTTAAATTGCCGATAAGGTGAAAGACAATGAAGATACCAAGCAGTATTCCGGTAACCCCCGATAATATTTTGCGGCCTACCTGGGATTTAGCTGCGTCAACAAGTGATGGCATGAATTCGTTATAAATGCTTTAGATTAATGATTGAGTCGGAAAAAGGAACTCCTTCCAGAATCGGTCGGACTGTTCTCCGGTCACAATGATTCTCCCACTGCACGTTGCTACCATAATTATACCGTTAGAGAAAAACACCATGAATTTTTATACCGGTAAATCCGCCTTTCCATTACCTCAGAAACCTCCGTCCGATTTTGTAAAGTGTTCAGTATACTTAGGCGTATTTCTATACTTGCCAGTATTTCAATATATTATCACACTGTATCAATTTTAGCCTAAAAATCGCACGTTTTGAGTACTAACCGAATGGAAAATGTAAGCTTTTAATTAAAAAGGCAACGGTAAATAGGCATTGGGAGTCTCAAAACCACTATATAGATTCAATCCAAATTATTTGCGGCGCCGATGGTCACCCTTTCCAATGACATATCAGTCACGTACAGCATCAGGGAATCAAAATTCATCGGCTTCCTTTCGCCGGTCGCTTCCGTGTCGGCATTCGAACAACAACTTGAAGAAGTGCGCGGGGAGCATCCGGGGGCAACCCATCACTGTTACGCCTACCGGATCGATCCCGTTAACCCGCGCAAGTTCGACCAGGATGATGGGGAACCGGGCGGCACCGCCGGCAAACCCATATTGAATAAAATGCGTTCGTCGCAGCTGGTAAACGCCGGACTTATAGTCGTACGATATTTCGGAGGCACCGAACTGGGAACATCCGGCCTGATCCAGGCATATGGACATACGTCCTCGCTATGCATCGAAGCGGCTTCCCTGCTTGAAATTCGCCTGACGCACAATTTTCGCGTCACTTATTCCTATTCCAACCAAAACCTCATCGAAAAATTGAAACATCGGTGGGATTTGGTAGAAATTGAATCCACCTACCGCGAACAAGTCACCCTGACCCTGGGTTGCGCTCCGGAACGGGTCGGCCCCTTCAAATCCGCCCTCGAACAGCAGGCAGCCCGGGATAAGTTAAGATTTACCTCCCTTGGAAGGGATTATGTAGTACTACGTTCAACCTCCTGAACCGCTTTTAGTATCGCGGGTTTTCTCTGAAATAAGCCTATCCATAAACCTTGTTGCATAGAACATATTTTTAACAGAAATTGATTGCCTGAGAGTCAATCCATCGTCAACTTTCCAATCCATGAAAATTTATACCAAAAAAGGCGACCGCGGACAAACCTCGCTCTTCGGCGGGAAACGGGTTTCCAAATCCTCCTGTCGAATCGATACATACGGCACGGTCGACGAGTTGAACTCCCTGCTGGGCGTCGTTCGCAGCTATGAACTTTCAGACCAGGTGGACCAACTGTTGCATAAGATTCAGAAACAGTTGTTTATCCTGGGTGCGGATCTGGCGTCGCCTGTTGACAAAGACGACTCGGTCCCCCGCATAACCCAGCAGGAAGTAGCCTCGCTGGAAACGGCTATTGACGAAATGCAGGAGGAATTGCCGAAACTCAAAAATTTTATACTCCCGGGCGGATCCCGGCCGGGTGCTTATCTTCATTTTGCGCGCACCGTCTGCCGCAGAGCGGAACGCAAATGCGTTCACTGCAAGGAATCAGCCCTGTTTTCCGAGCACACCATTTCCTACTTGAATCGCCTTTCCGACTTGCTCTTCGTCGCGGCTCGCTTTGTAAATTATCAACGCGGGAATCGCGAGGAAGCCTGGAAAGGACCGGACTCCTGACCGGCATCAAGCTTTTATTCAAACGTATTAAATTTAGATTTGTATGGCTTTAATGACTTCCATTTCGGGTATTCGCGGTATATTTGGAACCGACCTGACCCCGGATAACCTAACACGCTTCACCGAATCCTACGGACATACCATCGGCGGGGGACGGATCGTGGTAGGAAGAGATACCCGGGTTACCGGCAAAATCTGCGAAGATATCGTCTGCGCCACCCTGCAAAGTGTGGGTTGCGACGTTATCAAGGCGGGGGTTATTCCTACTCCCACCGTGGAGATGGGCGTTCTGAAACATGAAGCAAATGGCGGTATCATTATATCGGCCAGTCACAACCCGGCCGAATGGAATGCCCTCAAGCTGCTCAACGAACGGGGAGAGTTTCTGGATGAAAAACGGGGACAGCAGGTACTGGAGCGAGCCGCGTCCGATTCCCAGCTCTATGTGGGATACGACCAGATTGGATCCGAGATGGAGGATCCCACCCTGCTGGATCACCACATTCAAAAAATCCTGGATCTGCCCTATATCGACCCGGAACGCATCCGCCAGGCCGAATTTTCCGTGGCCGTCGACGCCGTCAATGGTACGGGCGGCATCGCGGTTCCCGCTTTGCTTCGGCGGCTGGGCGTCCAACAGGTTCACCGGATGAATTGCGAGCCCACCGGCCTCTTCGCCCACGAACCCGAACCCAAGGCCGGCAACCTGGACCAGCTAAGCGAATGGATGAGCGATCATGACTATGACCTGGGGGTTGTAACCGACCCCGATGCCGATCGGCTGGCCCTTGTAACCGAAACGGGCACGTTGTTTGGCGAGGAATACACCCAGGCCGCCGCCTTCGACTTTATGATGGAAAAGAAGCCGGGTCCCGGCGCCACCAACCTATCCTCCTCGCGCGTAGTGGACGATATTGCAAGCCGGCACCAGCAGGTTTGCCACCGCTCGGCCGTCGGCGAAATCAACGTCGTGAATCTTATGAAACAGCAAGAAGCCGTAATCGGCGGCGAGGGAAACGGGGGCGTCATTAACCCGGACCTGCACTATGGCCGTGACGCCCTTGTCGGTATCGCCATGATCCTGCAACTCCTGGCAGAACGAGACCTCACCGCCTCCGAATACCGGAGTCAACTGCCGGACTACACCATCGTAAAAAACAAAATCGAATTGAGCGACGTTGATGGAGATGCCTTGCTGGCTCGGGCCCAAAAACAGTACGAATCCTACAACCCCAACACCGTCGACGGAGTAAAAATCGACTTTGACGAGGGATGGGTACATCTGCGTAAATCCAATACGGAACCGATTATCCGGGTTTACACCGAATCAACTTCTGAGAGCAAAGCCGAAGAGCTGGCCGAAAATGTCATGCGCTCCCTGAAATAAAGATTGCCTGTACATGTACCAGCCTCACAAGAGGTCTATAAAAAACCGGGGCGGACGGCCGTTCTGAGAACTAAAAATTTTTCGAACGGAACCAGATAAAAAACGAGGAAGAATGAATTTACTGGCAGCTAAGGTAATCCGGCAAAACCGCAAGAAAAAATTTTCAATCGAAAGAATGGCCGTCCGCCCCGGTTTTTTATAGACCTCTTGTGAATTAACGAAAATCAAGCGTTATTGCAGCCTTACATTGTTCTGTCATCATAAAAACGAGAAAACTTCCTATGGCACGTTCCATGACCGGTTTTGGCAGCAGCGAGGCCAGCCAGAACGGTATTACGGTATCCACCGAAATAAAATCACTGAATAGTCGATATACCGATTTTTCAATCTACCTGCCCGATCTATTGAGAGAGCGGGAACTGGATCTCAAAGATATTCTCCAATCCTATATCGAACGCGGTAAAATTCAACTCAACACCTATATCGATACCGCCCAGACCGGCGAACCCGAAGTTACTATTGACGAAAACCTGGTAAAAGGATATATGCAGCTGCTGCAGCAATTGCGCTCGTCCGCCGGTATCGAGCAACCCATCCAGCTCGACCACCTGCTCCAGTTTGAAAACATTTTCGTCAATCGTGAAGCGGATGAATCGGTCAAACAAACGGCGTGGGAACTACTCGTGGAAACGTCCAAATCCGCGATGGAACAACTCAACAGCATGCGGGCGCAGGAAGGTGAACAACTGCAACAGGATCTTCACCAGCGGGTTAAACATATCCAGGAAATTATGGAAACCGTCCATAAACAGGTTGAGCAGCGCGCCCCGGAAGCCCGTGAAAAACTCCAGGAGCGCATCCGGCAACTGGTGGATGAAGAAACGTACGACAAAGAACGACTGGAAATGGAAATTGCCATTATTGCAGATAAAGTGGACGTTACCGAGGAAATTGTACGACTTCAGTCGCACATCAAATACTTCCTGGAAGCACTTGACCAGGAAGGTGCCATCGGCCGACGCCTAAACTTTCTGGCCCAGGAAATGAATCGGGAGATCAATACGATCGGTTCCAAAGCCAACAGTTCGGAAATTTCACAAAACGTCGTAGAAGTCAAGCAAACCCTGGAGAAAATTAAAGAACAAATTCACAACATTGAGTAATCCATCCAAGTCCAAAGGAAAACTGATCGTATTAACCGCCCCGTCAGGTTCCGGCAAAACCACCATCGCCCAGCGCCTTTTGAAAGAACGGGACGATCTGTACTTTTCGGTGTCCGCCACGACCCGGGATCCCCGCAAAAACGAACAGGACGGCGTTGATTATCACTTTATGACCGAAGAAGAATTTGACCGTCTGATTGATCAGAATGAATTTATAGAATGGGAATCGTTCTACGACGGAACAAGGTATGGAACGCTTCATTCCGAAGTTGATAAACAGATTGAATCTGGCTATCTTACGTTGCTTGATATCGATGTTAAGGGTGCATGGAACGTCAAGCAACACTATGGGGATGACAGTCTGGTCATATTCATTCGTCCCCCTTCGCTTGAAGCCCTTAAGCATCGACTCGACCGGCGCGGTACGGAAAATGATGAAACACTGCGTGCCCGCCTGGAACGAGCCAAAATGGAAATGGAATACGTCGATAAGTTTGACCGGGTCGTAGTCAACGAGGATCTAGACGACGCTTATAATCAAATAAATTCCATTATATCGCGTTTTACGGACGTCTAGGAGTCCACGAATGAACGATAAATTTTCATATTAATCCACTTAACTAGCTTCTATGCCGATCAGAACGCTTGATATCGAAAAGCTGAATCAGGGCGAAAACAATCAGTATGAATTAATTGTCATCATGTCGAAACGTGCTCGGCAGATTGCCGCCCAGGAAAAACTTGAGCTGGATGAAAAGCTTAAGTATTTTGAAGGATTCGAGGATGATGACGAATTTTCCTTCAACGAAGAGCAGGAAAATATCTCCAAGGAATTTGAAAAACGCGAGCATGCCACCCAACGCGCCATAGAAGAGATGCAGAACGGAGATGTCTACTATCGTCGTCCCTACAAGGATGACGATGAAAAATAATGCTCCGGGATCAACGCATACTACTCGGAGTCACCGGCGGTATAGCTGCATATAAGGCCGTTCAACTCCTACGCAATTTCCAAAAAGGGGGAGCCGAGGTACGGGTTATATTAACACCTTCTGCGACCCGGTTTGTCGGTCTGGAAACCTTTCAGGCGTTGACGGGCCGACAGGCGGCCTGCCACATGTTCCAGGATGAAACCGGCGACAAGGACGCGTGGGTTCGCCATGTCCACTGGGCCGAATGGGCCGATCTCATGCTAATTGCTCCCTGTACGGCCAATACCTTGGCTAAATTGGCGCACGGACAGGCCGACAACCTGCTCACCACCACCCTCCTTTCTTTTGACGGCCCGGTGCTCGTATGTCCCACGATGGATGGGAATATGTATCGATCGCCCGCCATCCGCGACAACATTCAAACACTTCGCTCCTACGACTATCATATTCTTGAGCCGGAAGAAGGGTACCTGGCCAGCGGCTTAAAAGGGAAAGGACGGCTGCCCGACTTGAATAAAATCTCGGAAACGGCGGAACAATTGATAAATACGCAACCTACAGACTCTTCTCCCTCCTCCGGGAATTTAACGCTTAAAAATAAAAAAGTGGTTGTGACGGCGGGACCCACCCGCGAGTATGTAGACCCGGTTCGTTTCATTTCTAATCCCAGCAGCGGCAAGATGGGGGTGGCCATGGCAATAGCGGCCCGGGACCTGGGAGCTGAAGTTACCCTGATCCACGGACCGGTATCGGTCGATTTACCTCCCAATGTTTCAACCGTTTCCATAACCTCGGCCAAAGAACTTAACGATGCCGTTAAAAATAACAGAGACGCCGATATTTTCATTCTGGCGGCCGCTGTTTCCGATTTCATGCCCGAAACCACCCATGAACAAAAAGTGAAGAAGTCGGAAGCGCAAACGAGCTTGAACCTGAAACCCACCCCCGATACGCTTGAATGGCTGGGAAAGCACAAAAAAGAGAAACAGACGCTCATCGGGTTTGCCATGGAAACGGAAAATCTGATCGAGAACGCACGTCAAAAAAGAAAACAAAAAAAAGCCGACTGGATTATTGCCAACTCGATAGCGGACAAAAATACCGGCTTTGCCACCGATCATAATCAGGTCACGGTAGTCGGAGCAGACCGACAACAGGATTTTGAAGGATCCAAATGGGCCATAGCCAGGGATACGCTACAATTCATCTTCGGCGAAACGGACCATTAACAGTTTATCCGGCTAATTAATAGAGGTCTTAGAAAAACGCGGGGAGGGCTCTTCAGCCAGGGAAATTCAGCCGGCCGTTGCTTTTCGTGGGTGGAAATCCAAAATACCGGCATGTAAGGATATACATATTATTAGCCGTAAAGCTGAACAACCCAAGTGCTTCAGAGCCCTCCCCGCGTTTTTCTAAGACCTCTATAAAGGAATACTATTCCTCCCTTTCGCTCCACTCACCTCTGACCGGATTTGTGCAACAAATATAAGGCCACTGTTAGCGAATCCGTTGATATAAGAACCGGCTAAAACGTCCACCGATACGTTCGATGAGTCTTGTGATGGTGACAGCCGAGCGACTCCAGGCCGCGGCGCATTAGCCAGTTCTGTTCACTTACCCATCCCCCTTCCAGTTGTTGAAGACGCTTATTCGCCTGCCGGGTCCACTCGATGCCACGAACAAATGACATGGCTTCCAGTCCCATCTTTCGATACTCCGGCTTGGTTCCGAATACCAACGTTCTCAAGCGTCGAGAGCGCTTTTTCAGCAACAGGAGCCGCGGATAGTGCCACCACCGCAGGTTGCCCCCGGTTCGAGCCGACACTTCATTCAAATCGGGAATGCTCACCAGAAAGGATGCCGGATCGCCTTTCACGAACGTCAACAGCACCCCTTCTTTTAAAACCACGGGTTTCATCTCCTCCACCATATTCCGTACAGTTTCCCGGGTTAGCGGCGTAAACTCCTGTTCGCGTTCACCAATGTCCTGATCACTCCAGGCTTCATTGTAAATCTCCCGGATATATTCTGCATCCCTGTATATATTATTCATATCAATTGGCCGAAGCTCTACATCACCCCGTTCCTCCAGCCGCTCCGTCACCCGAACCATACGCTCCGGCAGCGGATCATAAAATCTGCGCTTAAAACTGTAGTGATCATCCCACTTCTCAGCTCCGGTCCGCTCTAATAATTCCTTGTAATACGGAGGATGATAAAACATTCCATATACCGGCGGTTCCCGGTAATTTTTTACCAATAATCCCCAAAAAATCGTATTTTCCCCAAAATTAACAGGTCCCCGCATAGCGCTATAACCGCGCTTCTTATGCCAATTCTGGGCAAATTCAATCATCGCGTCAGCCAATTCCTGGTCATTTTCCATTTCGATAAATCCGATACCGGCCATCGGGGGATCAAACACTTTGTCGCGTTCCGGCGTATTCATAACTGCAAACCGGGCGGCGGGTCGATCTCCATTAAACACCAGGAAGCGTTCACATTCTCCTTTTTGGAAAAATTCATTTTCCATCGGATCAAAAATATTTTCCACTTCGAAACGAAACGGGGGAGTCCACGGTTTGTAGTTTTTATAGATCCTGAAAGGCAACGAATGAAAGATATCGATCTGTTGCTTGGTCTCAATTTTTTCGAAATTATATGCCATAAGATCTGCTCAGAAGATTCTCAATATTCATTTCCACTTGTAATCATGGAATGTTTACCATTCGATACCTTAACCCACGACATATTACTATCTTAAAGAAAAACAGACAAACAAAGTTGGGAATCGGTTGTAAAGTTGGGCTTCCATCCGATTCGTTCGAACTGCAAATCAATTGAACCCATAGCTTTTCAAATACCGGTTACATTGTCCGACAAAAACAAAAAACTTACCGTTGTTGTCTTATTGATCCTGTCATCGGTGGCTTCCGGGTGGTTGTTATTCTCTCACAACCCATCCGGCAACAAAACATTACGCTCAATATCCGAAGTTGACTCCCTTCTTCAAGAACATTTTAATCGATTCAATATTAACAGCCGCGAAATCACCCAGGTCCATCATACGGTGGACAGTGGATTCACGCGCAAGGAATATTATCTCAAGGTACCCCCCTCTTTTTCGCAAACCCAGTTTCATGCCAACCTCCACCGCAACCTGCATACGTATGATATAAGAACCCCGGCTTCCGTTGACATGGAAAATCAAAATATGACGATCCACCTGTATTACGGGGAGGCGGTTATTCGGTCTCTGCATTTACGAATGGAGC
This sequence comes from uncultured Balneolaceae bacterium, assembly GCA_964421495.1. GTDB lineage: Bacteria > Bacteroidota > Rhodothermia > Balneolales > Balneolaceae > CAJXOW01. The sequence continues at coordinate 4,383 of CAYQXO010000052.1, read as the reverse complement.
CTTCCCTTAAACAGGATAAAAACCCGGCAAGTATCCTGGTCGTCTTTAATGAGGCTCCTTCTCCGGCAGCCCTGCAACAGTTGATCAGTTTCGGCGAACCGATTCCCCTGGTGTTTCGGGTCGAAACAGCCCTGGAGGCCAAGCAACTTAAAAATACCTATTCCGACCGGTACGCCCCCCTGGCCTTCTGGTTTATCGACGGATCTGAATCAGGTCTTCCAGGTGAACAAACCCGTCCGTCGGATTTACAACCTCTTAAAAGATTCGGCAAATTGAGTCCGCAGTCACACGTCATCAGCTTTCTGCCCGACAGTCTGGCCACCCCTGAATTACGGGCCGAACTCAACGATATCCCCCTTCAATATATTCAGGCCCGACATGCTATCCGGGTTAATTTTAACAAAGAACAGGCGTCGCTTAATCGCATATTGCAACGTTTCGAAACGGAAGCCCGTAATCGCCGTCATCCGTTACTATTACTGCGTAATAGCGGTGACTTGTTGAAGAAAACCCATGAAGCAATACTTCAATTCAAAAAAAGAGGTCTTACGATCCTTAAACCCCCTTCTCACTCCTATTAACCATACCGTAAATCACCTTGACGAATTATGAAGCGCAATGAACAAGAACTGCTGAAAAACCTGGAGCTCGATCCCTTTCCCCAGCCAGACGTTATACCTCTGCGTTATCCCGTATTGCTCTGCCACGGTTATGGAGCCATTGCTTCGCTATTTAAGCCCGCTCCACTGCACGACGCCTGTATGCTGTTACGACGCCACGGTATTACCGCATATGCCTCAAATGTCGAGCCGTACGCCCGCATTGAACCTCGAGCGAGCAACTGGAAAAAACTAATTCGACAGATACTGAGTCAGACCGGCGCTCCAAAATTGAACATAATTGCTCACAGTATGGGTGGACTCGATATTCGATATGCCATTTCAGCCCTGGATATGGAAGGAGAAATCGCCACGCTGACCACTCTGTCGACTCCCCACCGGGGAACCGTACTGGCCGACCTGGCGCTAAGCACTCCTACACCGCTTAAAAGCGGTATTGGAGCATTCTTTGACTGGCTGGGCGATTATATATATCCCGAGGCGGAAAGCGATTCGCTAGGTCCCCTCGAACAACTGACTCCCCACATTATGAACCGGGAATTCAACATCCGTCACCCGAATTCGGAACGGGTTGACTATTTTTCATATACAGCAGCTATCGGAAAAGGAACCGACCAGGACGCCGGCAGCATGCTGAGATTTCAAAATCGTTATATCTTTGAAAGAGAGGGAATAAACGATGGATTTGTCAGCGTGGAAAGTGGAAAGTGGGGAAAACATATGCAAACCTTTACCCTCTCTCACCTGGAACATATGAAACTCGGGCTGTCGGGGGAACGAATCCCCCTGTGGGAGAAGTGTTGGTTACAGATGGTCAGGAACCTCAATAAGAATGGTTATTAGTGATACGACCAGGGTAATCTCTCTATAATTCATTTCCTTCCACTCCTTCTAAAAGTGAATAGGCTGTTAAATCATATTGTATGGGCGTCAGGGCCGCATATCCCTCTTCCATGAAATTAAAATCGATAGAATCCCCGTGCTCAAGCAGTTCAAGGCGGCCACTTATCCAGTAATAGGGACGATTATTGGGATCCACCCGACCTTCAAATTCCTCAACATACCGACTGTTTGCCTGCCGGGCCCATTTGATTCCCTTAAGCGGACCCGAGGGGGCATTCAGGTTCAATGTTATGCCGGGTTTAAGTCCGTTTTCCAGCACATAACGGATGACCCGGCGGGAAGCTTCCTTCACGCCACTCAGATCCGCGTTTTCGTCGTAATCCGTACAACTGACAGCTATAGAGGGATACCCCAGTATCGTTCCTTCCGTAGCTGCACTTACCGTACCGGAATAAAGGATATTGATACCCGCATTGCTGCCGTGGTTGATACCACTGACGACCAGATCCGGTTTTCGATCGAGGAGCTTGTCATGGGCCAATTTAACTGAATCGGCCGGCGTACCGGTAACGGCCTGGCCTTTAAAACGGTCATCTATCTCAAATTTTCTCGATCTCAACGGCGTTGCAACCGTTATTGCATGTCCAACCGCGCTCTGTTGGCGATCGGGCGCTACAATCTCAACCTCCCCGAATTCCGACGCCACATCTGCCAGCGCTTTTATGCCCGGGGCAAAGATTCCATCGTCATTACAGACCAGAATAAATGGAGTTGTCGGGATATTACTCATGGTATTTCCTTTCATCAATACGATTCATCGTCGGTCGGAAAATCCTTTTCCTTGATATCCTTTATATAATGCTGAACGGCGTCATTTATTTCCTGTTCCAGGTCAAGATATCTTCGAATAAACCGCGGTTGAAATTGCTTATCCAGCCCCAGCATATCATGCAGCACCAAAACCTGTCCGTCGCACTCAGGTCCGGCTCCAATTCCAATAGTCGGAATCGACAGGGATCGGGTAACCTTGCGAGCCAGCCCGGTCGGAATTTTTTCGAGAACGATCGCAAAACATCCGGCCTTTTCCAGTTTTTTGGCGTCCTCCAGCAGTTTTTCGGCCTCTTGTTCGTCCGTAGCCCGCACTTTATAGGTACCAAATTGGTAAATACTCTGCGGTGTCAATCCCAGGTGACCCATTACCGGTATTCCGGCATTGACAATGCGGCGTACCGTATCCACAATAGTACGTCCCCCTTCCAGTTTCACTCCGTGAACGCCGGCCTCTTTCATCATTCTCCCGGCACTCTTCAGGGCTTCCGTACCCGTGACCTGGTAACTCATAAAGGGCAAATCGGCAATGACCAGTGCTTTCCGGGCTCCCTTGACGACGCTGGAAGCGTGGTATATCATATGATCGAGCGTCATGGGAACGGTCGTTTCGTTGCCGGCCATCACGTTACTGGCCGAATCACCCACCAAGATAACGTCAATTCCGGCCTGGTCCACAATACGGGCCATCGTATAGTCATAGGCCGTTAGCATACTTATTTTTTCCTCATCCTGCTTAAGTTCCTGCAGCGTCTGTGTTGTAACCCTGGGCGGACGGTCATTAGGTTCTCGATCCATAATTATTCCTCTCCTTTATCAACGATAGCGGCCGTTGCCTCCAATTCGCACGCCGGTTCCTCTTCTACATAGGCATGACCTTCCATCATTACAAAATTCCTTCGTTTCCCTACAATCTCGACTTTCATAATCAACTGGTCACCGGGAACGACATTACGCTTGAATTTGGCGTTCTTAAGAGATGAAAACACCACCAGTTGCCGTTGGGGATGCTCCACCAGATTATTCATTATGTACAGGCACCCCGTCTGCGCCAACGCCTCGACCTGAAGGACGCCCGGCATGATCGGCTTCCCGGGAAAATGGCCGTTAAAAAAATCTTCATTGGCCGTTACGTTTTTCAACGTCTCAATATATCCATCTTCCAACTTTAAAACTCGATCCAGTAATAAAAATGGATAGCGGTGAGGTAGGAGCTTTTTGATCTCTTCAATTTCCATCATAGCAGTTATTCTCCGGTTTTCGTTAATATTCGGACGTCCGCAAGCTTCATTTTTTAAGGGTAATCAATTCACGCTACGGTTCCAACATATATATAAGCAATTCCCCCCGTCAACCTTATGGCGTCACGACGGCTGAATGACGAGGTTTCATCCATTAAATCCAGGAATTTTTCTCCCGCGGGAAAATTGGCACTTGTTCGAGGCAGATAGGTATATGCCTCCCGGTTACCGCTAATCCAACCTCCAATAGCGGGCATTACATGCTGACTGTACCATTCGTACGGCTTCTTCAACAATCCTTTCGGCTGACCAAATTCCAATACGGCGACCCGACCCCCGCTCCGTACCACGCGAGCCATTTCCCGCAACGCCTGCACCGGATCATCCACATTGCGAATGCCAAACGCAATTGTTGCAATATCAAATTGCTTATCGTCATACGGCAAGTCCATGGCATCGGCCACCTCAAAGTCAACGTCAACCTTTTTATCCCTGGCTTTCTGGGGGGCTTTTTCGAGCATTGCCCGGCAAAAATCCGTTCCCAACACCTGCCCGTCCCGCCCAACTTTTCGCTTGAATTCAATGGCAAGATCCCCCGTACCGGTTGCACAATCGATGACACGATCCCCTTTTCGGGCTCCGCTGGCAGCTACAGTCTTTTTCCTCCAATAATGATGAACGCCGAAAGAAAGAATACTATTAATTTTGTCATAATCATCGGCAATATCGGCAAACATCCTTCGCACCTTTTCACCCATAAATACCTCTGGAGGATCTCTCCATCTTATAATTAGCCATGCATTAATCCATCTCGGTAACGGAATCGAGGTGATCCTTTTTATTCAGGAATT
>CAYQXO010000051.1:0-17633 GCA_964421495.1 uncultured Balneolaceae bacterium | reverse complement strand
ATCAAGCCCAACACTAAGCTCATCTACATGGAAACCCCGACCAATCCGCTGCTGCGTATCTGCGACATAGAAGGCGTCTCAAAGCTCGCCGCACACCATGATATAAAGACCGTCGTCGACAATACGTTCGCCTCCCCCTACCTGCAGAATCCCCTCCAACTGGGTGCGGATGCCGTTATGCACTCCACAACCAAATACCTCGGCGGACACTCCGACGTCATCGGCGGCGCCATTGTCAGTTCGGACGAAGAGTTTATGGAAAAAATTCGCTTCCAGGTCAAAACCACCGGAGCCGTCCCGGGTCCGATGGACTGCTACCTGACTCTACGCGGCATAAAAACATTGCCGGTCCGCATGAAAGAGTCGGTCGCCAACGCACACAAGATCGCCGAATACCTTGACGACCACCCGAAAGTCGATCAAACGCTCTATCCGGGCCTCCCCTCGCATCCCCAGAAAGAACTTGCCGAAAAACAGATGAAAGATTTCGGGGCGATGGTAACCATCAGCCTTAACGACGATTCCATGGAGAAGGCCCATGAATTCATGAGCAGCACAAATATCTTTACACTGGCCGAAAGCCTGGGAGGCGTGGAATCGCTGGTCAGTCACCCGGCCAGCATGACCCACGGTTCGATTCCGCGGGAAGAACGCCTCGAGGCGGGACTCAAAGACTCCATGATCCGCCTCTCCATCGGAATCGAGGACGTCGAGGATTTACTGGAAGACCTGGAACAGGCCCTGAATATTTGACGGATAGACTACTGGAACGTCAAAATTGAGAATCCGGGATTTAAAATTTAAAATTCGGACAGGCGGTTCTTCAGCATTTGAAATATGCAGCCAGAAGCAGATAAAGTAGGTACAATAAAAAAGTAGAGCATTCGAAGATTATCCAGGTAAAACAGCCAGCGGCTGGATATTTCTAGCTGAAGAACCGCCTGTCCGAATTTTCCCGGGGCTTCCCCGGAGTCCGCTATTTCAAATACCAAAACACTATTTTATGAAAGACGTCGTAATCGTATCCGCCAAACGCACGCCGATTGGAGCATTCGGGAAAAGTTTGTCGTCTTTTACGGCGCCGGAACTCGGCGCCGCAGTGGTCGTTGAGCTGGTAAAGGATTCGGGTTTGCAGCCCGACCAGATCCAGGAGCTTATATTCGGTCACGTGCTGACGGCGGGCACGGGACAGGCCCCGGCCCGCCAGGTAGCCCTGAAAGCGGGACTCCACCAGCGCACTCCGGCCACCGCCGTAAACAAAGTCTGCTCGTCGGGCATGAAATCGATTATGGCGGCCGCCAACCAGATCCGGCTCGGAGAAGCCGACATCATGGTTGCCGGCGGAACGGAAAGCATGAGCAATACCCCCTATTACCTGCGAAAACACCGTTTCGGATCCAAACTCGGTCATCAGAAAGTGGAAGACGGCATATTGGTTGACGGACTGTGGGATGTCTACAATGATTTTCACATGGGCAGCGCCGCCGAACTGTGCGCTCGCGAATGTAATTTCTCGCGCGAGGAACAGGATGAATACGCCAAACGCTCCTATGAAAGGGCCCTCAAAGCCGACGAAGAGGGATGGTTCGAGGATGAAATTGTTCCCATGAAAGTGAAAGACCGGAAAGGAAACGTCACCAAAGTTACCCGGGATGAAGGACCCCATCTGGTAAATTTCGACAAAATGTCCCGTCTCTCCCCCGCCTTCGAAAAAGAGGGTACGGTTACGGCCGCCAACGCCAGCAGTATCAACGACGGTGCGGCCGGCGTTATATTGATGTCGGCCGAAGAAGCGGAAAAGCGGGACATGCAGCCCCTTGCCCGCATCACGAGCCAGGCCAGCGCCGCCCAGGCGCCCGAATGGTTTACCACCGCCCCGTCCGCGGCCATCCCGATCGCGCTTGAACGCGCCGGCTGGGAAAAATCCGACGTCGACCTCTGGGAGATCAACGAAGCCTTCGCCGTGGTATCGCTGGCCAACAACCAAAAACTCGATCTGGACCCGGATTATGTAAACATTCACGGGGGCGCCGTAAGCCTCGGTCACCCGATCGGCTGCTCCGGGGCCCGCATCGTGGTCACCCTCCTCCATGCGCTTCGCCAGAACAACTACCGCAGAGGATGCGCCGGCATCTGCAACGGCGGCGGCGGAGCTTCGGCGATGACGTTAGAGATGGTGTGATCCAGGATCACACCATCTCTAAGTCAGAAGCCAGAAGCCGGAGGCCGGAAGGCTATTCGAGCAAGTAACCGGGTGGTGTATATACACAACGACGATACCGGTCGGAATAGCCTTCCGCCATCCGGCCTCCGACTTCCGACAGGGCGAGCGAAGCGAGCCTTTTTGTAAAATAGTTAGCTCCCGAACTCGTTAGGTAGTGGTTGAGAATAAACTTTGTCTTGTCTTGACTTTATTCTGAAGCCCTTTTACTTTTAATTCCTTTTGCATTCAAATTTATAATACAACCATTTGAGCCTATAGCGATAAAGCTACCATATTAAGATAAAGCACCGCAACGCTTCGTCATACATAGCTATTATTAACCTTATCGCTTTTAACCTGACCGTGAACAAACAGGCTCAAATGCATAGAATCGGGCGCCTGACAGGGGATTTTATCTGGATGTCGCTCCTGTTCTGTCTGCTCATTCCCGCCCTTCCGGCCGAGGCTCAACAATTCGAGCAAACGGACGAGACGGACGAGTATATTGAATATACCCTTTCCAATCCCTCGCTCAACGCGGCGCCGCCTTTTGACGAGATGGTCCCCCATCCGAAGCAGGGATCCGGCTATCAAATCGTGGAACGGGAACTCGTCCAGGTTAAAAAGCCGTCGCTCGATCCTGAAAAACTGAAACAGGTATGGAATTTATCCGATGACGATATCCCGCTGATACAAATGTTGAACCCCGGGATTCATCGCGGCCGGCGGGTGGCCTCCATGGTCGTGCACGTAAGCCGGCCCGTCCGAGACAGCGACCACCAGTTCATCATCACGCGCAAACTGGTACTCCGCGTCAACAAATCCGACGACTCCGCCCGGTCCGACCGTAACCGGGAAACTGCACAAAACGTATCGGGCGACAACCTCTTTACCCGATCCGGAGATCACCTGTTTTCCAGCGGCCAGTGGTACAAAATACCCATCCCCGAAAACGGTATCTATCAACTCACGGCCGACTACCTTGAAAATCTGGACATCAATCTCGACAGCATCGATCCCGATAACCTGGAGATATGGACGACCGGCGGCGAAACGCTCCCGGAACTCAACCGCACCCCCCGTAAAAAACTGACGCAAATTCCGATTCGTGTAGAGGGAGCCTCCGACGGCACGTTCGACCAGGGAGATCGCATCCTGTTCTATGCCAACAGTCCCCACCAACTCCAGTGGGAGGCCAACAACCAGACCTACCGGCACGTAACCCATCCCTATAGTAACCGAAATTATGTTTTCCTGAATATCAGCGGGAACGACGGCAAGCGGCTTACCCCGGCCAATACCGACCTGGACGGAAGCCGGACAGTTCGGGAATTCCGGGATTTTATCTGGAAGGAAGAGGAGCTGCACAAACCGGAAGACGATCTGAAATCCGGCCGCAACTGGTATGGCGAGCGGTTTGGCAATGAATTCGGCTACCGGGATAAAACAATCCTGAGCGATACCCTGCCCGGTTTCAGGGCGTCCGAACCGGTTCGCCTGGATATGAGAATGCTTTCCCGCTCAACAAACATTTCTACCTATGATTTTCAACTCAACGGCTCCGATGCCGGCAGTATACAGGTCAGCTCAATCCGTTATTATAACCACGCAGAGTTTAATGCGGCACGCAGCCAGGGCTTTATCAATGAGCTGAGCGTCGAGGCCCCCGGGGATATTGTCAACCTGTCGGCCACCTATAACTTCTCCCACTCCGAATCCATCGGCTTTATTGACTGGATCGAATTGACGGTAACCCGATCACTGATCGCCGAAGACGGGTATCTTTATTTTTATGCTCCCCGTGACGGAGAAGCGGACGAAACCGGAACCTATATCCTGCAGGGCTTCAACGAGGAGCCGCTGGTTATGGATATAACCGACCCGGTCCGCCCGAGCCTCCTGGCTACGGAAGCGCGCAATAACAACTATGCCGTCACCCACTTTACCGAACCCCATCAGCGATTTATAGCACAGAGCCGCTATTTGACGCCGCCCGGGGGCACGTCGATCCCCAATCAGAACCTCCACGGCGTATCGGGGCATCCGGACTACCTGATCATTACGTCGGATGAATTCCGAGAATCGGCACGCGAACTTGCTGAATTCCGACAGCAAAACGACGGACTCACCCCGCTGGTGGCCACCCAGGAACAGATTTTTAATGAATTTTCGTCCGGGGTCCCCGATATCGTCGGACTGCGCGATTTCGTAAAGTATTTCTATAACCGGGCGCTTGACGACGGCGTCGAACCGCCGCAATATCTGCTGTTTTTCGGGAATACCAGTTACGATTATAAAAATATCCTCGAGGGAGCCCGGATGCCCAACCTCGTGTTCACCTTCCAGAGCAATCAGTCGCTGCACCGCGTTAACAGTTTCGGCAGTGACGACTATTTCGGGATGCTCGATCCCGACGAAGGCGAATGGGGGAGATATGACGATGATCGCGTGGATATCGGAATCGGTCGAATTCCCGTTACAACTCCCCAAGAGGCCCGTATGGTGGTCGACAAGCTTAAGCGATACGAAGAACCCGAAAATCGGGGTCCGTGGCGTAACCTCTTCACGTTTACCGCCGACGACGGTATATCGGGCAACTCGAATGACAGGGACCTTCATTTATTGAACGCCGACGGGACCGCCGTCAGAATGGACCATAACCGCGCGGGTACCCGGGTTAACAAAATTTACGAGTTCGCCTATCCCGTCGAGAACACCGGTTCGGGGCGCCGTCGGCCGCAAGCTTCAGAAGCCTTCATTCAAAGCATCAACAAGGGGACCCTGGTCATTAACTACTCCGGACACGGCAACGAGCAAACCCTCAGCGGCGAACGACTTTTCCACAGCAGCAAGATCCCCCAACTGCATAACAGAAACAAACCCACCATTTTTGTAACCGCCACCTGCTCGTTTGGACGATACGACGATACCGAAGCACGCTCCGGAGCCGAAAAGCTGCTCCTCTGGGATCAAGGGGGAGCCATTGCCGCCTTTACCACGACGCGGGTCGTATACACCAGCAGGAATGTCAACCAACCCAACAACTACAGCCTCAACGTCAAGCTCTCGCGCGAAATGATCGAGAAGGACGACCAAAACCTGCCGGCCCGGCTGGGCGATATATACCGGGAAACCAAAAATTCCTCGGTCGGATCCGCCTTTAACAGCCGTAAATTCATACTGCTGGGCGACCCGGCCATGCGGATCGGTCTTCCCCGGAAAAAGGCGGCTCTTACACAAATCAACAAAGTGGACATTGCCAACCGGGATACCACCATCCGCCTGCAGGCCCTCGACCAGGTCGAGCTTTCCGGCATGCTGCGCGACGACCAGGGACAACCGCTCTCCGACTATAACGGGGAGGCCAATGTTACCGTCTACGACAGCAAACGAAACGTTCGCCTGCCCGACGAGCCGTGGATGCCCAATTGCGTTATGACATCCGATCCCTATTACGATAACTGCGAATACGAAGTTCAGAGTGATGTCCTCTTCAACGGACGGGCCAGCGTAAACAACGGGCAGTTTAACAGTAAGTTTATCGTCCCCAAAGACATTAATGCATCCGACAACAACGGTCGCGTGGTCCTCTATGCCCAATCCGGCGAACAAGACGGTGGAGGAGCCAACACACAGCTTCGTTTCAGCGGAGTAAATCCCGACGCCGAGAATGACAATAAAGGCCCCTCTATGGATGTTTATCTTAATAGCGAAAAATTTGTAAACGGGAACATCGTCGGCAGTACCCCGCGTCTTATCGTCGAGCTGGAAGACCAGTCCGGGATCAACACGACCGGTACGGGAGTGGGACACGAAATTACCGCGAAAGTAAATGCCAATACGCAACGTACCATCGTGTTGAATGAGTTCTATACGAGTGAACTCGACGATTTTACCCAGGGGCGGGTAGAATATCCGATGCAGGAATTGCCCGAGGGAGAATACAATTTGACGGTTCAGGCCTGGGATGTCTACAACAATCCCTCGCAAAAGGAAATCACCTTCCAGGTGGAGGATAGCGACGAGCTGGTGATCGACAACCTGTACAACTACCCGAATCCGATGAACAACTTTACCCGCTTCGTGTTTGAACACAACCAGGCGGGAAATATGCTGGACGTCAATATTCGGATATACACGCTGAGTGGACGTCCCGTTACAGAATTGGAACGAAGTTTTGTATCGACCGATTCATACGGTATTATCGAATGGGATGGTCGCGGATCCGATTTCGACCGATTGGCAAATGGTACCTATATCTATCGCGTTCACATAAAAGCCAACACCCCCAACGGAATTAAAACGAAGGAAAAAATGGAGAAATTGGTGATAATACAATGAATCGGTTTTCCCGATTCATTGTAGTCGGAAGACGGAGGTCGGAAGCCGGAAGTCTATTCCAGCAAGTTTCGTTGTTTGTGTATATACACTACGGCGTTACCGACCGGAATAGTCTTCCGGCATCCGACTTCCGGCTTCCGGCAGGCGAACGCAGTGAGCCTATTTTCAGATTCAATGTTAAAAACCTTATATTAATTTTTTCAATCAAGGCGCAAAGCAAAATGATGAAACGAGCACTTTTCTTTTTAGCACTTTTATTACTTGGATTTTCAGGATTGCAAACGGTACGGGCACAGGTGGGTATTACCGCCGTGCCATTCCTTCAAATTGAGCCCGACTCCCGGGGAGCGGGCATGGGTAATACCGGCGTGGCGATCGCCGATAATGCGGCCGCCATGTACTGGAACCCGGCCGGCTTCGCTTTTCAGTCGGGCAACCAGGTGAGCATTACGCACTCCAAGTGGCTGCCCAATTTCGACACCGATCTTTTTTACGACTACCTGGTCGGGAAATACACGGTCGAGGGGTTAGGCACTTTTGGCGGGCACCTTACCTACCTCAACCTCGGCGAACAAACCCATACCGGTCCGGGTGGCGAGGAACTGGGGACGTTCACCAGTTATGAACTGGCCGGAGGAGTTTCTTATGGATACCAGGTGAACAATAACCTGGGCCTCGGAACGGGACTTCGTTTCATTTATAGCAAACTGGTTCCCGCCGGACTTGACGTAGGTGGACAGGAAGCCCAGGCCGGTACCAGCGTCGCCGTCGATCTTTCCGGTCTCTACCGAACTAATGAATTTCAAATTGCCAATCGCAACGCCCGTTTCCGGTTTGGCGCCAACCTTTCCAACCTGGGACCCGGCATCCAATACTCCGACCAAGCCCAGAAAGATCCGCTGCCCACATTGCTGCGCTTTGGCTGGTCTTACTCGATGGATCTGGATGAAGAGGGATACAACCGGATTACCCTGGCCACCGACATCACCAAAATCATGGCCCGGTCCGATACGGCCGGCAATTCGGACGGTCCCCTGGAGGCACTGGTAAGCTCCTGGAGCAGCTACGAGCGCGACGCCGGTCAGGGCGACATCGTGGAACTCTCCCTTATTGAACAATTCATGCTCGGTACCGGACTGGAATATTGGTACAACGACCTGTTCGCTGTTCGCGGCGGATACTACCGGGAGGATCCGAAAAACGGCGATCGCCAGTATATAACCCTCGGTGCCGGATTGCGCTACAACATGTTCGGGGTGGACTTCAGCTACATCTCTACGCTGGAAGAAGACCATCCCCTTGCCAACACCATTCGATTCAGCGTGCTCCTTAATATCTGAGCCAGTCCACAACCATTCTGAAAACCAAGTATTAGATGCGCCTCTTTGCTTTGATTCAAAAAAGCATGAGCCTCGGGTTCATGCTTTTACTTTTTACCCTGTCCACCGCCGCCGCCCAGGACCTCGAGGTCCGGCGCTCGCATGCTATCAATGAACATTTCACCCTGCAGCCCACCTTGCAACCTTCCTCAACCGGCGACAGCCTCCACATTATAGCCGTCAGGGTCTCTTTTCAGTCTGACGACAACGACTTGACTACGGGAGACGGCACCTATGACGATAATAACCTCTCCTATCTGGATACCGCGTCGGTCACCATCACCATAGATCCGCTGCCTCACGACCGGTCATACTTTGAATCGCACCTCGAATTCGCCAAAAACTATTACGAGCAGGTTTCCAACGGTAAAGTAAAACTGGGATATCGCGTTTTACCCGACATTTACCAACTGGATCATCCGATGGAACACTACTCGCCCACCGGCGAGACGTTTACCAACGAACCCCTGGCGCGACTGGTGCGGGACGTCTGGCAAAAAGTCGAGGAACAGGGCGGCTTTGACACCGGGGGACTGAATCCCGAAAACACCGCCTTTGCCATTTTTCACGCCGGGGTGGGTAGAGATATCAAACTCACCGGCACCAACCTGACCATCACTCCCCAGGATATTCCCTCGATTTTTATGGGGGAAAATCAACTGGAGCAGCACCTGGATCAATTTAACGGGCAGGGATTCCCGATCAACGACGGAGCGTTCCACGTGTCCAACTCGATGATCCTGCCCCGCACCCTTTCGAGGCCCGGCACCACCCTGGGACAACCCTTCGTGCTGCAGCTTTCGATCAACGGACTGCTGACCGCCTCTATCGGGAGCTACCTGGGACTTCCGGACCTGTTTAACACCGAAACCGGCAACGCCGGCATCGGTCGCTTTGGCTTGATGGACGGGGCCAGCTTTTTCTCCTACAGCGGACTTTTCCCGCCGGAGCCCTCGGCCTGGGAAAAGAGTTACCTCGGATGGCAGGATCCGGCCGAAATAGAACTCGATTCCCAACGCCATATTGAACTGCCGGCCGTTTCTCGACGCAGGGCGAAAAGCATCGGCAAGTACTCGATCTCATCCGACGAATACTTCCTGGTCGAAAACCGTCACCGGGATCCCGAACAGGACGGAGCAACGCTTACCATTCGTACGCCCGACGGGAACACCGTCGAACAGCATTTCACCAATCAAGATGAAGTTTTCACCTTTCAACAGGAGGGCTTCGACACGCTGTTCACGCCGGGGGTCGTTACGAACGTGGACAATTATGATTTCAGCCTGCCCGGCGGCCTCGATCGGGGTCCCGACGAAGAAAAAGGCACCGACGACGACCGGCTGCTGAATGGGGGAATCCTGATATGGCATATCGACGAGGCCGTTATCGAGCAACAACTGTCCGCCCAGGGCGTCAACCGCAATCCCGACCGACGGGGCGTAGACCTGGAAGAAGCTGACGGGGCCCAGGACATCGGAAGTACCGTGGGTACCGGCTTCGGCGGGGCGGATTCGCGCGGTGGCCCCTACGATTTCTGGTGGTCCGGCAACAACGCCTCCGTCGTTACCCGTTCCGATACGACTAGCCTGTATCAAAACCGCTTCGGTCCGGATACCAGGCCGAGCAACGAAAGCAACTCGGGCGCTCCCGGCTTCTTCGCCTTTACCGACTTCTCGGACAACCGCCCGATGGCCCGGTTCAAGGCCGTCCCCCATTCCCCCGACTACATCGAAAAGCTGGAACTGCCGGTGGAAAAACTGGACGGGACCTTTACCCCGCCGGTCGGCAATGACGATCTTTACTACGAGGGCTATCCCTGGGACCTGTCCATTCATACCCAGCAGCCGGATTCATTTCTGGTGGTCCCGTCTCAAAACGGGATTACGACGATCCGTTTTAACGCCAATCCCCCGGATGCCGTTCATACCATTGACATTAACGAACCCCAGCAGCCCTACACGGGCCGTCGCCTGGTCCTGGGGGAACATCCGCGAATTTCGGGAGGTCCGACTACAAACCCTGAGGAACCCGAAATAAGCGGCTGGAGCTGGTCGAACGGTCAGTGGCATCGAATATGGCAGACAACGACCGGCTTTCAACTCGGTTTCCTGAGCTCGCAAAATGGCGACACGCTGCATACCGATCTCGGAGAAACCCTCATAAATATTGATAACGGCGATACGCAGAATTTGTCGGGCGAAATCACGCAAAGATCGGAGAAAAGCGACGGGGGATACCAGTCTGGTATCAAACGAAACACCCTGCGGTACCAAACAGCCAATGATAGCCGTACGCTATCGCTCAACACCGGGCGAGGAACCGGACGACTTTACACCGGCCTTTTTCCGCTGACCAGTAACGAGATCGGTTTTTATGCCTATCAGGGCAACCGGTTTTCCATTGTGGATCCCTCGGACGATCAGGAACCGCTCAAACAACTCACCTCCGAGGCCACGGAGTGGCCGGCGATGGTCGATTTTTCGCGTGACGGTCGAACGGATATTCTGTATGTGGATCGCCGACAGAACGTTCTTATGGGCAAGAATCAAAACGGAGCCAACCTGGACCATTTCCCGATCCAGGCCCCGGACGGCACGCAATTCACGGGAACTCCGCTGGTCGCCGATATTGACGGCAACGGCATCTATGACTTGCTGGTGGTCGGGCAGGACAGCCTCTCGATGAAGATCTACGGCTACACCCGCGAGGGCGAATTGATGTCGGCTTTCCCCCTGTATGTGGGCAGTGTGGAGGGATCCGGGCGGAGAATCGCGCATCCCGTGCTTGCAGGAAAGAATATATATGCGGTCAGTCACCGGGGCGATCTTAAAGGATGGCGGTTCCCCGAGATGACCGACGCCCTGTGGCGATCACGATATAACCGGGCCCGCAAAAACAAAGTGAGCGGCAGACTGGATGCGACCTCCTCCCCCGGAAAAAGCTCTCAAATTCTCGAGTATACGGAAACCTACAACTGGCCGAATCCCTCAGACGACAAAACCCACATCCGGTACCAGCTTCAGTCGGCCGGGACGGTACAGATAAAAATCATTACCATGAATGGATCCACCATATACGATCAAACCTACCAGGCCCGCGGCGGAATGCCGGAGGAACAGGTGGTGTCAACCTCCTCGTGGAGCAGTGGGGTTTATTACGCGCTTGTAGAAGCAACGGTCGACGGTCAAACCGAGAAAAAACTAATCAAAATAGCAGTGGTTCACTGATGCCAACTTCCCGCACTGACAATTCTGACATCCTATCCCCTCGCTTTGCGAGCCTGCTTTTCTTTGTCGTCTTTCTGCTGTTCGGCGGACTTCAGTTGGCTACGAACGTGGCTTTCGGGCAGGTAAGTCCGGGATCTTACAGTTATCCCCACAATCACCTGGACTGGTACACGATCGAAAGCGAACATTATCTCGTCCATTTTCAAACGGGCAGCAGCCGATCGGCCAAAGTCGTTTCACGGGCCGCCGAGGAAGTGTATCCGCATCTGACCGACCTCTATGATCACAATCCCGACAACAAGATAAATATCGTACTGCGAGACCGGGAAGACTACGCCAATGGAGCCGCCTACTTCTTTGACAACAAAATTGAAATCTGGGTCCCTCCGCTGCAAACTCACCTGCGAGGAACGCACGACTGGATCCGCAATGTGATCGCCCACGAATTAACGCATATCATTCAACTGCAGGCGGCCATGAAGCGAAAGCGGTCCCTCCCCGCCATCTATTTCCAGTGGCTCTCCTACGAGGATGTGCGCCGCCCCGATGTGCTCTACGGCTATCCGAAAGGCATTATCTCACATCCGTTTGCCTCTATCAGCATTCCGGCCTGGTTTGCAGAAGGAACGGCCCAATATCAGCGACAGTATTTTACCTTCGATACGTGGGACAGCCACCGCGACATGATTCTGCGAGTCAGTCTGCTCGACAGTACGGCCCTCGGCTATAACGAAATGGGTCACTTCAGCTCGAAAAACAGTCTCGAGCGGGAAATGGTCTACAATCACGGCTTCGCCTTTACGAGCTGGCTGGCCGGGCAATACGGGGAGCAGGTGTTGGCGGACATCACCCGGCGTTCGGCCGAAACCGGCGAACATAATTTCGGAAAGGTGATCGAAGAGGTAACTGGGCAATCGGGACAAAAACTCTACGACACCTTTACCCGGGAGCAGACCCGTTTTTATGAAGATGCCGTCGCCGGTCTGGATCCCACCCCCTCTTCAACCTTCGAATCCCGCGGCTTCTATAATTTTTATCCCACATTCCGTCCCGGCAGCGATACGATTGCCTACCTGTCAAACCGCGGACGCGACAACGCGCGGGTATCGCTCTATCTCAAATCATTAACCGACAGCACCGGCTCCTCTTCCACGAAAGTATCCGACGTACTCGACCTCAATCGATCGTCCGCCGTCCGCCACCAATCCTTCCGATACGGAAGCACCGGCCGACCCCGCATCGAATTTATCAGCACGGCCTTTTCGTTCAACCCCGACGGCAACCGCCTGGTCTACACGAGGAGTCAACCCAACAAATACGGCGAGACCTACCGCGACCTCTACCTCTTTACGCTGAAAAACGGCGAAAAAGAAAAAATTACCGACGATCAGCGCGTCCAGGATCCGGCCTGGGGGCCCTCCGGCGATAACATTGCTGCGATCCGACTGGATGACGGCACCCAGAACCTGGCCCTGTATGATATGGAAAGCGATTCGATGTGGACGCTGACCGATTATAACGGCGGACAGCAAGTCACCCGTCCCTCGTGGTCCCCCGACGGTCGAACCCTTTACTTCTCCTATTCCGACACCTCGCGGCGCTCGATCAGAAAATACGACATGAATTCCGGTACGGTCACCCCCGTTCTGCAGCAAAACGGGGTGGACTACCGCGACGCTTTTGTCGGTCCCGACGGCGATTACCTGTACTACGCCGCCAATCCGGACGGTATTTTCAATATCTACCGCATGAATCTGCAGAATCAGCGGGAACGTCAACTGACCAGCGTTGTCGGGGGAGCCTTCATGCCGGCCGTCGACCCGAAAGAACGCCTGGTCTACGCACAATACCAATCCGGCGGCTATAAGATCGCCCACGTCCCCCTCGACTCGCTCCTCGCCCGCAGCGAACACGGCCAATACCGGCAACCCGGATTCAGATCCGACCAGCGGGCCGACGCATACGAGAACGACCCCACCGGCATGAAGCATAAACTGGATGCCTACAGCGACTATCGCATCCATGCTTTCTCCTCCCCCTCCTACACTACGGCCGACACGGGCAGATACTCCTTCGACCTCAATACCCGGAGCGGCGACGACCGGCGCAGTTTTTATGCCTACGAGGAAGAGTTCACCGACTTCAACTTTTACCCGGTTATCCGGTTCGACAACTACTCCAAGCTCAACGGCAGTAACGGGAAACTGCTTACCGCCGGCAATTTCGGCGATCTCGGCCGGAACCTGGTTCGCGACTTCAAAGCCGGCATGTATTTCGGATCGAGGGAAATTACCGAGCGGCTAAGTATTTTCGGCGGCGCGCTGTTCGGACTGGGATCCCGCAACGCCGAGGGGATCAACGATTTCTTCGCTCCCGGCCGGCTGGTGGACCTCGACCGCGACCTGTTCTTTATGGTCGAATACGAGGGACTCCCCTTCATCGAACGTTACTGGTCGCCCACCATCTCGGTCGAACTTTACAACCTGCGGCGCAATGTACGCGACGGCGTATCAATCGTTGAATTTCCCTGTACCGCCTGCGCCCGGCCCGACACGACCTATACGGATGTCGCCTACAGCATCTGGCAAGCCGATGTATTCCTTCGCAGCAAGCTCAGCCGCTACAGCATGGTCGAGCTGGGCATTCAATATGCCCCCTACCGGGTCAGTACCGACGATTTCTACTCCCGGGAGCTGGAACAGGTCATCCCCGGATCCACCTCCCAGTACTACAAAAGCACCACCCTCTCGCTGGCCTATAACTTTGAATTGATGCAATATCACCGCCACAGCGACATCGCGCCGATCGGTATCAAGGGATTCACCCAGTACTCCTACGAGCCCGCCAAATTGCTCGAGGATTACGAAGTGGAGGAAGGGGCGTTGTCTCCCGTATATGAAGAAAGCAAAAACCACACTTTTGAGATCAAAACCCGGTACGGATTCCCCCTGTGGGGCGAGTCGACCGGCCAGGTTTACTCGCGCTTCTTCTCCTATTTGAATAATTTCTATGCCAACAGCCTGGGAATTGACAACCAAACGCCCGACGACTACTTCTATTTGGACTATATCGGCGGCTATACGGGAATGCGCAGTTACCCCTTCTTTGCCCTTGGAGGCAACACCACCGCCTTTGCACAGCTCTCATACCACCTGCCCCTCGTCACCGAAATCAATCACCAGTACGGACGATACACGTTCGACAAAATCTTTGCCCGCCTCTACGCCGAAGCCGGAAACGGCTGGAACGGACCGCTGAATATCGGCTCCAACCTCAAGACCGGGGTCGGCGCTGAAATGCGGTTCGCCTTCAACAGCCACTACCTGTTTCCGCTCAAGCTTTTTGTCAGCGGCAGTTACGGATTTAACGATTTCAAGGTATCACTGCCCGAGGAATTTATCACCGGAACTCAATCCAACCAGGTCCAATACGGCAAAGACCTGCTTTTTCACTTTGGTCTAACCTTCGACTTTGAAGTCCTATGGTAACCCGCACTTTACCTGTCATACTTTACCTGGTACTTTCTCTGACTCTAATCCACAAGGGATACGGCCAAACCGCAACAGACGAAGCGGCATATCAAAAAAAACTGGCGAAAAGCCCGGTAATGCGGAATTCTCACCTTCCGGACCAGTCGGATTCCACCGGGAATTCCGCGTCCCCCGTAAGCCTGGAGGACTTTCACTACGTCCCTCCGTCTGACACCCTTACGGCCGGGGAGAACGGCTTTTTCAACGCCTTCCGCACCCGGCCCGGGCTGGCCCTGCTGAGTTCGGCGGTTGTCCCCGGCTCCGGACAGTTGATCAACCATAAATACCTGCGAGGCGCCCTTTACCTGGCCGTCGAGGCTGCGGCTATCTTTATACACGTCAGTAAACTCAACTCCGCCAGGGATCAGGAAGCTCGCTATAAAAACTTTGCCAACTCCAACTGGAGCGTGGAAAAATATGCCACATGGCTCGTGGACTACCACAAAGAGCACGAAGGGGTGCACGACATCCTCAACGACGAAGATTTTATCGCCCTGGAGGAGGAAGTCAATGCCATCGACAATATTGAGTACGGAAAAGGGACCTGGGATGAGGGACCCGGCGATATTACCCTCTCCACCCTGAAATCCGTGGAAAGGAAAACCCAGTTTGTATATACCAGCGGCAGAGTGGGCAACTTTTTCTCTCATCATTTACCCGATTACGGGTCCCAACAATATTATGAACTCATAAGCAAATACTATCAATTCGGTCCGGGATGGAATGATTTTGAAAGAACCACCTCCGCCGACAACATCTATCAGCTGCACTGGGACGGAACCGACATGCCCGACAACTGGTATAAAGGAGCCCGTCTGGCCAAGCAGTTCAACGACAGCTACAAACTCTCCGGCAATATGCTGAAACTGATGGTGGCCAATCATGTGATATCCGCCTTCGACGCTTTTTTCACCGTTAAACTCAAACAACACAAGCTAAAAGCCAATGCAACGTTATTGAGAGGTGGCGGCGGACTCGCCACCCTAAACTACGGCTTTTGACTCCCGGGAGTCTGTCGGACTTTTCGGATCGTAGCGAAAAAAAGTCCGGTTTGAGGTAGATTTTGGCCGATTTTGAGGTAAAATAGTGGATCTATTTAACGAAAAATCGGTCATAAGGTACCCAAATCCGGCTTTTTTGCAGTAGATTTGTAAAAGTCCGACAGACTCCTGGCCCGGATTTCCAACATAAACCTGAAACATGCATTTAGTGCGAAAAATACTTATCGGCGGATTAATACTGGCACTGACGGCGGCAGGCGGACTTCTACTGCTTGATACGGTGATCATGCCGGCCTATACCAATTACCAGGAAGGGGTGACGGTTCCCGACGTTACCAAGGTATCCCTCGAGGAAGCCCAAAAAAGTCTGACGAAATATGGATTACGCTACGAAGTGACAAACAGGCGCACGCACTCGGCCTATCCCGCCGACTATGTAATCGATCAAACCCCCACGGCCCAATCCCTCGTCAAACCTGACCGCAAGGTATATTTGACGGTAAATACCGCCCGGCGCGCCATGGTGGTGGTCCCGGAGCTCACCGATTTATCTCTCCGAAATGCCAAAATTCAACTTCAGAATTACGGATTGAAACTGGGAACTATCAGTTACCAAACCGCCCGCTTTAAAAACAGCGTGTTGCGTCAATCCATCGAGGCAGGCCGCCAGGTCACCAAAGGAACCACTATTGACCTGGCGGTTAGCGACGGACTCGGCGGGGATCGCATCAAAATTCCGGGAATCGTGGGCTTGCGACTGAGCGAAGCACAGAATAAATTAATTGATGCGGGCCTGAAAGTCGGGGAAATTCGTTTCAAGCCCGACAAAGAAACTGAACCAAATACCATACTATCTTATCAGCCCGCAGATCAGGATAGCCTGAACCAGGGGCAGCCTGTTGAACTTGTCGTTTCCGAAAGATATGAAGTGGAAGAAGCTGACGAATCGGGCGCAGTGTTTTCCGATTCCACGGAAACGGCCACGGATACGTTGGACAACGACAGCCCTTAACCTTAAAAAATGAGCGATTCCTATGGATCTACCTCAACCGCCTGTCATCGCACCTTCCCTGTTGGCGGCTGACTACAGCCGGCTTGACAATCAGATTAAAGCGTGTACGGAGTCCGGTATTGAATGGCTGCACTATGACGTCATGGACGGTCATTTCGTACCCAATATAAGCTACGGCCCCAAATTTGTGGAAGATGCGGCGTCGGAAAACGACGCTTTCACCGATGTCCACCTGATGATTGAGAATCCCGACCGCTACATCGATCATTTTGTCGAAGCGGGTGCCAACCTCGTTACCGTCCACTACGAAGCCACCCGCCACCTCCACCGGTCGATACAGAATATCAAGAAGCACGGAATTCGCGCCGGCGTCGCCATAAACCCGGCAACTCCCCTGCAAGCCATCGAACCCATACTCGAGGATATCGAACTGGTACTGATTATGAGCGTAAATCCCGGTTTCGGCGGACAGTCCTTTATTCCGGCAACTTACCAACGCCTTACGGATATGGCGACACTTCGCAAAGAGGAAAATTACGACTACTGGATACAGGTAGACGGCGGCATAAAACCCGGTAACATCGACAAGGCCGTCCGCAGCGGAGCCGACGTGCTGGTAGCCGGAAGTGCCGTGTTTAAAGCAGACGATATCCCGCAACGCATCCGCGAACTGCAGGAAAACGCCAAGAAAGGCAAAGAATTAATCGTATAAATATAATAGAGTTTTTTTGACAAACCGGCGGGTACTCGTCAGCCAGAAATATACAGCCGTCTCAAGCTATACTGCGAGGGTGCCTTGTACACCAAATTATCAGGCTTTTCAACTCATTGCTTTTAGCTGCATAATTCAAGTGCTTCTGAGTACCCGCCGGTTTGTCAAAAAAACTCTATTATTTGCATGTAATTCCCGTGAGTATCCGGGGCGGGGGGGGGGGGGGGG
>CAYQXO010000050.1:0-18060 GCA_964421495.1 uncultured Balneolaceae bacterium | reverse complement strand
GTATTGCCGAAGCCTTCGATGAACGTGGTCTGGATTATCGGATTATCGATAAAAATCCGGATCGTATAAAAGATGATGAACGCTATATTCTTGGTTCGGCCGAAGATTTTAACGTACTGGAAAAGGCAGGTATTAAGAAAGCACCTTGTATTCTTGTTACTACGCACGATGACGATATGAATATCTATCTTACCATCTATGCCCGGAGGCTGCGTCCAAATATACAAATTATCAGCCGTTCAACCCTTCAGCGTAATGTTACCACGTTGCACCGGGCCGGTTCGGATTTCGTACTTTCGTATGCCTCTATGGGTGCTAATGCTATCTTTAATATTTTAGAGCGAAACGATATCGTTATAATAGCGGAAGGACTCAATGTCTTTACGGTTAAAACGCCGTCCCGCCTGGCCGGGAAATCCCTGAAGGATTCATTGATACGTCAAGAGACAAACTGTAACGTTCTCTCTATTAAAGCGGATGGAGAACAGATTATTAATCCCAAGCCCGATCTTGAAATCCCTTCTGAAAGTGAGCTCGTGTTAGTAGGTACTAACGAAGATGAACAAAATTTCATGGATCTGTATAGGGAATAATTCCTTGCCAAAAGCCCGGTTTAAGCAAATAAGACATTCATCTTTGAAGAAGAGAGGCCAAATAAAGTTTACACTAATTACATTATTCATCGGACGTTACTACTTCCAAAAAAATAGAGTTCTCAAAAAAAGCCCCTGCCCGGCCGTAAGAATTTGCCGCACAAGGACTTTCGGATAAGCACGCCCGGAAGGATTCGAACCCTCAACCTTTTGGTCCGAAGCCAAACGCTCTATCCAGTTGAGCTACGGGCGCAGGTCTTAGAATTTAAGGAGCCTAAATATACAAATCTTTACAGACGATTACATAATGGATTTTCGGTAAATAAATCACCGATTATACGTATATTTAATCTGGTACGACAGCGATTGCATTTCTTGCCTTATTTTTAATATTAGTAATAGAATAGCATTCGGCACATCTAGCAAAAAAAGTGAGGATTGGTATGGTTAATTACAGCATGTCTTGGATAAATGGATGTATGGCGGGTCTTTTAATACTGTTCGCAGTGTTTGGATGCGGACGGGGAGAAACTCAGCAAGCTCAAGAGTCCGTGACGGACCGTATGGCGGAAGAGCACAAGGAGGATGAGCCGGTGGCTAATGAGTCGTCGCGCTATGCGCCTGCACAACCCGTAAAAGCAGAGTGGACTACCTACGGGACGGTAGATGACGATTCCCTTCGGGGATACTATGCGGAGCCGAAGGCAACGACGAGAGATACGACGCTGCCCGGCTTGATTGTAATTCACGAGTGGTGGGGGTTGAATAATAACATCAAAATGATGTCCCGCCGGCTCGCCGGGGAAGGATATCAGGTGCTGGCCGTGGATATGTATGGAGGCGATACGGCCGGCACGCCCGAGAAAGCGCAGCAGTTGATGAAACAGGCTATGCAGAATGAAAAAGCGGGAGTGAGCAACTTAAAGCAGGCGCGCCAGTATTTGGCGATTGTCGAAAGTGCTCCCAAAACCGGAATTATTGGTTGGTGTTTCGGAGGCGGGTGGTCCCTGAAAGGGGCGCTCACCATGCCGGGAAAACTCGATGCGGCGGTGATCTATTACGGTCGACTGGAAACGGATCCGGAAAAACTTGCAAAACTGGAGATGCCGATACTGGGCAACTTCGGAGCGGATGATCAGGCGATTTCGCCGGACAAAGTCAGGCAGTTTGAGTCGGTACTCGATTCTCTCGACAAATGGAATGACCTGAAAATCTATGACGACGCCGATCATGCGTTTGCCAACCCGTCGGGTAATAACTATGAACCCGAGGCGGCCAGGGATGCCTGGAACCGCACCACAAAATTCCTGGAGCGTTATTTGAAAGAGGAGTAAACGATCAGCGTCGTTTTAACAGTACATCGACCATTTTACGCGAGAAGCCCGGGAGATATTTCCCCCGGGAGACTGTCGGATTTGTGAAATTGTGGCGAAGGCTAAAATTGATTTTGGCTGAATTTGAGACGCAAAGCGTTGACTATATCACGAAGATCGGCCTGACGTCCCAAACTCGGCTCTTCTACAGCAGTTTTTTTAAAATCAGACGGTCTCCTGGAAAGATAAGTCTGCTCCTTAATGTGCCAGAACAGTCGCACTTGCGGCGCAGTAAATAACTCCCTCCTGGCGGTCGTGGTGAACGCAGTGCCTGCAATGCCAGCAATCGTCAACCACCAGGGCGTAGTATCCCGAGCCGTTGGCGCGATATTCTTTGGGACAATTTTGCACGTACATGGCCATACCGGTATCCTGGATCATCTTTTGCCGGGCGGCATGCAAAAGCCGGTCGTGATAAAGCTGGGCCCGGTGATTGTAAATCCACGATTTATGATCGAGTTCTTCCACCAGGATGGATCGCAGCAATTTCGGGCCTAGCGTGCGGTTTAACTTTGACAGGTCGATTTCGAGGATGGAGAGGGCCCGGTTGCTTGCTTTGCCACGCTTTTGATCGTCCACTTCGTGGCTAACCTTGATTTCAATGGACAGTTGCCGCCCGTTTTTTTCGATCAGAAGATCGGGGATCATCGCCTCGGCCGGGTATTCCAGCCAGACCTTGTCAAATGTAAGGTGACGGGATTTACAAAGTCTGAACGGTTCCCGGAAGCTGTTAAATGTAACCTCGGTGTCGGGCAAGCGGATCGTCCCGGCCTGCTCCAGAATCTCTTTAGCAGCCAGATGTAGTGCTGTTTCGGTCGCACCGCTGCAACTCGTGGTTTCGTAGTGGGCAAAATGATGGGCCGTTTTCTTTCCTTTTCGAGCGATGAGCAGGCTGCCGCAGGAGGGACAGTTGCATCCGCAGTCCAATCCCCTCTCTACTTCGGAAATATGCTTTAATACATTGTTTTGCAGTCCGTATGGAAGTTGTAAAGACATGAGACTCTCTTGAAGTTGCCGTATAATGATAAATATCGATTAGTTAATCCTGGGAGTCTGTCGGACTTTCACAATTCTACTGCAAACAATTCCGACAACTGTCGGGATATCTTTCGGCCGATTTTTCCTTAAATAAACCCGCTATTCTACGTCAAAATCGGCCGAAACCTGCCTCAAACCGGACTTTTTTCGTTTCGAACCGGAAAGTTCGACAGACTCCTACTATAGTGATGAGCACCGAACGCTATCCTTACAAAAAATTTAGCGAGACGGGAGCGTAGAAAGCTGTTCTATAGCCCTCCCATAAGATTGAAGAGAGCACGGGAAAAGGAGGGAGGGATCTAACGAAGTAAGAAGTGGAGGGTAGGAATCGCTTGCAAATCAGAAAGCAAAGGTTTAGAAAACATTAGATCTTAATGGCATAAAAGACCCGGGTTATTTTGTAATTATTTAAAAGCCTGTTAGATTGATAGGTATTAATAAACATCCATTTAACGAGAGCCGGGATTTTGGCAGGGGACACCGATTCGAGGTGCGCATTTTTTAATCACCGACATAAAACAGTTATCGGACAGAGTTCGATGGCGATAACTGATTGGCTTTTAACCATTTAAATTAATACAACATCCGGATGACAACCTTACAGGATTGGGGCACGTACCGCGCCGGGGATAAGAGTAATGTCACGTATTTAATACTTTCGGTTTTGATATCCCTTTCGTTTTTCATTTCGGCTCAGGCCCAGGAAAACGCCTACCAGCCTGATATTCGCGTGGACGGCAAGGATGTCGGCCGGCAGTTTGACGGCGTGGGAGCGATTAGCGCCGGGGCGAATGCGCGTCACCTGATCGACTACCCGGAACCGCAGCGCAGCCAGGTCCTGGATTTTCTCTACAAGCCGGGTTACGGGGCTTCCCTGCAGATTCTTAAGGTGGAAATGGGGGGCGGTTCCAACACGACTGCGGGCTCGGATCCCTCCCATATGCGCTCGTCCGACGAAGTCAACTGCGACCGCGGCTACCAGTGGTGGCTGATGAAGGAGGCCCGCAAACGGAATCCGGATATCCTGCTGTATGCCCAGCAGTGGACGGCGCCGAAATGGCTCGGGGGCGTGTGGACGGAAAACAACATCGACTATCACCTCTCCTGGCTGAAGTGTGCGGAGGAGCACGGGCTTCAGATCGATTTTATCGGCGGCTGGAACGAACAGGGATTCGACGCGGACTGGTTCGTGGACCTGGACAGTGCCCTGGAGAAGCATTATCCCGAGGTCAGGATTCCGGCGGCCGACGAGATCTACCAGGACAGCACCGAGTGGACGGTGGTTGACAGCATGATCGCAAATCCGGAGTTCAAAAACGCGGTCGACCAAGTCGCCATGCACTGGCCCTGCCAGTGGCGCACGAAGTATCGGGATTGTCCGAGTCCACAGGCGGCCCGCGACCTGGGCACTCCGCTTCAGATGACCAATGCGGGTATGGCTCATGACGTCGGGGGACCTCCCAATGTACGGGGGCTCAATCGCATGTATATCGACGGGAAGTTTACCAGCTACCTGATATGGAATACCGCCGAGACCTATTATGCGAACCTGCCCATCGCCAACTCCGGAATCATGCAGGCCCGCTGGCCGTGGTCGGGATTCTATGATGTGGGCAAGAACATCTGGGCGTTCGCCCACACTACACAGTTTACCGAGCCCGGCTGGCACTACCTGGATTCGGGAAGCGGTCGGCTCGACAACAAGGCCAGCTATGTGACGCTGCAATCGCCCGACGGATCCGACTACAGCATGATTATAGAAACCATGGATGTCTCGGGAAAGGATACCCTTCACATCAAGCTGGATAATTTGCCTCATCGTATGTTGCGGATGTGGCAGAGCGATTTTGCCTCGAACGACACTTCCGATCACTTTCAATATGCCGGCAAAATTATTCCCCACGAGGGCCATTTCCGGCTGGTCGTACGACCCAATCACGCGTACTCTATAACCTCGGTCGAGGGACCGGGGAAGGGCGGGGCCAAACCCAATGCCACCGTACACGAGGAGTTTCCCCTGCCCTTCAATGAGGACTTTGAAGAGGTCGAACACGGACGAATGGCCCGCTATTTTGCCAATATGAATGGCGCTTTTGAGGCTCAACCGTGCCAGTCCGGTCGCTCCGGGACCTGTTATCAGCAGATGGTCACCGAACACCCGATTACCTGGGTGCAGTCGGGCGAAATGCCGCCGACCATTATGGTTGGAGATCCCCGGTGGAAGGGCGATTATACGGTGAGTTCGCAGGTGATGATCCCGGAAGAGGGATATGTTGAAGTGATCGGTCGCGTGGCCGGTCACCACGAGTGGACCGATATTTACGGGGGATATCATGCGCAGATCGGCACAGAGGGATGGAAGCTGTTCAGCGTCGATGCGGCTACGGGCGATACCACGGTCCTGGAATCAGGCGACCGAAGTATTGAGCCGAAGAATTGGTATGAACTTTCCCTGAAGATGCACGGCAAGGAGATCGAGATGCTGCTGGACGGTGAACGGCTGACCCAGCTTGAGGATAACCGTCAGCTGGGGGGTAACGTGTCGCTTCGGTCGGGTCCCTGGATTCAGGCCCAGTTCGATGATGTTTCGGTAACTCCCACGGGGCCCTCGCCCGAATTCGTCCCCGCCAATAAGATGTCGGTCGTGTACGCTTCCAGCGGACAGGATTTCTGGAAGGGGTGGACGTTCGAACCGGAATATGTGATTGATGACCGGCCCGAAACTCGCTGGCAGACCGAGGATGATCCCACGCCTCACAGTATTACGCTGGACTTGGGCAAAACCCGAAATATCGAGGGACTCCAGGTGCGTCCCCGCTTTAACAGCACCAATGCCATGATCACCGGGTATCGTATTGAAACCGGCGTGAATGGAGAGGACTTTAAAACGATCCAGGAAGGTACCTGGCCGGCTATAGCAGGAAACAAAATCGCGCATTGGCCCAAACCGGTTGAGGCCCGGTATGTAAGGCTCGTGGCGACGAACTATGTCAACCGGCAGGCGTCGGCGGCCGAGATCAATGTGATTACGAATCTACCGGACCCGTGGCGAATGTCCTATTAAATAAGCCCGGTTTTAAAAGCTGGAACTTTGGAGCATCAGTTTCCGGTTTGACAAGCTTCCAGTTAACGAATTTACCAATAACGCCTGACTAGAAGATGAGCGTACGTTTAACAAGGTTAAGCGAAGTTCTACTGTTTATATAGTGCTTTCTTAATATTCACTTAATCCTGTCCCTATGCATCAACGCTTTTACCGTATTTTTAATAAATGTTTCGCGTTTTTTCAGCTTCTCGGTGTTGCCTTGCTTATTTTTTCATTTGGAGCCTCCGAGCTCGCGGCCCAACAGGATACCTCGTACCTGGATGTAACGGTCGACGGCGACGATGTGGGACGAGAATTCTACGGGTTGGGAGCAAACAGTAATACCAATGCACGACTTTTGGTCGACTACCCGGAACCCGAGCGCAGCGAAGTCCTCGATTTTCTGTACAAACCGGGCTATGGAGCGTCATTGCAAATTCTGAAAGTGGAGATCACCGGGGGAACCAATACGACGGCGGGTTCGGATCCCTCTCATATGCCCAAACGAGACAAAGTTGACTGTAACCGGGGCTACAACTGGTGGCTGATGAAGGAGGCGAAAAAGCGAAATCCGGATATCATTCTGTACGGCCAGCAGTGGAGCGCCCCGGGATGGCTCGACGGCGTCTGGACGGAGGATAATATCGAGTACCATCTGACCTTTCTGGAGTGTGCCGAGAAGCACGGACTTGAAATCGATTTTATCGGCGGCTGGAACGAAAAGGGATTCGATCCCTCCTGGTTTGTGGCCCTGGACAGCGCCCTGGATAAACATTATCCCGACGTCAGAATTCCGGCGCCCGACGCAATCTACCAGGATTCGTCCGAATGGACGGTGGTCGACAGTATGATTGCCTACCCGGATTTCAAAGACGCCGTCGACCAGATTGCCATGCACTGGCCGTGCCAGTGGCGCACGAAGTACCGGGATTGTCCCAGTCCCAAGGGTGCCCGCGATCTGGGCATCCCCCTTCAGATGACGAATGCGGGCATGGGACATGATGTCGGGGGACCTCCCAATACCCGCGGGTTCAATCGCATGTATATTGACGGAAAATTTACCAGCTACCTGATATGGAATACCGGGGAAGCCTATTATTCGAATCTGCCCATAGGCAATTCCGGCATTATGCAGGCCCGCTGGCCGTGGTCCGGATTCTATGATGTGGGCAAGAACATATGGGCGTTCGCGCACACGACCCAGTTCACCGAGCCCGGCTGGCATTATATCGACAGTGGAAGCAAACGCCTGAGCGACGACAAGATGACGGCGACGATGGTCAGCTTGGCGGATCCCTCGGGCGAGGATTACAGCATGATCATCGAGGCCATGGATCTCCGGCAGAAGGATACGCTCTATATTCAACTGAAAAATTTACCGAACAAGCCGTTGGATTTGTGGACCTCCAATATGGCGTCAGATGATACCTCCAGGCATTTTCAAAAAAGAGAAGGTCCCATCGTGCCGCACGACGGACGATTTCGGCTGGTGATCCGCCCGGGTCACGTCTATTCCCTCACGACCACGAGCGGTCAAGGCAAAGGGGCAGCCAAACCCGAGGTCAAGACGGCCTACCAGGAGCAACCGCTGCCGTTTTCCGATGATTTTGACGATTACGAGGTCGGCGAAACAGCCCGGCTTTTTACCAATCTGCACGGCGTTTTTGAAGTGACCACCTGCGAGGATCGTCCGGGCAAATGTTACCGGCAGATGGTCGACCAAGAGCCCATTATCTGGAATAAGCTCGGGGAGATGGATCCCACGCTGATGGTGGGTGAACCGCGCTGGTCGGGCGATTACACCCTCAGCACGAAAGCCCTGCTTGACGAACCGGGGTATGTGGAGCTGATTGGGCGGATTAACGGTCAGCGTCCGTGGACCTCCTTGCTGGGTGGATATCATTTCCGCATCGGCACCAACGGGTGGGCCCTCTATTCCGAGGATCCCGCTACGCAGGAACACGATACCCTCGCCGAGGGATCAGCCAGCATCACTCCCGGTCAATGGCATGACCTGGCGTTCAAAATGAATGGAAATGACCTCGAGTTGAGGGTGGACGGAGAGACGATCAAAACCCTGGAAAATTCCCGCCAGCGCGCCGGGAATGTGGGACTGCGCACGAGTAAGTGGAACAACACCCAGTTCGACGAGGTACGGGTGGAGGCCACGTCACCCACGCCGCAGTTTCTGGCTCCCGAAAAGGTATCGATTGCCAACGTATCCAGCGCCGGCGATTTCTGGATGGGATGGACGTTCGAACCTGAATATGCCATCGACCGGCGACCGGAAACCCGCTGGCATTCGGAAAATCATCCCCGTCCCCACAGTATTACGCTGGACGTCGGAAAAAAGCGGGATATTGAGGGATTGTGGCTGAGGCCGCGGTTTGACAAAACGAACGGCCTGATCACCGAATATCGCATAGAGGCAAGCACCGACGGCCGCGAATTTGAGACGGTGGATGAGGGAGGATGGCCGGTCAATTCCTCAACGCAGGTGATCTCCTGGCCGGAGAAAGTAACGGCCCGCTTTATCCGGTTGACAGCCGTGGATTATGTAGGCAACCAGGCCTCCATATCCGAGATCAAGGTCATTACGGATATGGCGGAATAAATTTTACCCAAATTGCTCACGAAAAGGCCTAATGATTCTTTCGTCGGGAGTCCCGTCGAGGACGGCAAATACCACCTGGTCTATATAGGGAGCATAGGGTGAGCCGGATCCCAGATACCGCCCGAACCAGCGGGCAACGTCGCCGGGGTCGTTTTGAAATACGCCGCACCCCCAGGCCCCGAGGATCAAGCGGGAATGGGAAAGATGCACGCACAGGGCGATGAGCTTCTCGATGCGCTGTTCCATAACCGGCTGAATCATGTTTACCCGCTTCGGTTCGTTTTGGCGGACGGCCCCGGCGTTGACGGCGGGAGCGGTGATGAAGCTGCATTGATAGGGTGATTCGAGCAACTGATCGTCCGCATCCCGGAAGACGGGCACGTCGGGAGAATAGATCATGTGATCGGTGTAGAGGCTACTGCCGTAGGCCTCGTTTCGCTCGTAATATTTGGATTGTTCCTGCAGGCAGGCATACAGACCCGATTTTCGACACAGGCTTTCCTCTTGCGCAGAGGCCCCGCTCAGGAATCCCCCTCCCGGCTGCCGGGCCGAGGCGAAGTTCAGCGCCAGCATATCTTCGTCGCCATGCCGCCGGGCGAACCGGCGAGCCGCTGCAAGCGTGGTTTCATTCGTAACCTGGATAGCGGGAGTGGAGGGCGAATCCGGTTCCTTGAAAACGTGTCGGATCGTCATCTTTTCCAATTCCTCCGGGTCGTATAATTGCGAGAGCCGCCGCGACCTGTCCAGCGTTTCATGCAACTTGACCTGCTTGCCCGACGGCGCGGTGTACGTCCCCTCTTCAATAATATTAACGGTTTCCTGCGCTATTTTTTGGCGTTCATTTCGGGAAGCCATAAAAATTTTGTAACGATTGGGGTTTCTGAGTTGTCAAACCATAACCTATTTCTCCGTAGATTCAATATCCACCTCATATCTAAAAAATTTATAGCCATGTTATTATCCAATAAGTGGAGATATCGCTTCATGTTTGATATGGAGGGAGCCATTTTTATTTAAAAATATTTATACCACGATAGTGTATGGGGAACTTATCGAGTTTTTGGTCGTAGAAGTCCCCAAAATCTGCTTATTCGTTTCGCGGGAATTGCAGCCGCTCAGAGCACTTTGCGGGAATCGCTTCGCTTGGCACGCAGTAGATTTTTGAAAGTCCAACAGGTTCCCGGGGCGAATGATCGGACTCTTGTCTTTTGTTGTAGATAAGGTGTAGATGAATATTAATAGGATCGTGAGTGAGATGTTCGCAAATTTCAGGAATAATGGGTTGATACTTATTCTAAAAGAAATCTATGTGAAGGATGTATAAATGTTGAAAATAATCTGGTTACATTACTGTATTGATCAATATGGTAGTCTGCAAGAGATTAAAATAGTTCATTGCCTCATTGGCAGGTTGGCAAATTGATGATTCAGTAACATAAATTTTTAAGTAAGCTCCCATGCTATGTCACACGCCGTAACTATTAAAGATATCCACCGTGAAACGCACGATGTATGCTCATTCATCACCGAAAAGCCGGCCGGTTATTCTTTTATCCCGGGCCAGGGAACGCAGGTAGCCCTGGACAAGGAAGGATGGCGGGACGAGCAGCGTCCTTTTACTTTTTGTTCGCTCAACGAGGACGATTACCTGGAATTCGTGATCAAAATATATTCGGATCACGAAGGCATGACCAATCAGCTTGGCGAAGCGGAAACGGGTGATCGCTTATTGCTAGGCGATCCCTGGGGAGCCATTCAGTATAAGGGACCGGGTGTTTTCCTGGCCGGAGGCGCCGGGGTAACCCCGTTCATCGCTATTTTGCGCGATCTTTATCAGAAGGGAAAGATCGACGATAATAAATTGATTTTTTCCAATAAAACGGAAGAGGATATTATCCTGAAAGATGAATTCAGAGAGATGCTGGGTGAAAATTTTATCAATACGCTGACGAGAGAGGAGCATCCGGCCTACCGGCACGGTCGTATTGACAAGGAAATGCTGCGGGAACATATCGAGGATGAGGACCAGTACTTTTACCTCTGCGGTCCCATGAAATTCGTCAAGAATCTGATGAGCGACTTACAAGACCTCGGCATCCAAACCGACGGATTGGTGTTTGAAAATTAGCGCAAAGCGCGAGCGCTGTGCAAGCCGGAAGGCTATTCCGACCGGTAACATCGTGGGGTATATACACAACCAAACTACCAGCAGGAATAGCCTTCCGGCTTTTATTCCTCAATCCTGCTTGAATTTGTACAGGTTTTCTTCCCCGACTTTATCCTTGGCCTGGTTGAGGGCATAGGCGCTGTCAAAAAGTACCAGCGGATGATTCTCCATATCGTGGGTAATATGAGTGGAATAGCTGGCTTCAAGCTGATCCATGATCTCCCGGTTGTCGGGCAGCCAGCGAGCGGCGTGATAGGGAGAGGGCTCCATGCGCAATTCCACGCCGTACTCGGTGTCCATGCGATGTTTGACCACATCAAACTGCAGCGCCCCGACGGTCCCCAGCAAGAGTTCATTGCCGACGCCCTGGGGGACCTCAAAGACGTGGACCACGCCCTCTTCGGAAAGCTGCTTGAGTCCCTCGCGCAACTGTTTGCGTTTGAAGGGATCCTTCGTTGAAACTTTCATGAAATGCTCCGGCGTAAACAACGGAATAACGTTGAAATAAACCGGATCCTTATGATATAACGTTGTTCCGATGCGAAAATCACCGGGATTAAACAACGAAACCACGTCACCCGGATAGGCTTCGCTCAGGATATTGCGTTCGTCGCCCATCAGGGTATGGGGAGTCGACATTTTCACTTTTCGTCCCGTGCCCTGGTTGTAGACTTGCAGATTACGCTGAAACTTGCCCGAGGTAATGCGGACAAAAGCGGCACAGTCTCGATGGTCGGGATTCATGTTGGCCTGCAGTTTAAACACAAAGCCGGAAAAATCGCCGTCGATATTTCGTTCGTTGCCTTCCTCGTCGACATAGGGTTGGGGAGGATGAGCGAGGTTTCTGAAATTGCTTAAAAAGACGTCGACTCCGAAGTTGTTTAAAGCCGATCCGAAGAAAACCGGGGTGCAGTTCCCCTGGTCGTATTCGTCCTGGTCCATATTTTCGAATTCATCTTCGACCAGCATGACCTCTTCGCGAAACTGATCCTTGTCGGCATCCGAAATATGAGTTTGCGCAAGACCTTCCTCCAGGTCATAAATATCGGCTTCGGCTTTCTGGGTGCCGTGTTCGGTTTTGGTATACAGGTGAAGCTGTTTGTCGATCAGGTCGTATATGCCCTGAAAATCCTTGCCGTATCCCAGCGGCCAGTTGGCGGGGATGGGACGTAATCCCAGCTTGTTTTCGATATTACTCATGATTTCCAGCGGTTCCATTCCCGGCCTGTCGCACTTGTTGACGAACGTCACGATCGGGATGTTCCGCATTTTACACACTTCGTAGAGCTTTTCGGTCTGCTCCTCGACGCCCTTCGCCACGTCGATCACCATCAGGGCGGTATCAGCGGCCACCAGCGTGCGGAGCGTATCTTCGGAAAAGTCCTTGTGACCGGGAGTGTCCAGCAGGTTGAACTTGGTCCCCTCCTGTTCAAAGCGCATGACCGAGGACGTAACCGAAATCCCGCGATCCTTCTCGATCGCCATCCAGTCGGACGCCGCATAGCGGGAGGCTTTTCGCTGCCGGATCGAGCCGGCTTCGTGAATGGCGCCTCCATACAGCAACAGCTTTTCCGTCAGCGTCGTTTTACCGGCATCCGGGTGAGAGATGATGGCAAAGGTACGCCGCCGCCGGGCTTCCTTCAGTATTTCTTCGCTGGTTCGTTGTGCGGTATCCGTATCGGACATGAGCGTGTTGAAAAGCAGTTGTAATTATGAAGGCCGGGGTGAGCCCGTTTTTTTAACCCAACCCCAAGTATAGGCAACATAGCGGGGAGTTTCACCCTGAATACGGCTATATATCGTTGAAGGATGAAAAATATTGTGTTGAGAAGTCGGAAGTCGGAAGCCGGAGGCCGGAAGATTATTCCTGCTGGTTATTTGGTTGTGTATATACACCGCAAAACCACCGATCGGAATAGCCTTCTGGCCTCCGCCTTTCGACTTCCGACGGGCGAACGAAGTGAGCCCTTTTAATAATGAAATATATTTCCGGTTGCATAGTTAATGATTCTTGTGCAGCGGGAGTCAGAGTTTCGGCTTGCACGTGCTGACATCTTCAAATTTGCTTCAGATTTGATTCAGGTTTGCATCAGAGCCGATGCTTATGCTGCATTTGCACGAGACAAAAATCTTTAAAAGAAATTATTATCATGCAGAAGAGAGGTATTCTACTATTAATGGTGTTACTTATGGCCGGGTCGGCGTTGGCCCAGGATTCGGAAAAATCCGCCGTAATTACCGGCACTGTCTTGAATGAAAATGATACTCCCATCCCCGATGCCTCGATAGCTCTTTTTGCTTCGAACCAGGACTCGCTTATTAACGGGACCTCGACGGATTCGGCGGGGGTGTTTCGGCTTAAAGCCCGACCGGGTGAGTATCGGCTGCGGGTGACGTATGTTTCCTTTTCAAGTTTCAGCAATAAAATCGACCTGCCCGCCAATCGGGAATTGAACGTGGGCGAGATTCACCTGAACCAGGAAACCAGGCAGCTCGAGGAAGTGGTCGTCCGCGGCGAGGAGACCACCATTACCAATCGCTTCGACAAGCGCGTGATGAATGTGGGACAGGATGTCATCAGTATGGGGGGATCCGCACTGACGGTGTTGGACCAGATGCCTTCCATTACTACGGATTATGAAGGCAATGTGAGTCTCCGCGGTAGCCAGAGTATAAAAATATTGATTAACGGCAAGCCGTCGAGCCTCGTCAGTAACGGCTCCGACGGACTTCAGAGCGTGCCCGCTCACATGATCAAACGGGTCGAGGTTATCACCAATCCCTCGGCGCGATACGAGGCGGAGGGAACTGCCGGCGTTATTAATATTGTCCTCAGGAAAAATCGTGAAAAGGGATTCAACGGTTCCGTTTCGGCGGAAACGGGCCTGCCCTCTGAACACGGAGTTTCCACCAACCTCAATTTTCGCCGCAGCAATGTTAACTTTTTCCTGAACGGCGGGGTCGAGTACGAACAGGATCCGGGATCGGGCTGGGAGCGGTATCGCTATAACTCCCCGGATACGTCCTATCGATATAACCAGGAACACGATTCGGAGCAAACCGAGTACGAAGGAGATCTGAGGGCCGGACTCGAATGGTTTATGCCGGCCGACCAGACCCTCTCGTTTACGACGTCCGTCAGCCTGGAGACCTCCGAAGATGTCACGGATGTTTCCTATACCGACTTCTATTTCAACGATCCCGGCCAAGAGGATGGAACGGTGATGCGGCGGATGCAGCGCACCGAGACGGAAAATGAAGATGAGGAGGATCTCGAATTTGAACTTAATTATGATAACCAGTTGCCTGGTCACGAAAATCATAAGTTGACGGCAATGGCGCAGATCGATATGAGTACGGAATTGGAGTCCTCTGTATTTGACGAAGAAGTAACCGAGGGGGTGAATATGCCGACGGAAGAGCAGCGAGCGGAGAATGAAGAATCCTATACCCGGGGTATCCTCCGCGTTGATTATGTATATCCCCACAGTGAGAAATTGAAATTGGAGGCGGGCCTGCGATCCAACTATCGGGATCTCGGAAACGACCATCTGGTCGAGGAGTATCGTGACGGATCCTGGGTGGATATTACGGACCTGGAAGCGGGGGTTGGCGGTAATTTTTCTTTTACGGAAAATATAAATGCGGTTTACGGAATTGTCGGATACCAACCGGGGGACTGGTCGCTTCAATTGGGACTGCGCGCCGAGCAGACCAATGTTGAAACGGGCCTGGATCAGTCATCGGAGACGACGACCCGTTCGTACGTTGATTTCTTTCCCACCCTGCACGCGAGCTACGAATTCAACCAGAAGCAGTCCGTTCAGGCAAGCTACAGCCGACGCCTCTCCCGTCCGAGTCACTGGCACTTGATTCCCTATTCAAGTTATGCGGATACCCGGAACCGGCGACTGGGAAATCCCGCGTTGAATCCGGAGTTTACCGATTCCTATGAGGTCGGATTTCAGCAGTTCTGGGAAACCGGCAACGCTTTAGCGTCCGTCTATTATCGCAACGAAAAGGGCGTGGTCGAGGATATAACGTATCAGCGTGACGGACTGACGTATTCACAACCCATCAACATGGCGACTTCTCATAACTGGGGATTGGAGCTTACCGCGGAGCAGGAGTTGATCGAGGACCTGGAGCTTCGCGGATCCATGAATTTATATCGGTCCAACACCAGCGGGTATCATGCCGAATCCGATAATCAGCTCGAGGCGAGCACCTCGCGCCTTACGAGTCGCATGCGACTCCAGTATCAGTTTTTGGGCGGATGGAATTACCAGGCCTCCATGCGGTACCGGGGTCCCCGGCAGACCACCCAGGGCCGTGAGTTCTCCAGTAATTCCCTGGATATGGGATTGTCCCGAACATTCTGGAACGACCGCGCACGTCTCTCGATGCGGATACGTGATGTGCTGAATTCCCGACGACACCGTTCCATTACCGATGAGGAGTACCTGCATGTTGAAAATGTGTTCCGATGGCGGCACCGGACCTTCTCGCTCGATTTCACCTACTATTTCCGCCGCGATTTCGAATCGGAAGACCGCGACGGAAGACGGAGATAGGGCTCACTTCGTTCGCCCGCCGGAAGCTCGAAGCCTATTCCGACCGGTAACGACGCAGTGTATATACACAACCTGATTACATGCACGAATAAACATCCGGCGGGCGAGCGCAGCGAGCCCTATTTACTCAAACAACGACATCTGCCCTTCGGGACCGGCGCGCTGGGCGGGCCATTTCGGCATGGGGTTCAGATCGATCAGGTCTGCCAGGAACGTATGAAACCGGCGGGCGATACGCGGGGCGTAAAACTCGTTCGGGGCGTGAATGAACACGTAGGGATGTAGTCCCTCCCGAATCCACTCGGCCACGACGATAGCCCATTCCTTGAGGTAGGCTTCATTGCTTTCCACGTCGTTGCTGCCCACAAAACGCACCATCGGGTGGGAGGAGGTGTTGGTGAAACGCACGGGCAGTTCGGGTTTGCGGTCCTGGACCGACTTGAAGTCGGGATCCTGGCTTGGATCCTCGTGAAGGCGGCGCGTATCGAAGATAATGCGGTCGGCAGAATAACTCTGCAGCAGGTTGGTGAGGGCCCGTTCATTGCGCCCGTTGTCGAAAAGAGACGGGTGACGGACTTCCACCCCGTAATTGTATACCGACGGCAGCGAGCCCAGGAAAGCTTCCAGCTTGTGTAGCTGGTTGGGACCGAATTGGGCCGGTAGCTGTATCATAACCGGTCCCACGTTCGGGCGAATAGCATCCAGCAATTCCTTGAACTGGCTCAGCTTGTCTTCATAGTTTTGCAGCTTCCTGTAATGGGTAATGGTCTGGGGGACTTTAAAGCAGAATTTAAATCCCTTCGGGACATCATCCGCCCATTTTTTCATCGTTTTTTCGGCCGGCAGCCCGTAGAAAGTCGAATTTCCCTCCACCGCATTGAACACCGTGGCGTACTGCTGCAAGTATTCCCGTTGCTTTGCATCCTGCGAATAAAATTCCCCGACCCATCGCTGTTCGTTCCAGACCGGGAGACCCAAGTGATAACGCTGGAGCGCCATATGAAACTATTGATGTTAAGTACGTTGCTTTCTTGTAATAACGTAAATTTTTTAAGGAGTTGCACAGCACCGGGATTACGCCGGCTATTTGCAATCCGTCGATTCGTTGAATAAGCTTAAGGATGAATTTTATAAAAGGGATTAACTTTCGTGCGACAGGATTCTGTCGGCAATCTGGATCATAGCAAGAAAAGTCCGTTTTGAGATAAAATGATGAATCCAATTAGAAAAAATCGGTTAAAGACAACCAAAATCGGCTTTTTGCTTCGCGGGAATTGCTAACAGTCGGTGTGCTTTGCGGGTATTGCTGACGCTCGGTGAACTTCGTGAGAATCACTTCGCTCCGTGCCCAGTAGATTTGCGAAAGTCCGAGAGAGTCCTGGAATTCAGCGTTAACTGAAATCCATTTATGGATAATTTGGTCGAATAAAGATCAATTTCGGTGGTACAGTCGAATTTAGCGTCAGGCGCTCACACACAAAGCCTTAACTAAGTCTAATTTCTGATGTCGTTTACTCTACTTGACTATCTGGTGATGGGCGGATATCTCCTCGTGATGATAGCAGCTGCCGTGGCGGCCAAGTGGCGGGGACAGGAGACGCTGGACGATTATTTTGCCGGGGGACGTAATCTGCCCTGGTGGCTCGTGGGGATTTCGATGGTGGCAACCACCTTTGCCGCCGATACGCCGCTGGCGGTAACGGGCATTGTGGCCAGCGAGGGCATCGCGGGGAACTGGATCTGGTGGAACTTCATGTTTTCGGGGCTCTTTACGGTGTTCCTGTATGCCAAGCTCTGGAAACGCGCTGACGTGCTGACCGACGTGGAGTTTATCGAGCTGCGCTACGGGGGTCGGCCGGCCGAAATTTTGCGCAGCTTCCGGGCCCTGTATCTGGCCTTTCCGATCAATTGTATTATTATGGGATGGGTGACTGTCGGGATGGCCAAAATTCTGACGGTGGTGACCGGCGCCGAGCAGTGGACCGTTATTATCGTTTTATATGTCTTGATCGGGATCTACATCGCTATTTCGGGGTTGTGGGGGGTGGTGGTGACCGACTTCATTCAGTTCTTCATCGCCTTGATCGGAACGATTCTGCTGGCGGTATATGCGGTGGATTTTGTCGGGGGACTCGAGGAATTGCAGGCCGAGATGGTCCGCCAGTTCGGGCAGGATCACGACTATCTGACCTTCAACCCGTTTACCAGTCCCAAGATCATGCTGTCGACGGCGCTGGTGTGGATCGGGATGATGTGGTGGGCCTCGTGGTACCCGGGCGCCGAGCCGGGCGGCGGCGGGTATATCGCGCAGCGCATGTTTTCGGCGCGCAACGAGAAGAACGCAGTGGGAGGCACGCTGTTGTT
This sequence comes from uncultured Balneolaceae bacterium, assembly GCA_964421495.1. GTDB lineage: Bacteria > Bacteroidota > Rhodothermia > Balneolales > Balneolaceae > CAJXOW01. The sequence continues at coordinate 252 of CAYQXO010000050.1, read as the reverse complement.
TAACCTGGCGCATTACGCGGTGCGGCCCTGGCCGTGGATACTGGTTGCCCTGGTGAGTCTGGTGACGTATCCCGGGCTTGAGGACAAGGAGGCAGGATATGCGATGCTGATGGTCGAACTGCTGCCGGCGGGACTCCTGGGACTGCTGGCCGTTGCGTTTTTGTCCGCTTTTGTCTCAACGATATCCACCCATCTGAATTGGGGCACCTCCTATGTGATGAACGATTTTTACAGGCGCTATATCTATCCGCC
>CAYQXO010000049.1:7972-18165 GCA_964421495.1 uncultured Balneolaceae bacterium | reverse complement strand
ATATTTGATTATGGGGTAATCAACAGAATTAAATGAAAACCGAATGCAGGGCATCTCACAATCGGGCATTACCCTTTACCGGCGTACACTTTCTCTTCTCTAAGATATGTTATTTGTGTAACAAAAATTTAAAAAATTTGTAACGCATCCCATGCAAAATTTCTGCATTTTTACACTTGCAAGTGTTGATACCCAAGACAAAATGAATTACAAAAACTCCACTTGGCCGGCAGACTCCCGGAGTCAATAAATAAGTTAAACCACCAGAGAAGTCATGAATAAAAAAAATATAAACATAGGCAAAGACGAAATAGAGGTCGAGAAGTCGAAAGCGATGATTATCGTTGAAATCATCGAATACGTGGATGATTCAGTCGTGATCAAAACGATCATTAAAAAATCAACCGGCAATATAAATGCAGTTTCCTTTGATACCGGGGAAAAACTGGAGCAAAAGACCACCCCTTTCGACAAATTTATACAGATTATCGACGGTAAGGCCGAAGTAATCATCGATGATAATTCACAGCTTCTCGATACAGGACAGTCGATTATCATACCGGCACATTCCAGACATTCGTTTAAAGCGAATGATCGGTTTAAAATGATATCAACCATCATTAAAAGTGGTTACGAGGATATAGAGGTATAACGGATATAGTAATTTGCTACTTTCTCACCCTAATTTGAAAGGCAGGTCCATACCATACTTGCCAAAATAGGCACATACAATTAAATTGATATCCATAGGTGGTCTCACATTCAAGTCAAATGATCAAAACCTGGTGTAAACAACCAGGAGTTTTTAAATATTCAGATACAAAATACTTGACAACTCTTTTTATAAAAAAGATGATTATATCTTATATTGTGAGTGCGCTTAAAACACAAAACCTAAATCTATTCAAATCATAAAAATGGAGAGCGTAAGTACCAGGCGGTATGTTAAATTTATGGTGAGTATGCGTTGTAAAATGCTCGTAAAAGATGAGCTTAAAAAAGCGGGGGTTGATTTTTCCATCTCACCCCATGACGCCATTGAGTTTCATGAAGATATTTCCCAAAAACGGCTTGATGAGATCAATGCGAATATTCAAAAGGCCGGGCTGGAATTATTGAATGAAAAAAACAGCATGTTGATCGATCGAATTATTACTACCATCGTAGAGATGGTGCATGACTCCGAGGAATTGCCGGACCTGCATTTTGGGGATGTAATCAGTCAAGACTTCTTTGACGATAATGACAAGATTTTAAAGATATTCTCGGACGTAAAAGGGGTCTCTTTAATTCAGTTCATTGTACAGCAAAAAATTGAACGGATTAAAGAGTTGTTAATCTATGAAGAGCACTCCCTTCCGGAACTGGCGGAAAAACTACGGTATAAAAACGAAGACTACCTGATTGCCCAATTCAAAAAGCATACCGGACTGTCTCCTTCTTTTTACAGAAAGCTTAAACAAGAACGCAACAGAATTCTGCAAAAACCCGTAATGGATTAGCGACTCCCCCCTTACAAGTCAATCTTCGCATACAGGCAACAATAGATTCAGGCCCTCCTGTACGTTTGAAAGAGTGTCGAGAAAGCTGTTTCAGTTTTTTATTTTCGTTTGCTGAGCGGGCGATCATGAGGAACCGGCTTAAAAAAGCGGGGAAACACTTTCTTGCAAGTTGACCCGTTTTTACCGGAATTGCTCAAAATTCGAGAAACCGAAAACCGGGCGGTGCACTTTGTTTAAATCAAAAACCAGGATTATGAATCAACTGACGACTAAATTATTCCTTCCGTTTTTCCTCCTGTTCCTCGTGGCAGGATGTTCCATTCAGAAAAATCCGGTGACGGGTAACAAACGCGCCTTTGGATATTCGTGGAGCCAGGAAGTCCAGATCGGGAAGGAAGTGGATCCGGAAATTGTCGGACAATTTGGATTGTACGACGATGAACAACTGGCTGCCTATACGGATGAAATTGGGCAATTAATGCTCGAGAAGAGTCATTTAAGACGATCCGATACCGACCAAAAATTCAGGGAGACGGAGTTCACCTTTCGCATGCTCGACAGTCCCGTCATCAATGCCTTTGCCCTGCCGGGAGGATATATCTACTTTACCCGGGGTATGATGGCTCATTTAAGTAACGAAGCCCAGTTTTCGGTAGTGATGGGTCATGAGATTGGACATGTAGCGGCCCGACATTCCTCTCAGCGGGCTCTGAATCAGAAGATCGGCCAGGTGGCGGTCGTCGGGGGAGCCGTACTGGGACAGGAGATATTTGGGCTACCCGGGCAGACCCTCATGGATTTGAGCAGTACCGCCGCCCAACTGCTGTTTCTGAGCTACGGCCGTGATGCCGAAAGGGAATCCGACGAGCTGGGCGTGGAATATGCCGCCATGAACGGATATGATGCCGCAGAAGGTTCCGCCCTGTTTACGACGCTGGAGAGAATATCAGAAAATTCCGGGCAAAGCGTCCCGAATTTTTTATCCACCCACCCGGACCCGGGCCAGAGAGCCCAGACTATCCCGAAAATTGCAGACATATGGGAGGAGCGCGGCTATAAGCAAACGAAAAGAAACACAGACCGGTATATGGAGATGGTCGACGGGTTGGTTTTCGGCGACAACCCGAGACAGGGATTCAACAGAGACGGCACTTTCTACCATCCGGACCTCGAATTTAAATACGTGATACCGGATGGATGGCAACTAATCAACCAGCCGTCACAGGTGGTGTTGTTGAGTCCCGAGGAAGACGCCGTATCCATCTTCCGAATTGATTCAGAAACCGATTCCCCCCGGCAATCGGTCAAATCCGTAACGTCCGGAGAGGAGATAAAAGTATCGGAAGAGGGGGAAACCAAGCACAAAAACGGATGGACGGCCTATGCAGCCAAGGCAGAGGCTACGCTTGAAGATGGAACTCCGCTGACCCTTTACCTGTATGCCGTGGAATATAACAATACGGTATACCGGTATTTAAATTATACCGACGCAGGCAAATATGATGCGTTTGAACCTGATTTTCAACGGGTAACAGCGTCGTTTGACCGCCTGACGGACTCCGGCATACTGAACATCGAACCGGTACGACTTCAAACCTTCAAAGCCCAAAAAAGGGCTCCCTTCAAAGCCTTTCTACCCGAATCGCTGCCCATGGACATCCAACCGCTGGACGTTGCCATCATCAACCAGGTTGAACTTGATGAACAGATCGACCAGGGACGCTGGCTGAAAATCCCGGTCCAATAGGCTATTAACCCCTTTTACTCTCAGGTATGTCGACCACGCTTGTGCGTTCTCATGTTGGTTTGAAGCCTTAAAAACCCGGGCGGACATCTCTTCAGCCAGAAATATCCAGCCGTACTTTGCTATGCTTGGACATAGCCTTATATCCTACCATGCAAGCATAATTATATATTTTGCTTCTGGCTGCATAATTCAAGTGCTTCAGAGCCGTCCGCCCGGGTTTGCATCACTTTTCTAAACGACAGTTTGGACGCAACCCGACCCTTTTACACTAGTCCAGTTCACGCTCCGTTGTAACCTTACTTAATCAGGGTCATTTTTTGGACCTGTGACTTATTGCCGGCCTGCAATCGGTAGAAATAGACTCCGCTGGACAGATTGCGGGCATCAAATTGGACTTTATAGGCTCCGGCGGATTTTTGTTCATCCACCAGCGTAGCCACCTCTCGACCCAGCATGTTATAGACATTCAAAGTCACCTCGGCGGGCTGGCCGACCGAATATTCGATGGTTGTGCTCGGATTAAATGGATTCGGGTAATTGGACTGCAGATCAAACGTATGAACGGTCTGTTGATCCGGTTCCGCGTCAGTCGCTTTCAGACCGGAGAAATTCATATAAACATAGCTCCACTGGTCATAGGTGTAAGCGCCAATTCCCTCATTTGAGATATCGTGGTAATCAATATGATAACCGATGTTGTTACCTTCTTCCAGCATGAGGTTGGCCCGTTCGGTTTTTGGTATAGCCAACTCGACGATGTAACCCGGTTCCGTTGCGGTCACGGCCAGGTTGATGTCGGAGGTCGTTAAAATACGTCCTCCCAGTTGGCTGATGAAATTACCGTTATCATCCCAGAGGCCATTGCCTTCGCCCTCACTCTTGTCGTTAATTTGCTCGTCAAGACGACGCGCCTCGTCGCTGGCCACCCACGTCTGCAACCGGGAAAACCGGGCGTTTTCGGGATTAATTTCCATCGTCGTATTTCCGGCGCCGTACCATCGTCCATTGTAATCAAAGTCCCATCGTATAATCGGCTCTGCATACACCGGCAATTCCAAAGCCAGGTAAAGCGAGTCACTGCTGTAAGCCATATACGTGTTGGGAGCAAAAGAGCGGTCTTGCTCGACTTTACTCACCGTATCGTTGACCAGCGTATGTGCGGGCCACTCGTCGATATTGCCATCCACCGAAGGCACAAACGTGTCGGCCGTGGTCTTGATGCGGGTATCCACCGGATATCGGGGATGGGGGTCTTCACCGTCCGGAATACCGTCTCCATCGGTGTCGACCTTTTGGGGATCGCTGAAGCTGTAGTGAAATATACCGTCGATCGCTTCCTGCTTGTCAGTATACCCGTCTCCGTCCGTATCCGGGTTACCGGCACTCGTCCCGAACCGGGCTTCATCAAGCGGTACCCGCGGATCATCATCCGGCATACCGTCTCCGTCAGCATCCCTCGTCTCATACATATCGCCCCAATTCGAATTCAAGCCCTTGTACGGCTGAAAATCACGCATGATCGTACTCTGAAAACTGAATCGCCGACCGAACAGTTTGGTGTAACTTTCCGGGTAACCGGGATAGCAACAACCGATAGCCGGATCATCGATCTGGCTCGTAGCATAAAGCTGGGGAAAATCTCCGTGTCCCATTTCCGGGTACCCGTTGACGTTATACACTCCGTCGATAGCGTGCTGAATTTCGTGGGTGAACGTCCATATCAGATTGTTGCCTATGTTCGTATAGTTGATATTGGGGAAGTACGCCGGATACCCGTCATTAAAGCCGCTGATGGAGCCGATAGGCCAGCGTATCTGGGCAAAGCCCGTCTGCCGGTCGGGACCGGGGAGACCCAACAGATCAGAGGCCCCCCACGACCAGAAACCGCCGACGGACGGGGTAAGGCGAAAAACAATATCATACTGTGTATTGACAACCCCCCGTTTGTTTTCCAGGTGCGTTCCCGTCTCCCCGGTGGAGGTGCCGCTGTTATCCGTCAATGGCAGGTATTCGTCAAATTCGATATGCTCAACCTCCAGGTTTAGCTCCATGTCTGTGTTACGCCAATAATGTTCGCGAACCTTTTCGATCAGGAATTTCATGTTTTCCACTTCCGTCTCCGACATCTGGTAGTCCGACCCACTCACATGCGGAGCGTTTTTATAGAACACCACGGCAACTTTCAAGTTGGTATAGGTCATATAACCCTCCGTAGACGACTCGGTCGTCACCTCCACTTCCTCGACTTCTCCAAGATCCTCGCGGTCATAATTCCGTCCCAGGACTTTATAATAATACGTTTGTCCGGGCTGGAGGCGGGTATCGGTATACATCGTATCCGTATTGCTGTAAGCCGTAGGTCGATTGCCATACTCACCGCCTTCCGATCTGCGATAAATATTATAACCGGCCAGACGTCCGACTACCGGCTCGAACGAATCCCAGGCAAGCGTCACATTGGTCGCCTTATGACCGGAAACGTGCAGACCGGTCAATGCTTTTTTGCGCAGCACCTCCTCCGAATGCACACTCCACGTTCCTTCACCGTCCACCGCGTAAATCATGTAGGCAAAGCGGCGATCCGCATCCGAGTTGGGATCCGTATAACTGCCTCCCGATACATTACTGGCGATCCGGGCATAGAGATTGCGGGAATCGCCGTTAAACACGGTATCTCGCCGATCGCGTCGATAGACATGATAACTCAGCCCCGATTCCGCATCCCACGTCACCGTCCGCTCAAAATTATCATCCACGGTCAATTCCACATTTTGCGGCTTCTCCAACAGGTCGGCCGACTGTAATTGCAGCCGGTCAAAAAAGCTGGGGTCACTCCACGGAATCGTATCTATCGGTTGAACAATGGTACCCCGCTCCTCGATTGCAAGATTCGTGGTTTGCAAATATGCCGTATCGCCCGCAGCAAAATGAAGGAAGTTCTGATACTCAATCCCCACCATACTATTTGTTCGATCCCAGTTGTCTCCCCCCTGATTCCATCGAGGAGCATTTTCTGTCAGAATAGAATCCCGTTCACCATTTACGAATGCGGTGATCGAAATGTTCGAGCGGGGTGCCGTAACCAGATCTCCATTGGAATCGATAACCCGGCGCTTCAAATAGACCGAATTCTCCAATTCATCGGACCCGCCGTCCGTTTGCCGGACCGACTTCGAATGGCTGCTCCAGACGCCTGCTTCGTTGACGGCATACACGATATAGGCATACTGACCGTCCGCCTCCGTATTTGAATCGGTATAGCTGTCGGTACTCAAATCACTAGCAACCTGGGTATAAAGATCCCGGTGTTCGCCGTTGAATATCACATTTTCAAGGTTGGTACGATAAACGTGGTAGGTCATCCCCGCTTTAGCCTCCCAGGTAACCGTATGATTATTCTCCGAGTCAACAGACAAATCAACATTCAGGGGTCGATCGGGGAGATCAACCTGTTCGAGGGAGATCCTTCCAAACGGATCCGGATCGCTCCACGGAACATTTTCGATATACTGGGATATCGTCCCCTGCTCGCTGCCAACCCGGTCCGTAAACCGCAAGTATACCGTATCACCCGCGGCAAAGTGCGTAAAATTCTGCAGTTCCAGGCCAACCAGGCTATTGCCGGCATCCCAGTTCGAAACACCGCCGTCCCATCGGGGCGCCGTTTCAATAAGAATGGAGTCCTGTTCGCTGTTAAGAAAAGCGGTAAAGCTGATTTCCGACAGCGATCTGTCCAACAGATCGCCATTTGAGTTTACTACACGACGATCAAAATAAACGGACTCTTCATCCTGGGCGGCCGAGGGCGAAACCCATATAAGTCCATTAACAACGAGCACCAGGCATAAAACAAACGAGAAGCGATAGATAGATGTCATATAAAAATTTGTTAGGTTTATTACGTCCCTCTCAATATTTAATCTTCAACCAGAAGAGGGGCAATTTACACATTTTCAGAAATTAATCGAAATTTTGATGTTACAGAAATTACGTTCTCTCTCTGTAAAAGAAGTTTTTAAAATCCGCAAATTCAAAAGAAGAAACCCCGGAATGCTACAATCAGCCAAACTTATAAGATAAAAGCTGATCTTGCCCTCCTCGACATCCCTTAAAAAATCGGATTATTTATCTTATCCCCGGTAAAGTCACGGCTCGCCGCCTCCTATTCCTGTTGGTCAAGAACCGCGATTCTGGTCCAGCGAAAAGATAATAGGCATCGTGTAACGCACTTTGACGGGGTGGCCCTGTTGTATTCCCGGCTTAAAGCGTGCTTTCTTAATTACCCGAAGCGCTTCCTCGTTCAAGCCGGCACCGGGACCGCGCAGGACCTCGGGATCCTCAACCCTGCCCTCTTTATTGACGATGAACTGAATATATACACGTCCCTCGATATTGGCTTGTTTCGCCATTGGAGGGTATTCAATAAGCTTTCTAAGTGAATCGAGTCCGCCGATAAGCTGGGGTTGTTGTTCAACGACTTTATGTATTTTTTCTTCCTCCTCCTCTTCCGGCGGCGGGGGCATCGAAAGCTTGTCTCCACCCGAACTCATCTTCTGATCGATCTGATCCAGTTGATCCTCTACTTCACCCTCGATGATCTCGTCGTTGGGCACTTCTTTCGGAGGCTGGGGAGTGGATGGCTGTGGAGGTTCATCCACTTGTTTGGTTCGGACAACCTCTTCGGTTTCAATAACTTCCTGGTCCTCGGTCTGTTCCTGTTTCTCCTCTTCTTTCGATTCGGTATACATATTGTATTTAAACGCGCCGATAAACACCAACAAAGCCGCAATCAAACCGACTTGCCACAAAATAAAATAGTGTTTTCTTAAATCCTTTCTGCTCTTCTTATTTCTAAGCATAATACTATTATTCGGTTTAATAGGTTTTTAAGAAATAAAACATCTTGTTCATCATACGAACCCTGACCCGCAACCGCTTTTAAAAAAGTTCAATCCTTCTGATGAATGTAAAACAAAAGGTATAGTGGAGGTGAGAATATGCAGGGATCACGTTACAGGCAGACAGCCTTTACAACAATCCGGAGACGAAATCCGTACGATCTATATATCGCAGCTGAGAGGGACATATCCTCATTCACATACACCGGTTTTTAAAAATCAAAAGGCTGTACCTGCTAGGTTGAATAATGTCCGAGCTACTAATTTATTGCGGTATGTGCCTAAATGACAGAATTTTTATATTGCCTGTCGATATGAATCTAACCGACAGACTCCTAACCCGTTTTGTTTTCGTAATTAAATGACTAACAGAGCGCTTTCTTAGTCACCTCGTTTAATACTGCAGCCCAATGATTTTGTGGTGGCGGGCTTTATAGTTTTACCGTCTGATAAATTCTCAATAGCATTTTTTAAATAGGGTTTCTCGACGTTTTCGGCCGACTCATAATTATCATCTATCGCCCCGTGATATACGAGTTTCATTTCTTGGTCAAACAGGAAGATCTCCGGGGTTCGAGTGGCCCCGAAAGCGTCAGCCAGGCGATGATGGCGATCCAGGGCGTAGGGGAACCTATATTTCTTCTCTTTAGCCCGTTTCTTCATATCACTGAATCCATCTCCGTCACTACGAGTTCCCTCATTCGGATTAAGGGCAATCATCCCCAAATCATGCTTTACGGTCAACCGATAGATATCCGGATAACGATCTTCCCAGGCCTTGACATAGGGGCACGTATTACAGGTGAATAATACCAACAATCCCTTTGAATCTTCCATTTGCCCCAACGTCACCTCATCACCCGATACTGTTCTTACTTTATGATCCGGCATTGGAACCTCAGAACCTATTTCCAATGGCTTTACGGGGGCTTCTTTTTCGCTTTGTGCAGCCGCCTGCCAACCTATACCTGTGAGTAGTGAAATAAGCACCGTCGATAGAACTATTTTAATTACTTTCATTGGTATCCTCCATAGCTTGTTGAATATATTGTTCAAACTTTTTGTAGTCAGCTCCACCTTGCCATTCGGCAACAACCCTGCCTTCCTTATCCTTAATTTTAGTATAGGGCAGGGCTCCACTCCATTGATCGGACAATTGGTTCAAAAACCGCTGGTTATCTCCCGCTTTAAAATAGGTAGTCCACGTCACGCCCAGCTCTTCCAAAAAAGGAACCACGCGCCCTCGATCCTTTTTGAGATCGGCCGATAGTAATACTACCTGAACTTTCTCAGGATATTGTTGCTGGATTTCAACCAAATGCGGCAACTCCTCAACGCAAGGCCCACACCAGGTGGCCCAGATATTCAGTAAAACAATCTTCTCCCCTTTATACGACCGCATCACTTGCTGCAATTCCTGGTAATTTACATTAATCAGCTTTTGATTCGCCGTCGTATCGGGAACATGTTCCGCGGCCACTCCTTCCCCTACGGAGAGGATGACCATCAAAATAGTCAATGACGTTATACGCCAACCACCTCGAATCATAAAAATAATCTTCCATTTGAGCTCATTGAAACACCGGTGCGAACGGTTTATATGTTATTAACGTACCACTAAAATAAATCTTTCACCATATATTGACGCATTTGAGGCTTTTTTGCAAGTCGCCTATTCCGTTCCACCCATTCCGCAAACTGGAACATGCCCGGAAATTCATACCACAACGCTGCCGCGGAATGTTTTTTGCTTTATTTAAATCGGTATGATAAATTTTACGGCCTAATCTGAGCTTTAAATGGTCTGTCAGCTACCTATGATACATGATTATCTGAATCAAGTGGACAATTTCATCGTGGTCGGGGATCGCGTGCTGCTGAAACCCCGGGAAATGGAATCCCGTACCAGCAGCGGATTGGTTTTGCCTTCCACCGTACAGGAAAAAGAGGATATCCAGAGTGGATACGTGCTTAAAACGGGACCGGGATACCCGATTCCCGATCAACAGGGATTCGGATCGGAATCAGTGGTCGAAGAACAGACAG
>CAYQXO010000049.1:0-7962 GCA_964421495.1 uncultured Balneolaceae bacterium | reverse complement strand
CAGGGATTCGACGAATCCTGGAAAGAGGATGCTGACAGCAACACGCGATACATAGGAATGCAGGCCGATAAAGGGGATCTGGCCATTTTCCTGAAAAACAAAGGTCACGAGATCGAGTTCGAGCACGAAAAATACCTGATCGTGCCCCATTCCGCCATATTGCTGCTGATCCGCGACGATCATCCGTATGAATAGGGCTCGCTTCGCTCGCCCTGCCGGAGGTCGGAAGGCGGATGGCGGAAGTCTATTCCAGCAAGTAACCTAGCAGTGTATATACACAACGGTATTACCGATCGGAATAGCCTTCCGTCTTCTGTCTTCCGGCTTCCGACGGGCGTACTTTGTACGCCCTTATTCAATAATCTTTATGCCAATGCAAATCGATGCCCTCGCGTGATTCGCTGCCCTGGGTAAGTATCAATTCCAGGTTTTTCCGGAGCATATATTCCAGAATAAATGTGGTATTGGGCGTACTTCCGCTGATGTTGTTGAGAATAGCCAGAAAGGTCCTCTCATTCAGGTACCAGCCCGTTTTAATGCTGGTTCCTCCTCCCGATCCACTTTGATTATTTTCAATCTGTACTACATCGACTCCCAGTTTCTGCGTCGCCAGTGACTCCACCCGGTTTAACAACGCCTCCGTCATCAAGTTGGTCGCCGCTCCGCCGCCGCCCTGCGGACGCGCCACCACCTGTTTCCAGGACTCGAGGGCGTAGTACGGCTGACCAAAAAGGGTATAGCTGATCATATTTTCCAACTCCATCTGCGGTTCACTTTCATAGGAAAATTCGGGCTCCTGCAGGGTCCCGGTTATGACATAATAAATTATGATTCGCTCTTTGGGCTGGGGCGGCTCATGCGAAAAACGCATATCCAGGCTCGGATTGTCGGCTTGTCCGGAAAATTGCATTTGCGCCGCTTCCATTTTGAAGCGCTTTCCCAACGTTCGTATATATCCCTCACGACCGTTGATCGTTCCAAATAACTGCAAGTCTCCCTTTTTTTCCTTCACCACGTCGACGCTTCCCTCCAGTCCCACTTCCATATCCGCATATTTTTGATTTCGTATATCAAAGTCGGGCTTAACCGACAAGTTCATCGTCACATCCAGTGAGTCATAGAGCATAAAACCTTCCGCCCCTTCACGACCGTCTTCCGATTCCAGGGTAACCTGTTCAACCGATTTTTCCCCAAACTCCTCCAGGTTTAAAAATCCTCTTTGAAACGCCAGGCTGCCACTCAATTTCGGCTCATGCAGATCTCCCTGCAACCGGGCGTCACTGTTAACGATAAACTGGTAGTTGCGGTTATCGGCAGCTCTAAAGTTGCGAGCCGTTACCTTCAAATCCATATTTACCGGCGTTATCCCCTTAAATCCAAGCGTACCGGAAGCCTGTAAGCTCCCTCCGTTTTTGATGGAAAAATCCCGGAGACTGATCTCATCGTCGGCAAAAACCAGTGTCCCATTCATCTCCCCATAGGTTGTTCCCGCCCGCGGCAACAGCATTGACGACCGACTCAACTGTAAAGATCCATCAAAAGAAGGGGAACTAAGCGTGCCGTTTAACGCCAACTTACCGTCGAGCCGCCCTTTCAGATTCCTTATGTATTCAGGATCAAGAAACTCGTTAAGCGAGGATAAATCGAACTGCCTGGTTTCAGCCACCAGGTTCAAATCCTCCGAATCCCGGAGAATATTGACCTTCCATTCCCGTAAATCCAGTTGAATGGGGATTCCGGCAGACAAATCCAACGCTTCCTGACCCAGCGAAGTAACACTTGAGGTCAAGTCCAGTATTTCAGCCTCATGCCGATACTCCAGGTGGGCCGAAGCCGAATCTATCGGCACCCCAGACCAGTTTGCATTCGTCATATCCACAAATCCGGTAACACCTGGCATTCCCGCCGTTCCCTTCAACTCGCCGCGCAGACGAACTTTCCCCTCGGTCTGGCTGAAGCCCAACAAATCGTCAAGCCCATCAATTACGTCCAAACTAATCGGTGTTATCCGCAGCGAACCTTCCACTTCCTCCTCAAAAAATTCAGCCGGGAAGTCCCGGGGATTGCCCATTCTAAATGGCAGATTCGCAGATGCCGTCAGGATATCCTTGTTCGTGTGACTCACCTTTATATTCCCCTCGAATCGATGATCCCGGATATTCGATGTCATTACGATCGAGTCGATTTTCATATCTTCATAACGAAACTGTTGTATCCGGGCACCCGCTTCCATAGCCATCTGGTCCCGTTCCTTGTCCATCATCAAATGGCCGGTAAATGATCCCCCGATATAAAAACGGTTTAACAGCATCTCCTGCAAAGCTTGCATATTCAATTCCCTCGCCCTGAGGTAAGCCTGTTGACGAACGCTGTCCAACCGCGGAACGGCCGCTTCCAGGTATGGAGTACCCGAACGGGTTCTCATTTTAAGAGTGTCGGTTGACAGCCTGGACTCGTAATAGGCGATATTGAAAGGAGTCACCAGGTTCAATTGATGATCGGGAGTTTGAAATTCGATGGAATGCGTCGTCAATTCCATCGTATCCTGACGGATGACGTAATTGCCCTCCTGATTCAACTCCGCTCCCGTTCCGCTATGCATATTGAAGGCAAGGCTACCCCGGACTACATCTGATTGCAAATCTCCGGTTGACCGTATACCTATATCCTGAAATACAACCGACGTTATCGTTGGACGATCTACAGCCACTTCAATATCATAACTCGGCGTTCTTTTAATGTCGACCAGCACAGTTCCCTTAACTCCCTCAAAATGGATAAGGGAATCGTATCTTGCATTCTGAAGATCTATCCCCCCGTCAAACTCCAATTCTTCATCCCCGGACGGTCGTATGGCGCCGACAAGTGTTCCCTCTGCCTTGAGAATTTCCGCATTCACAAAAGAAGCCAGCGGCTGCAAATGTTGCAATTCCATATCAATATCCAGCCGGTTATCTTGATCATAGTAGCGGGTTAGATGTTGCCGGGCGGAAAAACGGCCAGACGCTATTTCACTTTTCAAGACTGCATCTTTCACGGTTAATACGGTATCCCGCACCTGGAGCGTTGCATGCAGTTCGTGAATCGGAGCCCCATTTACCGACGAGGAATCGAGGCTGAGCGTGGAATTCAACCGGAGGTTGCCGGGGGTTACCCCTTTTCCCTCGCCCTTGAGGTGAAGCCTGAAATCCGATTTGTTAGCCTGCAGTCCCGCAATATCCTGCACTTTAAAATTATCGGAATGTACTTCAAACCCGTACTGCGGTTCGTTCCTGTAATTCTTCAAATGCAGTGAACCCGTTACGAGGCTTTGAGCAAGCGACAGGTTAGCTTCGGAACTTACACTATCCTTATTTGCAACTCCTTCCAGTTCCACTTTCTTGAAGTTCTGGTCCCCCAGGCGACTCTCCCGTAAAAGTACGTTGAAATTCCAATCTTCTTCGCCCGGCGCCAAACCTTTACCGGTGATATCCGCCTCCATATTCAACGAACCATCCGGAACGCCCGGTCCGAGCCAATAGTCGGGCCGAAAATTGCTCGTTGCCAGTCCGAGGGTCCAGGGAGATGTTTCAAGATTTGCCGGTTCATTCAGCATCAGCTCCAGGTCCACCGATTCCTCCTCGCGCGTCAGATTCGCTTTCAGTGCTCCCCGGCTATTTTCGTAATCCAGATCGGCTGAAACCGTATCCACCCGGTGGTCGCCGTAAGCTATATTCCAACCCTTTGCTGACCCACTCAACCTTCCTTTTTCCCACTCAGCCAACGGCATATAACCGGTAAACCGCGCATCAAACCGCTCGACTCGGGGCCAGTCGATCGTATCCGACTTTACCAACGACGGACCGTCGAGATTCAACAGTTCCATGGAAAATTGGTCCACGGCCAGCAGACTGTCCCACTGGAATCCCGCTTTTATTTCAAGCCGTTCCAGGGCCGGCGCCTGTGCGACCATTCCAACTTGAAAAGCGGAACTTTTCCCGTCAAGAGATAATTGCACCTCCAGTTCCTGGGCCAGCGAAACATTGGACACGGATTGCAGATCGGAGGCGGAGAGCGGTTTCAGCAGGCTGCTTACTTCAAATGTGTTATTGTCAACATTGAAAGAACCTTCCGAAGAGAACAGGGACTCTCCCGTTGACAGAATCAACTGATCGAGCGTAATCCGCCGTTCTTCATACCGGGCCTGCGATTGCAGGCTCACCGTATCCCGGAGCATCGGCAGCTTGGCCAGGAAACGAAGTTCGGAGAGTTGCACCCTGTATCCCGACGACGAATAGGCTCCACGGGCCTCTATATTTAATTCATTCATGTAATAGGAGGAGTCCGGATCGTTGACCGTCGGAAAAACTCTCGCCCGTCCATTCTCGAGGTCAAAACGCTCAACTTCAAAATAAAACTCAGATTTCGCCTGCTCCTCGTCTTCCGGCATTCGCACCAGGCCCACCAGGTTCCACCGGCCCAGCGTATCCCTGGTCATTGTCACACTCGGGCGGTTAACTTTAACCCTGCTTATCCTAAATGCCTCCGTAAAGTAACTCGGAATACTGTAATCGAGAAGCAGCGAATCGACATGCGCTGCCGTATCGCCGCCGGCTTCCGTCAGGCGGATATTATGCAATTTCGCTGATTTCCACAGATCCCCCTCAAGTCGTCCAATATGCAATTCCCCTTCCAGGTAGGGATTGGCAAAATACAGCACGCTTCTTTTAACCATATCCTGCACCCATGCAGTTTTCAAGGAAAGTCGCAGTCCCCCCATAAGCAAAAGTAAAAGCAGCACTACCCATCCAGCTATTTTTAAACCGCGATAGCGGGTTTGTCGGCTATCTTTCTGTTCCATGTCCTGCATCCCTTAGAATGACTGTCCGATTGAAAAGTGTATGGCGAAATGATTAGCAAAATTTCCAAAATTCCGGCCGCCGTAGCGATCCAGGTCTTTCGGCGAGGGATTCAGCTTATAGCCCAGATCGACCCTTACCGGTCCTATGGGGGAGTCATACCGAATTCCCCCGCCGGCCCCATAACGTAATGGGCGTTTTACCGCCGTTTCCTCCACCCTCTGCCAAATCTGTCCGCCATCCAGAAACACCGCCATACCCAATCCGTCAATAAACGTATCGAGTTGTTGCCTGAGTTCAACATTAAACATAAACTTTGAACGTCCTCCCAGGGGAACATAATGCTGGAACTGACCATTCTCGTCCAATACGGCTTGCTTGGGACCCAGCATATGTCGGTCCCAGCCGCGGACCGAATTCGTTCCACCGGCATAAAAACGAATGGGGTTCGGCAGGCTGTCGGATTCGTGGTAGAACGTGGTTCCCATCTCAACACGACCGGCGAGGGTCGTCGAGCTGGTGAGTTTTACATAGCGCCGGAGATCGATAACAAACTTTTGAAACTCAAAAGAGGCCGATCCGAAAAGGCTGGAAAATTCCATATAGGGCCGCACCGCCCATCCCTCATCCTGCTGAAGATTACTGGTGTAAAAACCACTTAACTGGATAGCGGATATATTATAATCCCGGGTGGAATCCGGCAACTCCGCATATTGATCGCGTGCCAGCTCATAGTTACGGGTATATTCATAGGAGATGGAGCTGGTCAGGTTGCGGCTGTACTGGTAAATCAGGGAATTGTTAAATCCCACCCGGTACAGCTCGTAATTGGGTTCCAAAAGATGTTGTGCAAATGGATTTACGAGAAAGCTGCTATTCACATTAAACACATAGGGGAAAAGGTATTCCATACTAAATTGCTGTTCAATAAACGAGGCATGAGCCGTTACATTGAACCGATGGCCCACCCGGCCCACGTTGCGGTGCGTCCAATTCACTTGTCCCCGTATTATATCCTCCCATCCCGCACCCAGTTTAACACCAATCGAACGCTTGTCATGTTCCCGTACCCGGATAAGCAGGGTGAGCGACGAATCTTTCGGCTGCTCCGGTATACTTATCGTCGCAAATCGAAACAGGGAATGATTAAACAACTCGCGCTGCGCATCCTGCAACTTTTTTTCACTGTAATATTCGCCCCGTTTCAATCCCGAATTGCGCTTTATCATAGCCGGAGTAACCGAATAACGTCCCGTTACGCGGATTGAATCGATCCGCGTTCGGGGTCCCGGTCTCATGGTAAAAAACAGGTCCGCCGCATTTTGGGACGAATCAACCTCTGCCTTGACATCCATATCCGCATATGCAAATCCCAGGTTTTTCAAGGCGAGTATCATTTTGCCTTTTACATCGGGTTCATTAATGATGGCATAGCGTTTCCCCTTTCTATAAGACTGGCTCCGCATCGCCTTATTGTAGGCACCTTGCTCCTCCAGAAAATGTTGCACTTCCTCGGGAGCTTCGTAAGCTATATCAACATTCCGTATTAAAATCGGTTTCCTCTCCTTGATGGTGAAGGTAACCTTTTTCTTCCAGCTTCTGGATTTCTCCTCTATACGGTATCCCACCTCTACATTATGAAAACCACGGCGCTGATAAAATCTTTCGAGACGTATTTCGTCTTTTTTCAACCCGGTTTCCGTCAATTCGGGACCGGTGGGCCTCCAAAAAAACAACTTCTTCCAGAGCGTCGGAGGTTCAACCGCCACTACATCCCGAAGCACCAAATTTGAAAAGGATTCATTGCCTTCAAAAGCCAGATACCATACACGGGGAGAAGTAGGATCCGCTTCCTGTTCAAGAGATCCACTGGAAGGGGCGGTCATACCTGAAGCAAAGGCTCCACTGGAACCAAGCAGCAACAGAATACCCAGCAGCATACCGGATGCAGCGTCCATCGCATGCCTCAAACGGAGCCTGTGAAGAATATTCATAAAAAATGACGGGATAAGCCTATGGTGAGTAAAAGGAAGATTAAACAGATTGCCTGGCTGATATATAATAATACATTCATTGTAATTTGCCAATCAGCATTAACCGTATGTAATTTATGAGAGCTTCAATGAATGGTTGTTTTGGACAAACTAACGAATCGATGGATCACAGCAATAAAACCGCAACTCCCCACGACCACCAGGGGCGTCGTAAAGATACGACAGAGGGACGACTGTGGATCTCAATCTTTCTCAACCTGGCTATCACCGTCGCCGAACTTATCGGCGGACTGCTTTCCAATAGCCTCGCTCTACTCTCGGATGCCCTGCATAATTTCGGGGACACGGCTTCGCTCGGAATCAGCCTGATTGCCCGCAAAATTTCCGGTCGGGATGCCAATATTGACAAAACTTTCGGTTACCGTCGGGCCGAGATTGTCGGTGCTTTCATTAACTTGATTATACTTGTTTTAGTCTCTCTGTATCTTATCAATGAAGGCATTCAACGATTTTTCAACCCAAGTCCCATTAACGGGAAGATCATGTTTGCAGTTGCCTTTATCGGTCTGTTGGGAAATTTTATCACGGCTTTTCTGCTACACGCCAAATCGAGCGAAAATCTCAATATTCGAAGCGCCTACCTGCACATTTTAACCGACGGACTTTCATCGATCGGCGTCATTATCGGAGGATATCTGATTCTCCGCTACCGGCTGTTTGTCGTGGACACGATCCTGACTATCGTCCTGGGACTTTATATCCTCTGGCACAGTTACCGGATGTTGCGCCAGACGGTGGATATACTAATGGAAAGCACGCCCAAAGAGGTTAACCTTCACAAAGTCACCGAGGCCATGCAGGCGCTTCCCCGGGTACAGGATATTCACCATCTGCACGTCTGGCGACTCGATGAAAAGCAAATATGCCTGGAATCGCATGTGGTAATCGAGGAAAGCGACTTGCAGGCCATGGAAGAAATAAAGAAGAAACTCAAAAAACTGCTCAAGGAGCAATTTGGTATCACCCACACCACCCTCGAGTTCGAATTCGAGCCTTGCGAAGATCACCTGAATGCGCCGTGCATGTAAAGAGGAGGTTGCATGGGGCAGCCGGGGCGGACACCCGTTCTT
>CAYQXO010000048.1:0-18264 GCA_964421495.1 uncultured Balneolaceae bacterium | reverse complement strand
GCCGGAGTACATATCTGCTGAATATTTATCTGACCTGATAGTAAATGTACATAAGAAAGATGATCAGTTTAAGAGCAAACGAGAGGAAGAGTTTAATAAGTTAGAAAAATACGAAGAGCGCTATTTCTAAATAATGTTAATCGCAATAATCGAAATTAAATGAATCGGAGAGAGTTTACCAAACTATCCCTATTGGGCAGTGCGGGACTTATCACCGGGTGCGAAATATTCTCCAGTAATGATTCGCACGTTCCTACACTGGAATTGACAAATGATTCCCAAGCTATAAAGAAAGAGCTAGATGGGAGTTTCGGACTAATAAAGGATTTGATAACTAATGGGGAAGAACAAATAAAGGTTAACTATCCCACTGAAACCGGTCAAGAGTCGCTAACCTTTTCATTCGTTGATAATAACGCCGCCGGATATACCCATCTTCGACTTCAACAGGATAACGGAGAAGTGGCTAATGTGCTATGGGATCAGGAAAATCTATTGCCGGCAGTCAAGTTTACTGATGATGAAGGGTATATTCTGGAAAAAGATGGACAATCCCTTTCATTCGGCTTTGATCAGGTTGTTGACAACTTTGATGATCTTACTGAGGACGGATTACTGGAATTGGCTTGGAAGTTCGTTGCTATTGGACTGGTGGTATGGCTCGGAACCAACATAGCTGGAGCTATTATCACTGCTCTTGCTTTTCTTGCATTCAATGCATTTGTACTCGGAGCCGTTATAATAGCCGTACAAGCATCCGTAAGTATCTTAGAATGGCTAGCAGAACATACCGGTTGGTCTGAAACGAAAATTGAAGAGTTTTTTGATGCTGTAATAATTGTATTTCAGAGATTCGTTGGAGAGGTAACACAGTTTATAGAATCAAACAGCTAATGAAATAACTTTTTGAGTCACTGGTAAAGAAGTTTAAACAGCATTCCCACGAAAAGCTGAAGCTTGATTATATATTGATATTTAATTAAAAAGACCGACTGTTGCAACAATACCTAACCTAATAGCTCAAAACAGGTTAGAGAAATAGTCTCTCAATCACTTTCCTTTCAAAATATTTCCGATTACTCCCAAAACGAATAGATGGAATATACCGTGGATCATGTTTGTCAAGATTCGAACGATTCAAAACGGTTCGATAATTAAAGCCGGTTATCTTCGCCACTTCTTTCGCCGTCAGGTACCTTTTATCTATTTTGGTATAGGTGACCGACTCCAGTAACACATCCAACTTAGCTTCGATGCGGTTTAATTTTTCGTTCTCGGCCTCTTCCATTGTACCAATTGTTAGTTGAAAACGATGGTCAATTAATCAATCTGCAATTTTTTTCTTATTCCCCTTCCAATAACCCTGGTTCATAAAAAAGTTCGTAAGCTTTTTACCTAAATGAAAGAGCCTGATATTTTTTGAGAGTTTTGTGGAGTTTATGATAGCGATTGAGACTTTTTGAGAGTTCTGGAGAGTTCTCTGGAGTTTTGTGGAGTAAGACCGGAAATTATCCATCTATTCACCTTTTAATACTGCAAAATCACCCTCACAAAACTGATATTTACACGATCTGAAAGTGTTTTAGTATTCTTTAGCTTTTTCTTCGTTCTTTTCGGGAACCAGTTTGCCCCTCATTTACGTGTATCAGTTAAGTATTTACCTTCTCTTCCCGAATGCCAACGGATTCTGGAAATAAAAAACTATGGGCTTTCCTTTTAATAGATTCAGGAATTCATGAGATTCTTATTCTTTTGTTTCTATTATAGTTCCCATATGATTTGCCTTTATGTTTTCTTGTTATCAGAAAAATAGTAGTTCAAGATTCATATAAAAGCCTTCCGAACTAATTCGAATTTTTCCGGATTTTTTTGAACTATATCGAACTAAAATGAACCGCTTCGGATTTTTTTGAACTGTTCTGAACAAACACTACTTAGTATTAGTGAAAAATACTATTTACCTGTTAACATTAACTTCAATTAGTACAGATATGGCGTTTAAACAAGCAGATAACAGGTCTTTAATCCGGCAAATTAGCAGTTTTTAAGCAAGTAGAGCTTTTTGAGAGGTATTCCAACGTCGACGTTAGCGTCCAGAAATGATATGGGACCAGTATACGATTCTGACGAGTACCTGCCTTGCTCAAACGTTTTAGAATGTATAAATCTACTAACGTTGAAGAACTATGAATCGCCGCCGGTCAATAGATGGCCTTGTTAATACTACCGAATTGGCCATAACTGAGTTTATACTTAAGACCCTTGTATTAACCAAGCATTAAACTCAATTCAGAAATCCTTCTTAATCCAGCCTATCAATAGCATCCTTTAGATCGGTTTCATCCAGATGTTCGTAGATTCGGGTGACTTCCAAACTCGAGTGCCCCAGCATTTTGGATACTTGCACGATGGGCATACCTTCACGCAGTAATTGAGTGGCGCAAGAATGCCGAAGACCATGAAAATTAACCGTTTCAGGCAGGCCCGCCTTGCGGACGTATTTTTTAAACGTCTTGGATACATTACCGGAACTCATCCTGTCCCACATACCGGAACCGGTGGCGCTGGGAAATACATATCCTTCCTGCGGCTTTCCTAAATATCCGTGCCACTGTTCCAATACCGGTTTTAGCTTTTCCTTGCGTATGGGAATGCTTCGTTCCTTGCCGGATTTGGTAGAGCTTCCTTCTTTATTTGTAATACGGATGAAACGCTCCTTTAAATCAACTTCGCTCCAAGTCAGATTCACGACTTCACTGGCTCGCAATCCGGTATAAAAGACGGTCTTGACCAGCGGAACGAACCACATCTGCATCTGAAAGGGCTGGC
The DNA here is from genome assembly GCA_964421495.1 of uncultured Balneolaceae bacterium. GTDB lineage: Bacteria > Bacteroidota > Rhodothermia > Balneolales > Balneolaceae > CAJXOW01. Next base: position 15,435 of record CAYQXO010000048.1, on the reverse strand, counting down.
TGATGTGACCTTTCTCCTGCTTCTCTCTTTGATATTCGTTATAGGCCTTAACGATCTCCTCCAGTTGCTCTTCGTTGATCGTCTTCTCTACGATATTATGCTCGACTTTTGGATATTTGATGGGATCGGCTACGTTTTCGGTGACAATGCCTTGATCCTCCAACCAGTTAAAGAAAGGCTTCAGGTGTCGGAGGTAACTTTTCTGGGTGCTTTTCTTCAGATCCTCACGAAAACAGAACTCACGAATATCTGATTCCTTAATTTTCTGGACGGGCATCGTTCGCCCCACCTGTCGCTCGAGCATCCGAAAATGCGTGCGGTAATCCTGCTTGGTCACTTCCCCGGCCTGCGTTCGGTGCTCAAGGAATTTCTCCCCCGCCTCGCGTAAAGACATATACGTGGGGAGAGCTTCCCGGCGCTGTTTTTCCTTTTCTTTCTTAGGTGTCCAACCACTGAATGGGTCTATTTCACCTTTTTCGTATTTTTCTTGGTATTCTACCTTAAGTCGTTCAGCATTTCTTTTCTTCGATACTCCGAGACTGAATGATTTCTGTTCTCTTTTACCATCAACCATTCGTGAAAAACGGATGTAATAGGTCCCCTTTCTCTTTTTTAAACTAGCCATAAGAATAAAAGTTGTATTAACAGTTATTCAACATTAATCATTGTGGTACAAGTTTAACATTGAACTTTTTTATTGGGGTACACCCCGTAACTATGTACCACATTTTGTACCACATAATTTACAAAACTAGCACATATCAGTTAAACTTTTTCACGTCGGAAAAGATGGTTGAACAAATAGGGGAGCGTTAAAATACTTTTATGTAAGGGTTTTAAGAGGGTATTAAGGAGGGAAAAAGAAAAGTGGGCCCGGAGGGGATCGAACCCCCGACCAATCGATTATGAGTCGACTGCTCTAACCGCTGAGCTACGGGCCCGTGTTTTGTTTACATCTGTGCCGAACTTTTTGGCACAGGGAGCGCCTAATTTACAAGTTTCTTCGTCGTATTACAACCGTTCTTCCTTATTCGGCTAACGCTTGTCAAAACGCTTTATGACCTTTCGTTTTGAATCCCTTTATAGTAAAGGGACGGCCCGGCTTTCGCCGAACCGTCCCTTACTGTTTTGCCGTTTCAGCTTGCTTCTCTTCGACTGGACCAATGGCCTTTCCCGCTTTTTCCTGCACCCATTCTCTTATCCGAGCAGGAACCACAGCGTAATGAGCGTCGTAACCGACAGAATCAACCAGATAACCACGATCCAGGGGTACTCGTTTACGATATGCCGGAGCCCCTCGTCGTTGACCTGCATTTTTCCGACTCTCCAGCGCATGCCCCACTCTAAAAACAGAATCACCAGGTTCAGTCCGAGGGCTACCTGCAGCGGCGGAAGTGTAATGGTGCGGCCAAACAGGATTTCCATGAGGGCCAGGGCCAGCAGGAAACCCATGATCGCGCTCAACGCCCCCTTGAATGAAAGGTAACGGCGGAGCAGGTTCTGGTACCGGTCCCGATCAGTCCTGCTGAAGTTTGCCACGGCCAAAAAACCGGCCGCTCCCCATAAAAAGAGGGGAGCGGAATCTTCGAGGCCCGGCCACCCGTAACTCAGCCCCCACACCGCCCCGCATAACGCGGCGGCGATAAGGGAGAGGAAGCGGGTCGTGGGTCCGTATACGGCGGTCAGATTAAACGTGTTGTTTCGTCTCATAAGTCAGGTTTATCCTTTAAATTAAAGGTCCGTATGCGGACGGCCCGGTTACATGTCGCAGTTCATCTGGGCGACGGAGGAGAAGATAGCTCCCTCAATGATCGACCACGCCGGACCTCCGATCATCCCGTAAAGTCCCCCGGCGGCATCGGCCCAGATCACGGTCTGTCCGCACGAGACGTTCTGCAGGCTTGCGGATTCGGAACTGTTGACGACCGACCAGTAGGCGTCTGACGATTCCAGTATCTGAAGAAAGGAATCCACGACCTGCCAGTCCCGCTCCGTATCACTGGCCTCACCCAACTTGTCCTCTATGGCGGCAAATCGGTCGTCCGTCAATCCACCGTCGGAATAGGTCGCATATACCTCCGCGATTTCATCGTGCAGGGCGACGCTTATCACCTCTTCCTTTCTCAGGTGCTGCAATAACTCAATATAGTCAAATTCCAGCGACGTCACCACTCCGGCGTTCGGGTTTCCGTCGTCGTCAACTTCCACCCTTTCCACCGTTAACAAGCCGGTTTCCAGCAACTGACTCTGCATCACGTCGGTCTGACCCATCAACTCGTCTCGGTCGAACCACCCGGGTTTTTGACTCGACAACCGGTGAACCAGGGCCTCGCGTAACGCAGGATAATTATCGCGGAGGGAACGCAGCTCCCCGTCGTGCCGTATTTGATCGAGGACCTTGTTATGATACTCTCCCACCCGTTCGGCCAGCGGATCCGGTGTTTCCCGACTGCTCGAGTCGATCACCCCCGGGCTCCCCGATTCACAAGCTGTGATTCCTATTACAAATACCAGATACAGTAATCCCATAAATGTTGATTTGCGCATAAGTTTTCTCTCTTGATGTTTGAATTGAATGAAGACGAGCTCACTTGACGGCCCGTCAAAATATACGACACGAGCGTAACCGATTCCTTACAGAATTTCATTTGGTCCTTCCCCACTTATCCCTCGTAGCATCTGTCCCTTTTTATCCTCTCCATACAATTGTAAACCTCCCCAAACGTTGTATAATGTAAATAGAGACAAAAAACTCTTAAATTTGCCAATACCCAATAAAAGAGGGGTCGCATTATGAAAACATTCAAACGCATCCTGGTTCCGACCGATTTCTCTGAAAAATCATCCGAGGCCTATCCCTATGCCCAAAAAATGGCGGATAAGTTTGATGCCAAAGTCGATTTCATCCACATCATTCCGATGACCCAGTATTTTTCTGAAAGTATTAAAAAGCTTGGCGTTCCTTTTGATATGGAGGAGGATCTTTTCCCTCATATTATTGAACGGTCACGCGATCAAATCGCGGAGATTATGGAGGAGCATATTGACGAGGGCCACCGGGGCGAATCGTTTGTCCAGATTCACCGCAAACCCTCGGAGGCTATTACCGACTTCGCCCGGCAGCACAAGCATGACCTGATCCTGATGGGAGCCAAGGGAGCCCATGAGTCGGATCTGCTGCGCGGCGCCGTCACTGAAAAGGTAATCCGACATTCCCGCATTCCCGTGCTCAGCATCGAGGGCCAATGGCCGGCCGACGGCATCCAGCATATTTTGATGCCGACTGACACGTCGGACATGTCCTACGAGTCGCTCCCCTACGTGGTCTCCCTCGCCCATTTCTTCGGGGCCGATATTACCCTGCTGAATGTCATGGAGCTCTACGGCAGCCTGTCAGAGAACATCCCCCATGATCCGGGCGAAACGGAGATACAAGCGATCTATGATGATATTATTTCTCACATGGAGAAGTACTTTCAAAAGAGGGGATACGACAATATCAAAGTGAATCGCGGGAATGAGCCCTATAAAGATGAGTTGATCATCAACGACGAACATAACGAGACGGTCCCGCTTCATACGATTATCCACAAAGGCGTCTCGGCTCATTACGGCATCGAGGAAGTTGCCTCGGAAAAGGACATCGACCTCCTGGTCATGTCCACCCACGGCCGCACGGGACTGGCGCATATTTTCCTGGGATCCACAACCGAAAACGTCGCGAAGTACGTCCACCGACCGGTCCTGACGATCCGTCCCCCGCAAGACTCGTTTGACTCATAAATCGTCTCCTGCCGGAATACCTGCCTGCTGCTATCAGGCTTGCTTGCAGGTGGGGGGTTCCGGTATTTGCTTATCTCTCTTGAATTTTGTTGCCTTGGCAAACTCCGGGGCGGACGGCCGTTCCTTCGATTGAAAATTTTTACTTGCGGGTTTGCTGGCTTGACTTTAGTCGCCGGGAATTTCATATTCTTTGGCTTTCACAGCGAGCGGTTCGAAAAATTTTTAGTTCTTCGGAACGGCCGTCCGCCCCGGAGTTTGGAATTGCTGCCTCTTTTTTTTCTAGCGAATACGCTCCAGTGCTCCCACCATCAGGAATCCGACGAGCATGCCGACCAGGCCTTTCCAGAATTGGCCGGCGGTAAAATCGTCGGGGGTGGATTCGCTGATATAGGGCGCGTAGGGACGGCTTTTGATCATTTTGCGTTTTACGGTGACCAGCTCCACTTTCTTTTGTCCCTCCTGCTGCAGCGTATCGCCGAGTGACTGGTACTCGGGACGGTTTTGGGCGGGTGGATTTTGTCTTAAGTCTTTCACCTTTGGGTGATCTGTTTCTACGACTTGCCGGTCCTTGACGGTTTCGTGGAATTCGCGATGCTGGAAGGGCCAGATCACGAAGAGGGAGCCGATCAGAAATCCGATGAGCACGGCCAGGGTGGGGGCGTGGTAATGGTCCAGCAGCCAGGAGAGCAGGCGGGCGAACAGGGCGAGTCCCACGGCCGCTCCCAGCAAAAACGGGGCCAGAATAATCAGGGCCTGGACGGTATCCGCGGTCCCGAGTCGGCCGAGCTGGGTGAGGATGTAGTCGTATTTGCGGAGGATCAACAAAATGTAGGATCCCGAAATGCCGGGCAGCACCATCGCACAGATGGCAATTGAACCGCTGAAAAACACGTAGGCGGCATTCTCGGGCGTTTGGGTCGGGACCAGCGTGACGACCCAGAAGCCGATCAGGCTGCCGGCCAACACGTACAGCAGATGGATCCCCCGAAAACGCTCAATGGAGCGAAACAGGAAAAAGATGGATCCGACGATCAACCCGAAAAATATGCCGTAGACGATCTCCGGATCGGTAAACATATACACCTGCAGCGGCACCACCTTGGTAAAAAACAGGAAGGCCAAAACGATCCCGCTGAGCAAAATCACCAAGAAACGCCAGGGCAGCTCGCGGAACACCTCGCTGAATTTCAACCGGAAGAGCGCGGACACACTGCGCTTATTCACACTCTTGATCGCATGCATCAAGCGACTGTAAATCCCGAGAATCAACGCCAGCGTCCCCCCGCTGACTCCCGGTACGATATCGGCCGATCCCATCAGGAATCCCTTCAGCAACAGGAAGGGAGATTCCGACCAGGTTGTGATGTCTGTATCAGCCGCATCGGAGGAGTTTTGCTGCCGCGTCTCGTCAGCCTGATTTTCCGTATCGTCCGGTTGCACGCTATCCGTGGACAAGTTTAATAATTTTGTTTTAATGTTATTTGGTCAATTCCGAGCCGTTGGGCAGCAGGCGGGGCGGAGGGCCGTTCCTTCGATTGAAAATTTTTTCACGCGGCTTTGCTAACCTGACTTTAGTCGCCGGGAAATTCAAAATCTTTAACTTCACAGCGAACAGTTCGAAAAATTTTTATTTCTTCGGAACGGCCCTCCGCCCCGCCTGCTGCCCAACGGCTCTCAGATTCTACAACACGAATAGAAAACACACATCGGACAACAATTAAACCAATTCATCATTCATAATCCATCATTCATAATCCCCCAAAGGGAAAATCAGGATCCAGCCTACCATCACTCCTCCCACCCCTCTTCGCCGATCAGCGGCACGAACTTGAACGCATTCAGGCGCTCGGTTTCGAATCGCTCCTCATCGCTGCGGGTCACCCGCATCATGATCTGTCGTTCATTGTCGCCCACCGGCACCACCAGCACGCCGTTCACCGACAGTTGCCGTTTTAGTTTCTCCGGGATTTCCGGGGCGGCGGCGGTGACAATGATAGCGTCGTAGGGTGCGTAGGCCGACCATCCCACGGTCCCGTCGGCGCACTTCAGTTCTACGCGGTACCCCAATTGCTCGAGAATATCGCGCGATCGCTCGTAGAGGTGTTTGAGTCGCTCCACGCTGTACACCTTCGCCCCCATCTCGCACAGCACAGCCGCCTGGTAGCCGGATCCCGTCCCGACCTCCAGTACTTTGTCCCCCTTTTCGACGCCAAGCAACTCGGTCTGATAGGCCACCGTATAAGGCTGGGAAATCGTCTGTCCCCGCTCGATCGGCAGAGCGGTATCCTTGTACGCCCGATCCTCCAGGGCCGTTTCCACAAACTTATGACGCGGCACCTTGCCGATGGCCTGCAGGACATTCTCATCCTGAATCCCCCGTCCCCGCAGCTTTTCCACCAACTGCCGCCGCCGCTTTTTGAATTTCCGCTCGCCGCCCGACGAGGAGCCGAAAAATGAGTTGATCATGGTGCCAGCTATTATCGTTATTTGGCCTTGGGTTTGTTTGTTGCTGTACTGCGCTTAGTGCATGGGTTTAAGAGCCGGAAGACGGAAGCCGGAGGCCGGAAGGCTATTCCGACCGGTACCGTTGTTGTGTATATACACCACCAAATTACTTGCCCGAATAGCCTTCCGGCTTCCGGCTTCCGGCTTCTGCCTTTTTCCTAAAATAGAATTTTAACGGCAAAAAACCGATTTCGTGTTTTTTAAGTTCTAAATGTTGTAAATTACAGGTTCTATCTAAATTTTTATAATAGTGTATTACTGGACGATGACAATTACGGCACATTTGTCCACACTTTAATCTACTCGACGGGATCCCTTTATGAAAAAGGCACTGATTATTACGGCAAGCATCTTCGCTTTCCTGGTTTTGCTCATTGTCGGCGCGGTTAATTTTTACTTTACCAACGAACGATTGCAACGCATGGTAAAACCTCACCTGGAGGAGGCGGTCGGGCGGCCGGTGGACGTGGGATCGATGTCGGTCTCGATTTTCAGCAGCCTCCCGGATGCCGCCCTGAATGTGCATAATTTCAGCATCCCGGGCACGGAAAATGACACGCTTCTATCTGTCGGGCAAGTCTCGATCCGCGTGGAGATTCTCCCGCTCTGGTACAACCAATACAACATCACCCGGCTGGATTTCGATCAACCGCGCTTTATCTATACGGTCTTCGAAGACAGCACGACCAACCTCGATTTTCTGACGGAAGCAGCCGCGGACACCGCCATGGCTTCTGAGCCGGGACAACCGACCGATACGACACTGACCAGCGTGCAGATCCCCGCCCTGACCATCCGCAATGCACGATTCGGCTACGTGGACCGCTCGGCCGATTCCGAATTTATCATGGACCGGCTCGACGCCGATCTTTCGCTTGATTACGCCCGGGAAATCGCCACCCGGCTCGACTTGAATATCGGCAAAATGACGGCCCGCATGGGCGAGGACACCTACTTGCGGGAACTGCCGGTCCAATTAAGCCAGGAGTCGGTCCTCAACATGGAAAACGAAACCCTGACATTGAAGGAGGGAGCGCTTTCGATTCGCGGACTGTCGCTCTCGCTCAATGGTCAACTGACCGACTGGAGCGCGGAAGACGGTCCCCATGCCGACCTGAAATTCACCTCGGCCTCCGAGAATTTTGATGAGCTGCTCAAACTGGCTCCCTCTTCGTATCACGAGGAGCTGGAAAAGCTGGACACCCGCGGCGCGCTGGCCCTGGACGGCAGCATCAGCGGCGCCCTCGGCGGAAGCGAACTGCCTTCCTATAACGTCAATATCTCCGTAACCGACGGGTATCTGAAAAACCCCGACCTGGTGGATCCGATTACGGATATTCAGCTCCAGGCGCGGGCCGACAATCAAAAAATCGAGCTGCAGACGCTGTCCGCCAACACCGGTCCGAACAGCCTGAGTGCCACCGGGATCATCAAAGACCCGCTTAACACCGGGCAAAGTACCATTGATCTTACGGCTGACCTGCAACTCGATCTGTCGACCGTCAAAAACTTTTATCCGATCGATCCCGACACCCTGTCGATGCAGGGACAGCTCACGGCCAATGCGCGCCTGAAGGGGAAAACCGCCAATATCCAGGAGGCGGTGCAGGAAGCCAATATATCTTTGACAGAGGGACACATCGACTACCCGCAAATGGGTCCCCCGCTCACCGCCCTCACCCTCGACGCCGCCGTACGGGGCAACCGGCTTGACCTGAAAAATTTCTCCGCCAACAGCGAGGGCAACACGCTCCGCGCCAGCGGGACGGTCACCGACTACCTGTCCGACGCCCCTGCCATCGACATCAAGGCCGACGGCGCCTACGATTTGAGCCAGACGCACCACTACTACGACCTGGCTCCCTACATCAGCGAATTGAACGGAATGGTGAATCTCGACGTATCGGCCAACGGCAGCGGATTCGATCCCATGGAGTGGGCGATTAACGGCCGACTTCAACTGACCGACGTCAATGCGAAGGGCGACTCCCTTCCGCAATCCCTACAAAACCTGAACGGTGAAATGACGGTGGATCCTTCTTCGGCGAACCTGAAAAACGTCTCTTTTTTACTGGGCGAATCGGATTTCAACATGGAAGGCAAACTCACCCATTATCGCAACTTCCTGCTGCCCGAAGAAGACGGAGACACCCCGCAATTCACCGGCTCCTACCAAAGCAAGAAACTCAATGTCGACGAGTTTATCGACTGGGACGAAGAAGTGCCCGAGGGAACCGAATATCCCATCGAACTGCCTAATCTGAACAGCACGGTCGACACGAAAATCGATCGCCTGATCGTCATGGGCGTTGTTTTCGAGGATGTCCGCGGAAAAGCCGGAACCACTCCCACCGAAATCCTCGCTACCGACGCGACGGCCAAGCTGCTGGAGGGCACGATCGAAGGCAGCATGACGTGGACGGCCGAGGATCCGCTGGAGACGCACCTGGATTTCAAGGGATCGGTCAACAAGGTCCAGGCCGACGCCTTTTTCCGGGATTTCAAGCTCATCGGGGGCGAAAACAACCTGCAAAAATATATCAGCGGAGCCTTCAGCACCGAGGTATCCTACCAGTCCACCATCGACAAGCACCTGTACCCGGTATTGAGTACCACCGTTTCATCCGGCAACTTCGGCATGACCAAGGCCCGGCTGAAAGGACATCCCATGCAGCAGAAAGTGGCCGGACTTCTTAACGCGTCCGAACTGGAGAATATGGCGATGGACGAGTGGAAAGCCACGTACAATATCAAAGACGGGGTATTGGAGATGAAAGACCTACGACTGACCAGCGGCAATATCGGGGCCGAAATGGAGGGCACACAAAACCTGGAGAACGGAGAAATCGACTACCAGCTCAAACTCTACCTGCCGGGCAGCTTCAAGAGTAAAATAGCCTCGGTCATCACCAAACAGGCCGCCGACGCCCTGACGCAAGACAACGGCACTATTATGGTCCCCCTCAAACTCGGGGGTACCCTGGAGCAACCGAAAGTAAATCCCGACCAGGAAGTAATCAAACCGATCGTCAAGGACCAGCTGAAAGACAAGGCAGGCGACGCCCTCAAAAAGCTGTTCGACCGGTAAAAATAGTCAAAATACTCTTTGAAATCCCGTCGAAAATCCGGGGAAGGGGTCTGAAGCACTTGGGTTGTTCGGCATAACGGCTAAAAACTTATTAACCCCAAGGAGTCAGAGTAATGAGTCGCAGCCCGGGTAAAGCAACGATCAGCCGAATTTCCCTGGCTGAAGACCCCTTCCCCGGATTTTCGACGGGATTTCAAAGAGGTTGCTTTACAGCGACTCGAGGTTGATATTTTCCACGCTTACATCGAGGCGGTGATTGACGCGCAGGCCGGCTTGTCCTGCAACTTCGCCAACCTGCTTTCTTGACAGCGATTCGACTCGTGCATCGTTGATCATAAAATGCAGGCTGTCCGATTGTGCGTCGACGGTGAGGGTATTGACCGGCATATCCTTGTCCTCGACGGACTGAATTGTCTCGTGGGCTGTCCATCCAACCACCGTTTCGGTATCGTCTCCACTGCGGCGCTTGATCAGGAATTCCCCGCTTTGCCGGATCAGGAAATAGAGGTACTGCTGATCCTCGTCCTGCAGGTTTTGTCCCCCGACAAACAGACCGTATCCCTCGGGACCGGGCTGGTTATTCTGCGTAAACCGGGCGCTGTACCGGTAGGAACCTTCTGCACTCTCCCCATCCCGGTAATAAATGGCCCGGGGGCCGGCAACAATTTGAACTCCGTTGTCGATGGCATTGACGGTGATATCCTCTGTACTGCCCCGGGAGGGATAGTCAAGCCGAATCTGCCAATCCTCGGCTGACAGGGTATCCGTCGCGGCTACCTCTTCCGTTTCCGTTGCCGTGTCGACCTCCTCCATGGCGGATTCATCCATCTGTTCTCCCTCTTGTCCGCACGCAAACAACAACATCCCGAAACTGATCAAAAATATATTCAATAGACGCATGGTGTGAGACGATTCATTAGCCTGAATGATAAAGTTCGCACGTAACATTGAATCCCTCTGAGTCACACCATTAAAACTTGAAACTGGTGCGTATCGTTCCGGCCGCTCCCATGCCGATATCCCCACAACACCGTCAAGAACACAACAACTTTCGCGGGCCCTGAGGATAAAGCGTCTGCCTTCATCCACAAATCTCTTACACAAGCGCACCGTGGAACAAAACACCTCCCGATTTGCGTTCTATAATGTCAAAAAGGAGTAGAAGTTTTTAAAAGTACGGGCGGGTAGATCCGGGAACCCTTCGAACATCCACAATTCCACTGAAAACCGCATTAAAGACAGACCATGTCGTTTGAAATAACGTTCGTGATCTTTCTTTTACTGGCAGCGTTTGTCCTCTTTGCCACGGACTACGTATCCTTCGATGTGGCCGCCCTTATTTTACTTTTTTCGCTTCTGATTACCGGGATTCTTACGCTGGACGAGGGACTTTCGGGCATCAGTCACCCGGCCACCATCACCATCGGCTGTATGTTTATTTTGAGTGAGGGACTGCGGCGGACCGGCATCCTGAACAAGGCGGGCGATTTTTTCTCCGACCGGCTGCAGCAGAATTTTTGGTTCTGGATGCTGGTCATGATGCTTTTCATCAGCTTGATGTCGTCTATCATGAACAACACGGCCGTGGTCATCATTTTCATTCCCATCCTTATTAAAGTGGCCGACAAAATCGGTGTCAGCGCCTCCAAACTTCTACTGCCGGTTTCCTTCGCCGCTATCATGGGAGGCATTTGCACGCTGATCGGCACCTCCACCAATATTCTGATCGCCTCGATTGCCGAGGAAAACGGGGTCGCCTCGTTTTCCGTATTCGATTTTACCCCTGTGGGCGTGGGACTGCTGATCGTCGGCTACCTGTTTCTGTTCGTCGTCGGCATCAAGCTTATTCCCTCCCGACGCAGGAAAAAGAAAGAGCTGACCAAGGACTATCGGATGCAGGGATATCTTACCGACCTCGTCGTCGAACCCGGATCCGATTTAATTGGCAATATTCTGGATGAAGAGTCCCTGACCCGTCGCTTCGACCTGGACGTTCTCCGCATTTTCAAGGAAGACGGGAGCCGCTCCGCCCAGCGCTCCAAAGTGGAAATTGAGAGCGGTGACACGCTACGCTTCCGGGGGAGTCCGCAGGAACTTGACAAGCTGCTGCAACGGGAAGACCTGGTACCGCTGGCCGCCCGGGAATGGTTTGATATTGACCTCGAACACGGACGCGACACCCTGCTGGAAGCCGTCATCGCGCCCGAATCCACCCTGGTGGGCAAGCGGCTAAACGAAATTGACATTGACCAGCGGCTGGGAGCCGTACCGCTGGCCATTCGTCACCACGGGGAGCTTAAACAGGAATCGCTGGGAGAAGTCATACTCAACGGGGGCGACTCGATTCTGCTCAGCCTCAGCAGCGACCGGATCCAGGATATCGAGAACGATCCCTCGTTCGTGATTGCTTCCGAAGTGGACGTGATGCGCCAGCGTAAAGAAAAGACCTTCACCGCCCTCGGCATACTGCTGGGCGTCGTACTGGTCGCCGCGCTCGAAATCCTCCCCATCGCCATCAGCGCCGGCACGGGCGTGGTGCTCATGATCTTAACGGGATGTCTGACAACCGAAGAGGCCTACAATGCCGTCAACTGGAAAATCATCACCCTTTTGGCCGGCGTCATTCCCCTGGGACTGGCGATGGAAAAAACCGGCGCGGCGGCCCTGATGTCACAAACGCTGGTCGACAACCTGGCCGCCTGGGGACCTCGCGCCCTGCTGGCCGGCTTCTACCTGCTCACCATGGGGATGTCCGCCATCATGTCCACCAACGCCTCCGCCGCCCTCCTGGCCCCGCTGGCCATCGAAATAGCCAACACGATCGGCGTCAATCCCGAGCCGTTCATCATCAGCGTCTCGTACGCCGCCTCCCTTACCTTCCTGACCCCCTTCGGTCACCACGCCAACACGCTGGTCTACGGAGCCGGACAGTATAAATTCACCGACTTCACCAAGGTGGGCCTGCCCATCAACCTGCTATTCTGGGTTGTGGCGATCTTTCTCATACCGTATGTGTGGCCGTTTTAGAAAAACGTCGGATGTCGGAGGACGGATGACGGATGTCTATTCGGGCAAGTAATTTGGTTGTGTATATACACCACTGTGTTACCGGTCGGAATAGACATCCGTCATCCGTCCTCCGACATCCGACATTGTTATTCATTTCCTCACCGCGTCCCAGTTCTCCACTCTTTTTTCGCCGTCTTCATGTATTTGCACCAGGCCCTCAATACTATCGCCTTCCACTTTGCCACTCAAGACGTAGCGGACATTTTCGTTTTCCGCGATGAAGCTGACTCTTTTGCCCTTCAGCCTCGCATCTCTCGTCTTCAGGGCGGGCTCTACCATCTGCATGGTGATACCGAGTCGCTGAAAATTTTGTCGAAAGCTTCCCCGGAACTGTTTGCCATCCACTTTCCACGTCCATACGCCGTCGACATCGGCGGGGACATACCATAAAAACAGGTCATTGCCATCCACATTAACCTTCTTGTCCGGTTCCCAGTCTCCCATGTTAAAACTGTGCGACACGACGGGCGTGCCCGGGTCGAGCTTGTCTATCAAGTTGGGACGCAATTTAAGATTCAACGACCGAAGCAAATACATCATAACCGCGCTGGCACGACTGAAGTCCGCCTCAAACAAATCCCCCTTGATAAATGCCACCTGCTCCCCCACGGGGGTGTTATCTGCATTTCTACGCGCTTCCATCAGTCGTTCCTGGTCTATTTCCACTCCATGCGCATAGGCTCCTCTACTGGCCGCCGCAAGAACGATGCGACCGTCGCCGGAGCCGAGGTCAATAACATAGTCTCCCGGTCCCACGTCAGCCATTTCCATCATTTTCTCTACCGCCGTATCCGGAGTGGGAACGTAAATGACATCCGGCTCTTTCTCCTGGGCGGTAACCTGCAGGGAAACAGCCATCACCGCCATTCCCAACAGCATGCTTGCTAATTTGCGAAATCGATCGTCTCTCCTTTTGGTATTATTCAACATTTGTACCTCGTATGATTTGTCGTATGTTATTTTGATATTGAACTTTTCTAAAAGTAATAATAGGCTTTAACAGGTCAAAAATAAATACGCGGCGGATCGATTTTAGGAGTTCCGGGGAAAGTGCATATAATTCGCCCCACCCGCCTTTACAAAACCTAATTCATAATACACCTGATATGGAAAAGCGGATCAGAAACAAAAAAGTTACCAGCGGCACGGAGTGGGAAGACACAGTGGGATATTCACGGGCGATTCGCTCCGGCGATACCATCTATGTTTCGGGAACCACGGCTACGGACGAGGAGGGCAGGATTGTGGCTTCCGGCGATCCGTATACGCAAACCAGACGAGCTATTCAAAATATCTCGTCCGCCCTGCAACAATTGGGGGCCGGACTCGAGGAGGTAGTGCGAACGCGCCTTTACGTAACGGATATGGACCATTGGGAAGCCATAGGAAAGGCGCACGGTGAGTATTTCGGCACAATACGACCGGCCTCCACGATGGTTGAGGTAAACCGGCTTATCGATCCCGATATGCTGGTGGAAATCGAGGCTGTGGCGTGTGTCGAATAAAACCGGCGATTGATCTTCTATGCCGGTAAGGAGATTTTAGCAATCTGTAAAACTTACCAGATCGCGGCGAGGAAAAGTCCGATTAGAGCCAGGGTTTACAGTAGATTTGTGAAAGTCCGACTGACTGCCCGGCGTTAAGAAAATAAATTATCAAACTCGAGAGTATATTGATTAGAATCGTATGATAATCTAACTATAGCCGCCATGCATACACGTAACAGACTTGTAAACACGGAGTTAGTCAATCGTCACAATAAATTTATGAGCTTCCCCTCATACATATTAATAATGCTCATGCTGCTATTTTCTGCCTGCCAACCGGATACACAGCCTCGAATCAACGAACAGGAAACCGAGCAAAAAATCCTTACCCTGACGGACCGCCAGCAGGAGGCCTGGAACCGGGGAGATATCGATGCGTTTATGGAGGGCTATCTGCGGTCGGACAGCCTGCGGTTTGCCTCGGGCGACCAGGTTCGCTACGGGTGGGAAACCCTGCGAAAGCGGTATAAAAACACCTATCCCGACACGCAGGCAATGGGCACCTTGCAGTTCTCCGAACGGGAACTCGACGTGCTCAGCGATCGCCACGCCCTTCTTTTCGGCCGCTGGCAACTATTTCGTTCCCGAGACACCCTCTCCGGCCGCTATACGCTCCTGTTCCATAAAACGGGAGACGGCTGGCGCATTGTCCACGATCACACCTCCTCCCGGTAAATCACAACCGGGCTGCCAATCCTTCGATGGAAAATCTTCTCTCACAGTTTTGCTTTTACCACTTCAGGTGCCTGTAAATCCATTCTTCCTTGCGTTTTGCTGGGAGTATGTCGGACTTTCCGGATCGTAACGAAAAAAAGTTCGGTTTGAGGTAAATTTGTAAAAGTCCGACAGACTCCCAGATCGATTCGAAAAATTTTTAGTTCTTCGGATCGACCTCCCCGACTTGACAATAAACTCGTGTACTGTAATAAAAGCCACTTTCAACGGTTAAAGTAAATTGGGAATTCACAATCCGAAAATACATCGTTATCTTGGCGCTGATATAGTCAGCTTAAATCGCATCTAATGTCGACATGAGCGACCTACACATTTACAATACGCTTACGCGCAAGAAAGAGAAATTTGAACCGATCCGCGACGGATTCGTGGGCATGTACGTATGCGGACCCACCGTCTACAGCGATCCCCACCTGGGTCACGCCAAGAGCTACGTCTCCTTCGACGTCGTAAATCGCTACCTGCGGTATCTCGGCTACAAGGTGCGATATGTGCAGAATATCACCGACGTGGGTCACCTGACGGACGATGCCGACCAGGGAGAAGACAAACTTCAGAAACAGGCGCGTATTGAACAGCTCGAGCCGATGGAAATAGCCGAAAAGTATACCTACGAGTATTTCCGCGAGATGGATCAGCTCAATATTCAGCGACCCGACATATCGCCCCGCGCCTCCGGACATATCACCGAGCAGATTGAGATGGTGA
>CAYQXO010000047.1:0-18516 GCA_964421495.1 uncultured Balneolaceae bacterium | reverse complement strand
CATGACCTTATTGGTGACGAGCAATATTTCGGCCGATATTGTGCTTTTCGGGGGACTAATCTCCCTCCTCATTACCGGAATTATTACGCCCACCCAAGCTCTTGCCGGGTTTTCAAATGAGGGCATGCTGACGATAGCGGCCCTGTATGTGGTGGCGGCGGGACTCCAGGAAACGGGGGCGGTTCAGCATCTGACCAGCCTCCTGATGGGTCAGCCGAAAGGCATAGCGATGGCCCAGCGGCGGATTATGTCGCCCGTTATGGTCATGAGCGCCTTTATGAATAACACGCCGGTGGTGGCTTCTTTCATTCCGGCGCTGCAGGATTGGGCACGCAAAAACCGTTTCCCGGTGTCAAAACTGCTCATTCCACTGAGTTACGCAGCGATTCTGGGCGGGACCTGTACGCTGATCGGTACTTCGACGAATCTTATCGTCAACGGGATGATGATTGAAAACACAGCCACAGAGCCGATCAATATTTTTACGCCGGCATGGATCGGTCTGCCGGTGGCGGTCGTCGGATTTCTCTATATCCTGATAGTGGGGCGTTGGCTGATTCCGGATCGCAGCGCCGGATTCGATACGTTCGAAGACCCGAAAGAATACACGATCGAAATGATTGTGGAGGAGGACGGACCGCTGGTCGGCAAAACGATCGAGGAATCCGAATTCTTTGAGATTCCCAACGTCTTTCTGATCGATATTTACCGGGAGGGTGAGATGATTTCGGCCAAGCCCGTCAGCCGTCGCCTGCGGGGCGGGGATCGATTAATTTTCGTGGGACTGGCCGAGTCCATCCGCGATATGCAGCAATTCAGCGGTTTAAAACTGCCCGGCGATGCCGTATTCGACGTGGATACGCCGCGCAGCGAATCGCGACTGGTCGAGGTGGTGGTGTCGCCGACCAATCCCATGCTGGGCATGACCATCAAGCAGGGTCAGTTCAGGCAGCGCTACGATGCTTTTGTGCTGGCGGTTGCACGTAACGGGGAACGAATTCGCAAGCGCGTGGGAGATATTTATTTGCGCCCCGGCGACGTATTGTTGCTCGAAACGCCTGAAGAGTTCGTAGAGCAGCAAAAACACAAACGGGACTGGTATCTGGTCAGCCCGATCACCGATTACAGTTTGCCGAAAGTCGAAAAAGCCGGCCTGGCGTGGGGTATCCTGATAGCGATGGTCGGGCTGGCCGCTTTTAACATCCTGAGTATGTTTACGGCGGCCGTGCTGGCGTCGGGCGCCATGCTGGTGGCAGGCGTAATGGACGTGGATACCGCCCGCGAAAGTATCGATCTGCAAGTGCTGCTGGTTATTGCCTCGGCGCTGGGACTCGGAAGTGCCCTGCAAACGACGGGCGCGGCGGAGACGATTGCGACGGCGGTTATGGGTGCGGCCGGCGGTTCCCCGTATCTTTCCCTGGCGGCGACTTTTTTGCTTACGATGGTGCTGACTGAAATGATGACCAACAATGCGGCGGCTGTATTGGTGTTCCCCATTGCCCTGTCGGTATCCATCTCGCTCGGAGCCAACTTCCTCCCCTATGCCATGACGATCATGGTGGCCGCTAGCGCCAGTTTTTCGACGCCCATCGGCTACCAGACCAACCTCATGGTCTACGGACCCGGGGGATACAAGTTTACCGACTTTATCAAAGTCGGTCTTCCGCTGAATCTCATCGTCTTTGCAATTACCGTAATCCTGGTTCCGATTATCTGGCCCCTGTAATTGGATCTCGCGAACTCGCTTTTCCACTTGCCGAGGTTGATTTATGTTATACAGGCGGGAGGAGCGTGAATCTACGCGAGAAATTGTCGCTCAGGATCTTTCCAAATAGTTGATTGATAAATTTCTTTGCGGATCCTACCTAATGTGACTTGCGTTTCATTAAAAGACTGGTTAACCTTTGACAGATTATATGTGTGGAATACAATTTGGACATATAATTTATCTGACTTAATTTATCTCCTGTAATTCAGGAAATTATTCGTGTTAATTAAAGATAATATCGATTTTATGTTGAAAAAAACGCTAGGGTTTTTGATCGGAGCATGCGTATTGTTAACGGCTTGTGATTTGGAGCAGATATCAACTGAAACTGAGCCTCCAACCGTTGTAGATATTGAACCCGAGGAAGGTGCCACAAATGTGCCGATAGAAAAACGAATTCAAGTCGTTTTTTCGGAAAAAATTCCTTCGCAAGCAGTTAGAAGTGATCGCTTCGAGGTAAAATTTGTTGAAAATGATTCTCTGGAGCGAGGATCCTATGAAGTGGTAGACCGAACTGCCACGTTTATTCCCCAGGATGATTCTGTTCTGGAGAGTAATGTTCGCTACCGGGTGACGGTTGACAGCATTTCGGACATGCAAGGGAACAAGATGCAGGGGCAGAGGACCTGGGAATTTACTACGGTTGATGTCCCCCCTGAAATTGTCTCCGTATATCCGTCTGATGGGGCGTCTGGTGTTCCGCTCGATACGACGATCAGCGTTCAATTCTCGGAACCGGTTGACGAGCAAACGGTGAATGAAGAGACCTTCGAAGTGGTCTTTGCTGAAAACGATTCGCTTGAAAGTGGTAATTACACGGTGAATGGTTCCACGGCTATCTTCACGCCCGCCGAGGATTCGCTGGATAATAATGCCAGTTATCGCGTTACGGTGAGCGGAGTAGCTGATCAAGGTGGAAATGAGGTGCAAGAGACCAGAACATGGGAGTTTGCCACCACGGATACAACCAGTTCCAATTAAGAGCTGGATAAAATTATAGCAGGAAATAGCTAAGGCCCGGTTCAGGCAATAACAAATTTGCTGCCGGGCCTTAGCTATGTTATATCTTCTCGCTTTCCTTTTTTCGCAGATTTAATAAATGAAGTAAACTTTCTGGATTTTTCCGTCTTCCACTACATAATGGGCTATGGCACGGACGGAATTCTCGTCGGGTAACCCGGTAACGTACTCGTGGTCCAGGATATGGTTGCCCATGACTATTCGATTTATGATTTCGGCATGTCGGTCGGGCTCGTTAGTAAACTGCTGGTTATACCGCACTCGCAAGGTATCCCTTCCCTGGAATCGAAGTTTTTCCGGATGATTGTATATGCGCACATCTTCACTGAAAAACTGAGCGAAAGCTTCTATGTTTCGTGCGTTATAAGCGTTGACCTGCTTCTGGACGATTTCTTCCGGTCCTATCTCCTGCAATTGATCGGGTTTATAGGCATGACCGCTTTTGATTATACGATAGTGATCTGATGTGTTTTTTATATCGTTGAGGGGATTGGAATTTAGCAGCAACAGGTCGGCTCTTTTTCCCGCTTCTATGGATCCGCTCCGGTCTTGTTGTCCCATGAACCGGGCTCCGTTGATGGTGGCGGTTTTCAGTATATCGGCTGGTGAAAGTCCGGCTTCCCGCATTAATTCGAATTCCCGGTAGATTGCGGGTCCGTGAGGGGTGCCGATATTTCCCGCATCCGTGCCGGCGGCTATGGTAACCCCGGCCTCGTGTAGACGCTTGAGGTTTTCAAGGGCGTCGGGATCGGTGGTAACGGAGTCTTTACGATCCATCGCATTTTGGACAAACGAGGGTAGCGAGTCGCCCAGCATCTCGGATAAATCGAATAAAGACGAAATTACCTCGGTATCGGCCCACCGGTGCTCCTCCAGGGTTAAATCGATTTGCTGGCTGAAAACCTCGGGATAACTTTCAAATACGGTAAGAGTGGGAGTGTAAATGACGTTTTCTTTTTTCAACAGATCCACAAAGGAATCCGTCACCAGGGTATCGGTTATGCTGTGAACCAATATGTCGGCCCCGGCCTGGACGGCCTCCCGGGCGGTCGCCAGCTCGGTGGCGTGAACGAGTGCGGGCTTTCCATGTTGGTGAGCTTCATCGATGGCGGCCGATACCAGGTCGAGATGCCGGGCGGGGTCTTGCCCCGATCGAACAATGAACCAGATTTTAATGAAATCGGTACCGCGATCAACCTGGGCGCGCACCAGGCTTCGAGCCGAATCAGGCGTCTGCGGATTTATTATGGGGGGATCGTCCGTGGTTAATGGTTCGGGTTGATAGGTTGAAATCAGGGGACCTGCAACGGTGACTTCGGGTGCTTTCGGATTGTTACGGGCTTGCCGGCGTACCTCGAAATTCCACATCGGTCCGCCGACATCCGCCACCGCCGTGACGCCGCTGCGAAGATAGCGCCGGAACGTTTCGGGCAGTTTCTTGCGGATACGGCGAAGTTCCTTCGCATAGGGAACCTTGTTTCTCAAGTCAATGATGTCGGGACGGGTATAGAGTCCGCCGGACTGAAAAAAGTGTACATGCGTATCTGTTAAGCCGGGAATCAGAAATTTATCGCTTCCGTCGATTACCCGGGTGTCTTCGGGAATCGCAGTATTCCCGAGGTGACCCACGCTGCTTATTTTTCCATCGCGGATCAGTATATTTTGTCGGGGGACCGGCTCTTCTCCGGGATTAATGAGCGTAACATTCCGGATAGCCAGAGTCCCGTCCTGGGCGGGAAGAAGGTCTGGGGACAGTAGCAGCGCAATTATCGTTATCAGTATCGGCAAGGCAGTGCGTAATCGGTTCATAGTCTGAGAGGCAAGGTTGGGATTACTGGATGTTAGCATGGAGATCATTCCGTGGATACCGCTTTATCCTGAACGCCAATATCGAAAATCGTTTAACGATATCTACCCTGTGTGGGAATTCCCGCGAAGTGAAATTCGGGCTAGCAGGATGCGCAGCGCATAAAGACGGTAATCAATTTCTTTACAGTTTGTTGACGATATCTTCTGGAGCCCTTGAAAACCCCCGGGTGTTCTTCATTCACCTGGGAGTCTGTCGGACTTTCGCGAATCTACTGCAAAATCGGCCAAAACCTATCTCAAACCGGACTTTCTTTCGTTACGATCCGGAAGTCCAACAGACTCCTGTATTAAACAAATAACACAACGATCCCCGTATAAACAAGGGCGGCAATTCCGCCGGCCAGCAAGGCGAGGGGAAGTTGCGTGTAGACGTGGTCCATCAGATCGGTGCCGGTCGCCAGCGACGACAAGATGGTGGTATCGGAAATGGGTGAGCATTGATCGCCGAACACGCTGCCGCCTATAACGGCGCCGAAGCAGAGCGTGATAAAGAACGGTTCCGGCAGCACATTCCAGGC
The DNA here is from genome assembly GCA_964421495.1 of uncultured Balneolaceae bacterium. Lineage (GTDB taxonomy): Bacteria > Bacteroidota > Rhodothermia > Balneolales > Balneolaceae > CAJXOW01. Next base: position 13,341 of record CAYQXO010000047.1, on the reverse strand, counting down.
CAGGGGCATGGCTACGGGAAAAACGACGGCATACGTACCCCACGAGGTACCGGCGGCAAAGGCAATGAGCATGCAGAGTCCCATGAGCAGTGCCGGCAGAAAGACAGGGGAGAGTATATCACCTACAACGGCGACGACATATTCAGCCGTTCCCACCGCGGTGGCTACTTCCTTGAGAGTAACCGCCAGGGCCAGAATTATAGCTCCGATCGTTACGCCTTTGCATCCATCGACGAATCCGTCGATCACTTCTTGCAGTTCCATGCCTTTGGCCAGTGCGATGCCCATGCCGGCCAGAACGGAAAGGACAAAGGCCTCGGCGATCAAAAGGGTGGGATCTTCCGTATGACCGAGAATGAAATAGGTGACCAGGTAAGGGACAATGGCAATGCCGAGTAGCGTCCCGATCGGTCCTATGAAGTCCAACAGCCCCGGCTTATATCCTTCGGGTACGTCTACGTTGGTCAACTCTTCGGCCGCCAGCGGAGTAGCCCCTGAACGGTTGACTTCGCCGGTCGATCGGGCCCGGTCTATGGCCGCTCGCATCTTGCGTCCCGGCACGAAGGGTAGTTTTTCCCAGGCAAACAGGAGCGTCAATAGAATGGCAAATATGGCGTATAGATTAAAAGGTAATGCCTGGAAAAAGAAGTTGATTCCATCCTGCGTGGTTTGAAATAGCGGAATGGTGCCGCTGACGAGTCCCCCGACATAGATCGGCCAGGCGTTAAACGGAATGAGTGTTGCGGCGGGGGAGGCCGTGGAGTCCACCATATACGACATCTCTTCGTGGGAAACATTGTGACGATCTCCAACCGGTCGTGAGGTGGCACCGGTCAATACGGTGCTGACGGTCCCACCCTGGTGAAATATCAGACCCATAATCCAGGTAAAAAACTTCGCAGTTCGCGGTCCCCGCACAATGCGATCACTCGCCCACTGGGCAAAGCGCCGGGCCCCACCGGTCCGCGTCCACAAGCCGATTAATCCCCCGAGCGCCCAGAGATACACCAGTAGAATAAGGGCGAAATCCTCTGTTCCGATGGCGGGAATAAGAAATTCTTGAACGATATTCAATTTACCCGATATAACGCCGCCTAAAACGATACCGATAAATAACGCACTGATTACCTCTCGCATCCAGAACGCCAGCAGGATGGCAACCAGGGGCGGTAAGACGGACCAGAAACCGTAGTGTCCATCCTGTTCAGGAAAATGACCGGAAACGCCCACGGCCCCGGCAATTAGCAGTATGGCTACTCCTGTAAACAACCACCTCAATCGTTGGCGGTTGCCCAGCAAACGAGTCAGGAACTCAATAAATTTGTTTTTTTCTTCCGAAAGGGAGTCAGACATGTAACGCCATATGGGTTTTGAGTTTATGCACAACCAGCTCGCTCGTCGAAAATAATAATCACCAAAAACACTATCTGCAAATTATCGCGGCAAGAAGGCGTTATCTGATCAGCTTCTTTTCACTAATTTGTTACCCCTTGAACGATTAATAAGAGTAAAAATACCGGAAGTCTTTGAAAAACCGGGGCAAACGGCCACTCTGAGAACTAAAAAATTTTCGAACGGGTCAGGGTAAATGGAAGAATGCATGAATTTACTAGTGACTAAGGAGGATCTGGCAAAGCCTAAATAAAAAATTTTCAATCTAAATAGCGGCTGTTTGCCCCGTTTTTTCAAAGACTTCCAGTAATAAAATGTTAGTTGATAAAGTTAAATAATTTTAATAAAATGGCATTAATTTGAGCTAAAACTGAAGTTTCAAATTACTAATAGCGTTAATTCATGCAACATCGCCGTCCACGTATTCTGATTGTAGAGGATGACATGGTATTGTCCATGGTTGAGGCACGGATGCTCGAGGAGCTTCATTATGAGATTGCAGGAAAAGCGTTTACGGGAGAGGAAGCAGTTCAAATGGCCGGAGAAACGAATCCGGATGCCATTTTGATGGATATTAAACTGAAAGGTAATATCGACGGATTTGAGGCCTTTAAGCGCATTAAAGAGTTTTTAAATGTGCCCGTAATTTATATATCCGGGCATTCTACCAATGAACACTACGATCAGGCTCAACGGTTGGGATATGCAGATTTTCTGGTGAAACCCATTCGTTCGAATGATTTGAAGATAGCGTTGGATAATGTATTTAAGGCGACAAATAATGAGTTGAACTCCCCACAGGTTGCCCCTGACGAATAAGGGTATTCCGACGGATACGACTATTTTGCTTCCCTTTTTACGTTACGATCTCTTCTTGACGGTTCTCCCGGCTTCCCGCAACGCCTTGAATGCCATACAGGAATTTTTTCGCACGAGGGCGATCGGCAAGCGAAAGTGGCTTCCCTCCTATTCCTTTAAAACTACAAGTTTCCGACCTGTTGACTTTCCATCAAGCATGACTTGAATGGCGCGAGACAGGGTATCCAGGGTTTGCTCTTCGGTCAGTCTCTCCAGTTTTGAAGAGGCAGGTTTCCAGTCGTCGGCTAATCGTTGCCAGACTTTTTGACGTCTCTGCATGGGGCAGTTGCCGGAATCAATGCCTAACAGGGATATACCACGGAGAATAAAAGGGTAAAGACTGACCGAAAGCTGATCCCCTCCCACATTGCCGCAACAGGTGACGATCCCGTCAATACGCACGGATTTAAGCAGTCCGGGCAGCAGCGTTCCCCCAACCGTGTCAATTCCAGCATCCCATCGTCGTTTTAAAAGCGGTTTGTCCGGATGATCGGCAGCCTCTGTCCGGGTAAGAATTTTTTCGGCTCCCAATTGCCTGAGATAGTGGTGATGTTCCTGTTTGCCGGTAACGGCGGTGACTTCATATCCGAGTGAGGAAGCCATTGCTATAGCCAGGCTCCCCACCCCTCCCGTAGCGCCCGTAACGATCAAACGGGGGTGAGAGGTCGGTCGGGCTCCGCTTTTGAATAGACGCCACAGGGAGAGTCCCGCCGTGAATCCGGCGGTACCGAGTATCATACTTTCGCGTAACGTTAATCCGCCGGGGAGCGGAACAATCCAGTCGGCCGGCACCCGGATAAACTCTCCGAACCCGCCGGGCGTATTCATCCCCAGATCATAACTCGTTACGATGACCGGAGCTCCCTTTTCGAAGTCCGATTGGCCTGGTTCCTCCACACTCCCGGCAGCGTCAATGCCGGGGGTGTGTGGATAGGAGCGGGTAATCCCTTTGTGAACAGAGGCCGAAAGTGCATCTTTATAGTTCAATGAGGAGTAATGAACCCGGATTAATACGCCCTCTTTCGGCAAGTCATCTATTTGCTGCTCTTCCACTTTATGCCGGGCATTTCCCGACTCATCTTCATGAACACGAAAGGCTTTAAAGCGTTTTTTCTGCATGTATTTTGAAACTTATATAATAATTATGCAGTAATATAGTAATAAAGTATGAACAGGTGCCTTTACTACAGCATTTTGAAAAGTGAACACAGGGTAAGAACAAAGTTTTATTCTAGAGTAAATAACGCCCAACGTTCCTGAATTAATTTTCGTAATGCTGCTGCATATTAAAATGAAAAATAGGGCATATTGGTTCGATGCCGGTATACCAGGGATATTTCGGGGTTTATCGCCCCGAGGGTCCTTCTGGCCAGCGTTTACAAAGATCATTTAAAGAAACATTGTACATATACCGGTCAAATACCATATATTAACCCAAACCATTTGACAAGATAACAGAAATACACCTTTGAAACATTTGTCAGTGAACATTTTGACAAATATTTGATATGATAAATCCGTCCTGGCTCGTCCAATATATCATTTTCTTTGTATTAGCTGCATTCCTTCTGTCATTGTTTGTGGGAATACAGTCCTATTTTTTCCCGTCTGGAAAATCCTTCTATAACAATTACCCGATCATGAATCATGGAGTTTGGTCGGCGGTTAAATGGCAGTGGGAGTCGCTGGGAGAGTCCATTAAAGTGGTCCGTTTTCCCCTGGCCGAGAACGACCCGGAATATCTCCGCAATAATCGCGAAGACACCACCCTTACCTGGATCGGGCATGCGACTTTCTTGTTTCAGTATAACGGGTATAACATCCTGACCGATCCCCATATGACCAAACGCACCTCGCCGTTGGACTGGCTCGGCCCGAGTCGCAAAACCCCGCCGGGACTAAATATCGATCAACTGCCGGATATTGACCTGGTTATGATATCTCACAATCACTACGACCATATGGATCGGACTACGATTCACCGGATATGTCGCCAGCAGGATCGGGATCCCCACTTTCTCGTGCCGCTTGGTGTGAAGCAGTGGTTTCTTAAAAGCGGTATTGATTCGGTCACCGAAATGGGGTGGTGGGATAAGAGTCGCGTGGCGGACTGGACCGTGCATGCAGTACCGACGCAACATTTTAGCGGCCGGGGACTGATTGATCGTAATCGTACGCTTTGGGCCGGGTGGGTCTTGAAACAGGACGATTTTACGCTCTATTTCGCCGGAGATACCGGCTATTCGCCGGGCTTTAAGGAAATCGGTGAGATGTATGGGCCGATGGACCTTTCTCTTATCCCCATCGGGGCGTATAAACCCCGCTGGTTTATGAATCCCATCCACGTAGATCCGGAGGAAGCCGTGCGTATTCACAAGGACGTCAATTCGCGCTTTTCGGTAGGTATGCACTGGGGCACGTTTGTTCTGGCTGACGAGGATATGGACGAACCGCCCCGGCTGTTGAAGGAGATTACCAAAGAGGAAGGTATCGAAGATGAGTTTATTACCCTCCGGCACGGACAGACGCTGAATCTTGACTTTGAAGAAGATGAAGTTCCGGTGGATGCTGAGAAGAAACTCGAAGTGCCATTACCGGAAAGTTCAAAAATCAAGGCTAAAAAAGGTTAAAAAGCCGGAAGCCAGAAGCCAGAAGACGGAAGTTTATTCCGAGTGGTGGCGTGATTGTGTATATACATTACGGTATTACCTGCAGGTATAGACTTCCGACTTCTGTCTTCCGGCTTTTTAACACCCTCTCATTTCTAAGATTCCCGCAACAATATTTAACTAAGGCAAAAATTTTAACACAGATCCCCCCATGGCATTAGCCGGTTTACGCAAAGTTACGATCGGTTTCGGTGGACTCAACCTTCTGGAGGACGCCGATCTGCAAATTGAAGAGGATGAACGCGTATGTTTGCTGGGGCGTAACGGTTCGGGCAAGACGACCCTGCTACGGCTGTTAAATGGCGAGCTGAAGCCGGATTCGGGAAAAGTTGAGTCCCGGCAGGACGCTCGCATCCGTATACTTCCACAGCGGGTGCCGCAAGACCTGGAGGGTACGGTCTATAACCTGGTGGCTGAGGGACTTGATGAGATGGGCGATATGATCAAGGAGTTTCACGAGGTAAGCACCCGCCTGGCCGATGAGGGGGATAACCCTAAACTGATGAAGAGACTGGATCAGTTGCACGAGAAATTGAGCCTGAACGACGGGTGGAGCGTCCATCAACGAGTGGATGAGGTGATTGACCGGCTGAAGCTGGATCCGGAGATGGAGTACCAGGAGTTGTCCGGTGGACTCAAGCGCCGCGTGCTGCTGGGGCGGGCCTTGGTGGCCCAGCCGGATCTTCTGTTGCTCGATGAGCCGACCAATCATCTGGATATCGACTCAATTCGATGGTTGGAGGAGTTTCTGATGAATCTCGAGTCTTCTATTCTGTTTGTGACCCACGACCGCCGCTTCTTGCGTAAAATAGCAACCCGCATTGTTGAATTGGACCGGGGCATGCTGAACAACTGGGACTGTGACTACGAAACCTACCTGCAGCGTAAACAGGCGGCCCTGGAGGCGGAGCGAAAACAGTGGAAAAATTTCAAGAAGAAGATCGAGCGCGAAGAGGAGTGGTTGTCGCGTACGCCGAAGGCCCGCAAACAGCGGAACATGGGACGCGTGCGCAAGCTGCAGGAAATGCGTCAGCAGAAGCGGCAGTGGCGCAAGCGCCCGGGCAAGGCGAAAATTCGCGTGCAGGATTCCAAGCGTTCGGGTGACAAGGTGATCGAGGCCAAGAATATTGCTTTCAGCTATGACGATATGGAAAAGCCGGTAATCCGGGATTTTACCACCACGATTATGCGGGGAGACAAGATCGGGATTGTGGGTCCCAACGGCTCGGGCAAAACCACCTTGATTCGCCTGCTGCTTAAAGGGTTGGAGCCGGACCAGGGATCGGTCGAGCACGGCACCAAACTGGAGGTCGGCTATTTCGACCAGCACCGGGCGCAGTTTGACGAGGAGAAACCGGTGTATAAAAATGTGGTCGGTGAAAAAGACGTGATCGAGATCAACGGCTATGAGAAGCACGTCATCGGTTATCTGGAAGATTTTCTGTTTTCCAAAAAACGGGCCAAAAGTCCCGTGAAACTGCTCTCCGGCGGCGAGCGGAACCGCCTGATGCTGGCCAATCTCTTTGCCCGGCAGGTCAACTTCTTGGTGATGGACGAGCCGACGAACGACCTCGATACCGACACCCTCGAACTGTTGGAACAGAAGATGGTTGATTTTGACGGGACCATCCTGTTGGTCAGCCACGACCGCGATTTTCTGGAAAACGTGGTCACCGGCATTTTCGCCATGCAGGACGATGGCCGTGTCCGCGAGTTCGTCGGTGGCTACGACGACTGGATCAAGCAGCGTGAGAGCGGCAAGGAAGGACCCACGAAAGAAATGGCATCCGGCGGGACAGGGTCGACCGGATCCGACGGAGATGAAACGGGAAATACCGAAAAAGACGACAGCGCGACCACTTCCTCGGAAACTTCTTCCAATATAAACGGAGAACTTCCTGAGGGTCAGGAAAGTGCGGATAACAGCTCGAACGAATCAACAAAAGCATCCCCCGAAATAAAGAATAAGCTTTCCTATAACGAAAAAAGAGAACTCGAGCGACTGCCCGGGCGCATTGAGGAACTGGAAGCCGAGCAGCAGGGAATTTACGACGAAATGTCCGATCCCTCCTTTTATGAGCGGGACCAGGAGGATGTCATGGAGTATAAAGAACGCCTTCAACAGATTGAACAGGAGTTGGAGGAGGCCTATGATCGCTGGCAGGAGTTGGAAACAATTAATGAAAGGTAAATCGTAGATAAGAAGCTATAGAGGGAGTAATTGTTCAGCAAATTAAGGGATTTTCAGGTGTTATGTAGAATCAGTTTAAAAAAAGAGAGTTGCTAGATAATTTAATTTGTAAGACACAATTTGAAAGGGAGAGAAAACTTTGTAAAAGGGACTATTTATATGTCCTTATAGAACAACATTATCACAAAATTAAGTTCATGATGACTGAGAAAAGTATTGATTTGTCGCGACACGATATTCAAGTGGATAACATTATACGCAATCCCGCTCCGGCCCGGTTCTACGAAGAGGCGATCAGCCATGATGCCGGATCCGCGATTGCTGACAATGGCGCCCTGGTCGTTCGCTCGGGTGAGCGAACCGGTCGAAGTCCGGCTGACAAACGTGTGGTCGAAACTGAAAATATAAAGGATCATATCTGGTGGGGCGATATCAATATCCCCCTGGATGAACATACGTTCAGAATTAATCATCAGCGGGCCGTAGACTATCTGAATACCCGGGAGCGGCTCTATGTAGTCGATGGATTTGCCGGGTGGGATACCGATCACCGCCTCAAGGTTCGCATTATTGCGGAGCGACCGTATCACGGGTTGTTCATGCACAATATGATGATTCGACCGAGCCGGGAAGAGCTTGAAAATTTTGGCGTCCCGGATTTTGTCGTGTACAATGCCGGTCGATTTCCCGCTAATAAGTATACTGAAGGGATGACCTCCGATGCCAGTGTGGATATTAATTTTGATCGCCGGCAAATGGTTATACTGGGTACGGAATACGCCGGAGAGATGAAAAAGGGCATTTTTACGGTGATGCATTATCTGATGCCGAAAGATGATGTCCTGTCGATGCACTGTTCGGCTAACGAAGGGGACGGCGAAGAGGATGTGGCCTTGTTTTTTGGCCTGTCCGGTACCGGTAAAACCACACTTTCGGCCGACAGCAGAAGGAAGTTGATAGGCGACGACGAGCATTGCTGGAGCGATAAGGGGATCTTCAATATCGAAGGGGGATGCTATGCTAAAACCATCAACCTCTCACAAGAAGATGAACCGGAGATTTATAATGCTATACAGTTTGGAACTGTCCTGGAGAATGTAGGATATGATCCGGAAACGAGAGAGGTCGATTATACGGATAACAGTATCACCCAGAATACGCGTGCTTCCTATCCGATCGAGTATATCTCCAATGCTAAAATTCCCTGTGAAGCCGGGCATCCCACAAATATAATCTTTCTGACGTATGACGCTTTTGGTGTGTTACCGCCCGTAAGTCGCCTGTCGCCCGAACAAGCCATGTATCATTTTATCAGCGGCTATACGGCAAAGGTGGCCGGTACCGAAGTGGGAGTAACCGAACCCCGGGCCACGTTCTCGGCCTGTTTTGGAGCGGCATTTCTGGTCTGGCCGCCGAGTAAATATGCCGAAATGCTGGCCGAAAAAATGCGAGAGCACAATGCGAAGGCTTGGTTGGTCAATACGGGACTCACCGGCGGACCCTATGGTACGGGCAGTCGTATTGACCTCAAGCACACTCGCGCCATCATCGAGGCCATCCATTCCGGCGATCTGGAAGAGGTTTCTATGGAAATGCACGATGTTTTCGAAGTCGAAATACCGACCGCCTGTTCGAACGTACCGTCAAAAATTCTCAATCCCCGGGAGACGTGGGGCGACAAGAATGCTTATGATAAGCAGGCCAAAAAATTGGGCAATTTGTTTCATGAGAATTTCGAGGAATTTAAGGAGGAAAGCAGTCAGGAGATCATCGATGCAGGTCCAAATGTATAATTAATGGTGTACGGAGGGATCGGCATTGCTCCCTTAATGATTTTGCCTGCTTGGGGACGTAATAGATCCATTGGGTTACCAAGGTTCGAACGGACTCAACTCCTCTCCAACATTCGATCCAGCGCCAATCGTGCATAGTGGGCCGTATCTTTCTCGACGGTTATCTGGTTGATGACCTCGCCGTGGGCAAGCTTGTCGAGCGACCACGTCAGGTGCTGCAGGTCGATCCGGTTCATGGTCAGGCAGGGACACATGAAGGGATTGAGCGAGTAGATCTCCTTGTCGGGATTTTCGTTGATGAGGCGATTGACCAGGTTCATCTCGGTGCCGATGGCCCAGACGCTGCCGGGTTCGGCGTTTTCGATCGTCTCGATGATGGTGCTGGTCGATCCGTCGTAGTCGGACTCCCGGACCACTTCCCAGGGGACTTCGGGATGTACGATGATATTGATATCGGGATGTTTCTTGCGTAACGCCTCAACATGATTCACATTGAACTTGTCGTGGACGGTGCAAAAGCCTTTCCATAAAATGACCTTTGCCTCCTGCAGATCGCCCTCGCACTCGAACTGTTCCTCGCGGGGATCCCAGATCGCCATTTTGTCGAGCGGGATGCCCATGTCATAGGCGGTATTACGTCCCAGGTGCTGGTCGGGCAGAAATAGGAGCCGATCTTTCTGCGTGAAGGCCCACTCCATCATGTCTTGGGCGTTGGAGGAGGTGTTAGTGGCACCGCCGTGACGGCCGACAAACGCCTTGATGGCGGCGGTGGAGTTGACGTAGGTCATCGGCAGGATGGTGTCGCCGAAGGTTTCCTGCATAATCTTCCATCCCTTGCGGACCTGGTCGATGTTGGCCATGTCGGCCATCGCACAGCCGGCACGCAGGTCGGGCAGGATCACTTTCTGGTGATCGGCGGTCAGCATGTCGGCCGTTTCGGCCATGAAGTGTACGCCGCAGAAGACGATATATTCGGCGTCTTTGTTGGAAGCCGAAATCTGGGCCAGCTTCAGCGAATCGCCGCGGTCGTCGGCGAACTGCATGACCTCATCCTTCTGGTAGTGGTGACCCGGCATGTAGAGCTTGTCGCCGAATCGCTCCTTGATCGACCAAACCCGCTCTTTCAGCTCGGCCGGATCTTCTTCGTGATACGACTCCGGTATCGTGGTTTCCTGTAGATCCTGCTCCAGTAGTTCGGAAATACTCATAATGTTAAGTGCTTTTACTGCTTTGAGTTACATTGAAACTGATATCCAGCGCCTCAAACGAATGAGTCAGCATGCCCATCGATACATAATCGACGTCGGTATCCCGGTATCCGGGCAACGTTTCGAAATCTATACCGCCTGAAACCTCTGTAACGATTTCGTCGGGAACTTCTTGTATAAAATCCTTTACTTCGTCCGGCGAGCAATTGTCGAACATGATGGCATCGGCCCCGGCCTCGACGGCTTCGCGGACCTGTTCGACCGACTCAACCTCGACTTCCACGTTGACCATAGGTCCCTGTTGTTCCCGAATAACCCGAACCGCCCGGCTGATACTTCCGGTCTGGGCGATATGATTGTCCTTGAGGATTACGCCGTCGTACAAACCCATCCGATGATTATATCCGCCGCCGCATCGAACGGCGTATTTGTCGATCATCCGATATCCCGGCAGCGTTTTCCGGGTGTCGCAAATGCGCGTATGGTCGCTGTCCAGCAGATCCACGGCCCGGCGGGTTGTGGTGGCGACGCCGGAAGCGTGCTGCAACAGATTTAAAATCACTCGTTCACCGGTTAACAAGGTGCCCACAGGTCCCTCTACATAGGCCAGTTTGTCTCCTTTTTCAACCCGATCACCATCCCTGATATACAGGTCGACGGAAATCGTTTCCTCCAGCAGCCGGTATCCCTTTTCTATAAAGGAGAGACCGGCGATGGTGCCATTTTCCTTTGCTGAAAATATTCCGGAACCCTGCAGATCATTCGGAAACAACGTTTCGCTGGTCAAATCACCCGCACCAATATCCTCTAGGAAAGCATCTTGAAGGATACGCCGAAGCTCTACGGGATTCATATTATAAAATGTTCTGATCTGTATTTTTCATAAACAGTGTAACGCGCTTGTCATGCGGTTGATATTATAAGTAAATTATCTCATAAAGTATAACTGTTTAGAGTCAGCAGGAAAGGGGAGCAGCGGCGATTGGAGTAGAGGTCTGTCACGTTAGGCTGACTTATCATGGAAAAACGTAATCTAATCTGTTATTATACGTTAACTACCATTAAGAACGCGTTTTGTATTCGAATAAGGTTTTTCGACTCGTTTGTATCAATAATCAATAGGACGGCGCTTAAAATGACCGGGTAACTTTAAAGTTTATGATCTATCTTGATTATGCGGCTACCACTCCAATAAGCGATAAGTCACTGAAGGTGTATCGGCAGGTGGCAGAAAAATATTTCGGAAACACTGAAAGTATTCATGACGTGGGTACGGCGGCTGAAAAGGTTTTGTCGGCTTCCCGCGAACAGCTGGCCGGTTACCTTAATGCGGAGCCCAAGGCGGTATTTTTTACGGGTAGCGGGTCGGAAGCCAACTATCTTGCTATCCATTCCCTGTTAAAGGCTCACCGCCGGAAAGGAAGGCACATACTTATGACCGGGGCGGAACATTCGTCGGTGCGCCACACGCTCAACGTGTTGTCTGACGAAGGGTATGAAATAGAGCATATTCCGCTCGATCAACAGGGTCGGGTTGATATAAAGGCCCTGGAGCAGATGATTCGGGAGGATACGGTTCTTGCGGCGGTGCATCATGCGAATTCGGAGATCGGAACGATCCAGGATATCGAGCGGATCGGAGAGGTGCTGGCCGAAAAGGGGGTGCTGTTTCACAGTGATTGCGTGCAGTCGTTCGGCAAGCTGCCGATTGACGTGGAAAAAGTACCGTTTGACAGTCTGGCGGTTAGCGGACATAAAATTTACGGTCCCAAGGGAGTGGGATTTTGTTACATTAATCCAGAAACCGATTGGAAGCCGATTCTGCCGGGTACGGTGCATGAACGCGGGTTGCGTCCCGGAACGGTGAACACGCCGGGCGTGGCCGCGATGGCCGAGGCGGCGGACGAGGTGATAAAGGATCGGCGGACGGAATTCGAACGTTTGCGCGAACTGCGCGAATATTTTCTGACATCGCTCGATACGTTTAAAGGAAATTACGAAGTTGAAGGAGCGATAGGCGAAGAAGTCATGCCCAATATCATAGGGATGCGTATAGAGGGGATGGAAGGTCAGTACGTGATGTCGGAATGCAATCGCTTCGGAGTGGCAATATCGACGGGAAGTGCATGTCACGTAAGCAAACAGGAGCCGTCAGCCACGATGCGGGCGCTGCAGCGAAGCCGGCAGGAATCCCTGGAATTTATTCGTTTCTCGCTGGGAAAAGATACGACGCACGAAAAGATCGACAAGGCGATTGACGTATTGAACAAGATAGTAGAGCAACATTACAAAAAAATATATGGTGAAGTGACGTCTACGGAAGCTGAATGACCTGTGTTCTCTATAGAATAATACCAGGCAGGTTCGGTTTGCAACTCCCGGGCTTTTTTAACATGGAAGACTTCGAGTAAAAGAGTAGAAAAATAAAGCTGAGGTTAACTCATCCGGTGCAAAAACAAAGCTTCTAACAAAGTTAAGCGTTTTTTACATTAACTGCGGGCTTTACGAGATTTCCAATTCGAACTTTAATCTAATACGGGAAACAGCGATGCGATTCAAATGGCTATCTTTTTTAAAATGGAACTGTATGGTCGGGGTGTTGATGGTAAGTTTGACGGTCGGACTAGCCTCGGCGCAAACGGCGGGAAACAACGCAGAAGATTCTACCGATGAAGCGCCGGTAATCCTTGAAGAGTATGGGGACTATCAGTGTCCGGCGTGCGGATACTATCACACCATGGTAAAAAAACTTAAATCGGATTTCGGTGATCAGTTGAAAATGAAGTTTTACCATTTTCCCCTTCAACAACATCAGTATGCCGCCCTGGCATCCCGTGCGGCCGAAGCGGCCCGCAACCAGGGAAAGTTCTGGGAAATGCATGACAAACTCTACTCGAACCAAAAAGAGTGGTCCCAGGGCAACGCTACCACTACGATCTATGATTATGCCAAGTCGATCGGTCTCGACATGAAACAATTTAAGTCGGAACTCAATGCCCGGGAGACTCAACAGACGGTGATGGAGGATAAAAAACAAGGTATGGACGCCGGCGTTAATTCCACTCCGACCTTTATATTGAATGGAGAGATGCTGGAAACTCCCCGCTCTTATAAGGCTTTTAAGTCTAAAGTGGCCGAGGCGATCAATAAACAGGAAGACTAAGGTTCCCCGCAGATATATGATATATGAATTTCTGGACCGGTCGCCGCAGTTTGACGACTCTGTATTT
>CAYQXO010000046.1:4637-18642 GCA_964421495.1 uncultured Balneolaceae bacterium | reverse complement strand
ATTCGAACCCCCAACCTCCTGATCCGTAATCAGGTGCTCTATCCAGTTGAGCTACAGGCGCATAGCGGGTTTCAAGGATTTTTCGATAGTAGGTGTTATCGAATGTACCCTAAAGTGTTATCCGTAAAATCTCTTCTTTACAAGACGACGCTCAATATAGGGGTTTATTATGATTTCATCCAAAATTTTTACCCGGAAAAGGTGGAAGGAGTGACCGACCAGCTAATTATCCGGCTAAAATGGTAACCGAATGGTTTACCCCTTCCCTTATTGATATGAAAGATTTAATAATATAATACTATCAAGGCACTTCGGGGAAGGCAAAGTATGACCGGTTGGTTTTCGATCGGAAAAGAGAAGGTGCAGGATCAGCAAAGAGTGAAAGCGGCACGCAGGGCCGCCCTTATACAATTGGTTTGGTCGATTATCATGGCGGTAATTATAACGGGTCCGGTATTACTGTTTCGATAAGATTTATTCCTGATGTTCTGTTAAGGACTTTTACATTGTTACAAATCATCATATAGCTGTGAAATCTTCATTCCTTGATTCCTCAGCCTGATCTTTTAACGCACGGTTCATGTTTTCAAACCCTTGGCGCGTTTTGGTATGTAAGTTGTTCCAGAGCAGAGGGACGAGAATGCCTTTGAACTTCTCTCGATGGATGAAATGGGTGGTCCCTTCGTCAATAGGGTCTAGCTCGAAGATATGCTCCCCGTCGAAAATACCCGGTATGAAAAGGTGCCCCAACCAGCGGAATTCCCGTTCTTTTTGAACTCGAGTGACCTTTGGCTTGAAATTCATCCCGTTGCTTCCCGGCGGTTGAATATGGACGCTTAACTTGGTCCCTTCTTTGACATCCCCCGAAGCTTCCGTAATAAATGGATTCCAGGCGGAAAAATTCTCCAGGTCGGTAAGAATCTCCCAAATCTCCCGGGCTGACGCATTGATTTTTATGTGTGTCTTTATCTCTTTCAAGGGTACATTTGCTAATTAGAATGATGGTCGAGATAAATATACGTCAAACCCAAATAATTAGCTATAATAATCAACCTGTTTACTATTCCGCAGCTTTTCCGAAGGGCGAATTTTCCGTACGTCGAGTTGTTCTTTCGTTTTTGACATATAGTGAAAGGTTAATAGTTAGACATTCTTTCAGTCGACCGCTTCTTCCTCCTCCCAGCTCTCGATCAAATGTTCCCGCTTGTCCTCTTTTTCGGCCCATTCATCGGCGTCGGGCAGCGGTTCGGTGGTTTCGTTGATCACGCGGTCCATCCATTTTTCCGCGAGTTGATCATTGAGTTCGATGTATTCCTCCCATTTCTCCGGCACCTCGTCATCCGGATAGATCGCCTCCACGGGACATTCCGGGACGCAGGCGTCGCAGTCGATACATTCCAGCGGATCAATCGCCAGGAAATTGGGTCCCTCGCGAAATGCGTCAACTGGACAAACGGCCGCACAGTGCGTGTATTTGCATTGTATACAGGGTTCGGTTACTACGTAAGCCATAAAAAAAGACAACTAAAAGATTTCGGTTGTTTCGAGCTGTAAAGTAGGAGTACTGAGAATCATTATCAACTGTAAAAACGGTATTAACCAATTATATTGATATAATGACCCAGCTCCGCTATCTTGAATTTGTATGTGGATCGCAGTCAGATTGTACAACTTGAAACCCTGCGCTGCGGTATCTGGGGGCTAAAGCCTTTGGCGGCGTGTGCTGACGTATAAAGAATAAATCATCAGAAGTCCGTTGGACTTTTCCGGATTGCAGCGAATAATGGAATGTAAAAAACAAAATTTGAATTGTGTTAGTATGAAGACGGTTGACTTGTATGGAAGTTTATTTGAATGCAGTTTTCCTGAAATAAAAAAGAAGTTTGTGGTGAGTAAAAATACTCCCCATGTGATAGTAGGGGATACCATAGCCGGTTTTCAGGCGACGTAACTTTACGACCCGGTATTTCGACGTTGTTTAGCAATCCAATCCTGGACAAACTGAACTCGCAATATGGATAGGGAAAATATCCAAATAAAACGAATCTATGAAGATGCATCCGGGGCGGATGGGTATCGGGTATTGGTGGATCGACTATGGCCGCGGGGCGTGTCCAAAGAAGCCGCTCAATTGGATGAATGGCTGAAGGATATTTCCCCCTCCCCGGAGCTGCGCAAATGGTTTAATCACGATCCCGAGAGATTTGAGGAGTTTAAGAAACGATACGAAACGGAGTTGGCCGAAAAGGAGGAGCAGGTTCGGAAGTTACTTGACATGGCCGAAAAGCAAAAGGTAACGCTGCTGTATGCGGCCAAAGATGAAACCCATAATCACGCGGTCGTTTTAATGGAATTTCTGGAGAAGTTTTCGAACGAATAATTTAGAAGTAGCATCAGAGTATATATCAGTAGATCCAATCACCATGAATCCAGACGAACAACTTCAACTCGTAAAGGCGAAGCCCGAAGATTTGTCAACGATTCGCGAGTTGCTTAAAAGCTGTAACCTGCCGGGCGATGATTTAACTGAAGAGCATTTTTCAATTCGGTTCTATACTACACTTGGCGGTTTCGTGTTAAAATTTCAAAATTTCCGGTGGTAAAATGATTATATTGTTAACCTGTAAATACTGGTCGTCTACCAAACTTTGCGGATCGTAGCGAGAGAAAGTCGGGCAGGCGGCTGGGTTGGCTGACATCCAAATTTAAATTTACCGCGAAACTATGATACGTTTAAATACCTCGAACTCATTATTAGCATTGCCTTTGTTGATTGGTGCACTCATATTTGCCGGCTGTTCACCGAGCATGAACATGTTGAATCGCATACCGGTTCACAATGTCGAAATACAGGCAGTGGATGCAAACGGGCAACCGGTGCCGGGAGCCGTGGTGGAAACGTCCAACGGCAAAAAGACGTCTACCGATTCCAGCGGCGTGGCGAAAGTCAAATTCGGTACGTTGGGTATTCACACGATCACCGTAATGGCCGATAACAGGGCCCCTTCAACGTTTACGGTAACCATGCCGGCCGATCACGGGGAGACAAAGACGGCACGCCTGGGGAATCCGGTGGACTTTTCGGGAGGAATGGCGTTTATGGCCGGGGCTTTCAATGTCGGGCAGTTTTATCCGCTGATGTTCAACTGGATGTTCAGCTCTTATGGCTATAATATGGATCTGAAATCGTATAATTCCGGGGAGTGGACGGAGTGGCGCATTGCTACGTCCGATGACGACAAGGAAACCACCCGAATGCGGAAAGCCTTCCTGAAGGAGCTGGATAATGGGCAGCAGTGGTGGCAGATTCAGATGTTGGACGAGGACCTGGAGAATCAATATATCGTGGAGATCTTGTTCAGCGAGGACCGTGATTCCATCCGGCGCATCAGGGAGAAGTTTGGCGATGACGAGCCCAGCGAGCGTCCCGTTTCGGAGGGATGGTACACCTCGCCGCAGCAGTTGACGGAAGAATCCATTGACGGGGCGGTTACGGAAGAGGGCGTGTCTCTTGAAACGCCGGCCGGGCAGTTTACGTCGGACCTGGTGGTGTTTGGCGTTTCACCGGGCGTCGATTTGAAACTGTGGCGTGTTGCGGATGTTCCCGGTGGCGTGGTAAAGTACCAGACGCAGGACTCCAGCGAAGATGAATTGATTTATGAAAACACAATCCTGGATTACGGTAATGACGCAGAGACTAAGCTCAATTCTTATTAGGCTAAAAATCCAACGATATCTCGATTCGGGATTCACTTTACCTCAACCGGTATCCGTTCAGGGTCACCTTTTTTGTGAACCCGAAATACCAGCGCCCGAACATATTCTTTACCGGTTTTGGCGGTGTGTGCTTGTTCAAAAGGAACCTTGAAAATAGTACCTTTTGTTAAAAGCGTGTCCGGTTTATTTTGTCGCTGAAGGGTACCCGATCCTTCCAATATATAAATAAACTCTTCACCGGGATGGTAATGCCATGGGAGAACGGTATCGGGGGGTATTTCAACCAGGGAAACAATAGTCTCTCCCTCTTCCAGTGTTTCAAGAGAAGAACGTTGCAGGACTTCAAGTTTAACCTCCTCAACGGACCGTTCCTGTTTGTCAGTTATACTCGCATCGGTCTCCTGTTTGTCGTGAGTACAGCTTGAAAAAGTGAAGATACAGATGAGAAGTATGCCGATCGAAGCTAATTTAAAGATATTCATAGATACTCCAGGATTATATTCCGGATATATAGATCAGTTGGATCAGTAAGACCAAACTCATTGTCAGGGGGTAAAACAATCCGGCGATGGACAGCACAAAAAGGGAAAGCCATAATGCTCCAAGCATCCGGTAAGCTTCAGAGTAGGCAAATTTTTCCTCAAATAGCAGAGTGTGGGCCCGCTTCGGAAAAAACAGAAAGGTGATGCTCACGAAGCTCACAACGATAATATTCGCAATATATACAATCTTGAGTAAAAGCATATTATCCGGGGCCCTTTAATTTAAACTTAAGACACTGCCGGACTTTTACAAATTCACTGTGATACAAGCTATGTTAGGCCCCTTTTTATACTGGCTGATTGCTTGGGGAGGGTAATATTATTCGTCTTGAGTTGGAGGTTACAGCCAGCACGAAAGATAGTGCGGATAAAAAAAGCCCGGCGGAAAATGAATTCCGCCGGGCCGGGTAGTAGAAAAACTACTACGTCAATTCAATAATCCGCTATGCATTAATAGCGATAATGCTCCGGCTTGTACGGTCCTTCTTTCGGCACGCCGAGATAGTCGGCTTGTTCATCCGTGAGCTCGTCGAGCTCTACGCCGATTTTCTTCAGGTGCAGGTTGGCGACTTTCTCGTCCAGCTTCTTCGGAAGGACGTACACGTCGTTTTCGTAATCATCATGATTGTTGAACAGCGCAATCTGGGCCAACGTCTGGTTGGTGAAGCTGTTCGACATCACGAACGACGGGTGACCGGTGGCATTTCCGAGATTGACCAGTCGGCCTTCGGAAAGCAGAATCACTTCGTGGCCGTTGTCCATCGTGAACTTGTCGACCTGCGGCTTGATGTTTTGTTTCTCAGCGTTGTCGTACAACCACTGAACATCGATCTCGTTGTCGAAGTGACCGATATTGGCGAGGATCACGTGATCCTTCATTAAATTGTAGTGCTCTTCGGTTACCACGTCTTTACAGCCGGTGGCTGTTATGACAATGTCGGCTTCCGGAATGGCGTCTTTCATTTTCTTGACTTCATACCCTTCCATCGCCGCCTGCATAGCGCAGATCGGATCGATTTCGGAAATGATGACGCGGCATCCGAAGTTGCGCAGACTCTGGGCGCTTCCCTTACCGACGTCGCCGTAACCGGCTACAACCGCAGTCTTACCGGCGAGCATGATATCAGTTCCGCGCTTGAGTCCGTCGGCCAGCGATTCGCGGCAGCCGTACAGGTTATCGAACTTCGACTTGGTTACCGAGTCGTTCACGTTCATGGCCGGAGCTCCGAGCTCGCCGTTTTTAGCCATGTGATAGAGCCGGTGAACGCCGGTCGTTGTTTCTTCGGAAATTCCGTAGATGCCGTCCAGCAGTTCCGGATGATTTTCGTGGACCACCTTGGTCAGGTCGCCGCCGTCATCCAGAATCATGTTCAACGGTTTGCCGTCTTCAAAATACAGCGTCTGCTCGATGCACCACCAGTACTCTTCCTCGGTTTCACCTTCCCAGGCATATACCGGGAATCCGGCGTCCGCTATAGCGGCAGCCGCGTGATCCTGGGTGGAGAAAATGTTGCAGGAACTCCACTGCACTTCGGCTCCCAGTGCCTCGAGCGTTTCAATCAGAACGGCCGTCTGCACGGTCATATGCAGGCAACCCGCTATTCGAGCGCCTTTCAGCGGCTGCTCGTCTTTATATTCTTCGCGCGTAGCCATCAGACCGGGCATCTCTGCTTCCGCAATGTTGATCTCCTTGCGACCCCAATCTGCCAGCTCTATATCTTTAACTTTATAAGGTAGCTTTTCCTCTGTGTCTTGTGCCATGAATTCGTTTGACTTCGGTTTTTGTTGCAATTTGCATTTAATTGTAATAAAAACAGGTACTTATAATAGCTTCACTAATCAATATCGTGTAATTTCAAATCTTCTCAATTTCACCCCGCGTAAGACCAACCAAGTATACAAAAAAGAATGATCAATATCAGGTTTTATTGTGTATCTTTTTCGGCAGACGTATACTGCGTCACCAGCTCCTTGATATGTTGGTAATCTTCGGCCAAACTGCCGATATCCGTTTCAATATAATTGCCGTCGGCATCCATAAATACTTTGTAGGGCAACGAGCGAACACCCAGTGTTTTGTGTAACTCGTCGGTATCGTGGACGAATACAAAATCATAGTCGTTTTCCTCGACGAACTGCTGAACGTCTTCGGGCTCATCGGCAAAATTGGGATTGACGGCCAATACCGCCAAACGATCGGGATACTCTTCCTTCACTTTCTGCATATCCTTGAAACTTTTGAGGCAGGGCGCGCACCAGGTTTCCCAGAAGTCAATAAGCACCAATTTTCCCTCGAAGTCGGACAGGGTTACCGCCTTACCGTCCAGGGTGGTAAATGTGGCTTTTTTTATGGCTTCCACCTGTTCACTGTCAGCCTCCTGGGCTTGCAACATTCCGGTCGATACGCCCAGCAGCATCATTACCAGCAGCCCCCTTCGTACGAACTTTCGCATATCCTGTTGATTAAATTGAAGTTATATCTTCATTCTGTAACTTGGTACATCAGGTTTTATTGTAAGGCATCGTGTACGACTCGAATCACGTATTATTGCGATATGGACCCGCCGCCGGTTTTTCAATGGGTTCTATAAATTCCCTGACTTTTTTTAAATTGGACGTGATTTGGGGTTTTGTTGCCAAAGCCGTGCGTTCTCCAATTCATCCATCGTTAGCGTGAATTTTATTAATTTAAAAGGGTAATTTTTTTGTACGACTTCATTATCGTCGGAGCGGGTATGGTGGGGTTGTCCACCGCCTATAAATTGAATCTCGCCTATCCGGAGCTGGATATCCTGGTTCTGGAGAAGGAGAACCGGGTGGCGGCCCATCAGACGGGACGTAATTCCGGTGTGGTGCATTCGGGCATCTATTATGAACCCGACAGTTACAAGGCGCGGAATTGCGTTGAGGGACGTCATCAGCTCGAGCGTTTTTGCCGGGAGTATGAAGTTCCGTACGAGCAATGCGGGAAGGTGATTGTGGCTACCGACGAGGAGGAGTTACCACGCCTTCAAAAGATTTATGAGCGGGGAAAGGTTAACGGGATTGAGGGAATTCGGCCGGTGGACCGACAAGAGTTGCAGGAAATAGAGCCGTATGTAAACGGGATTCGGGCGATTCACGTGCCCTGTTCGGGTATCGTTGATTTTGCGGCGATGTGCGAGCAACTGGAAGCATTGCTGCGGGAAGGAGGAGTGTCTTTCGGATTTGGGCAACCGGTGCGTAATATTGAGCATGTTAATAGGGAACTCAGGGTGTCAACGGATTCTGATCGCTTTATCTCGCGTTATCTCGTTAATTGTGCGGGACTTTATTGCGATCGTATCGCTCAAATGTCGGGATATAAGCCGGACGTGCAGATTGTCCCGTTCAGGGGTGAGTATTATGAGTTGAAACCGGAAGCGGAACACAAGGTCCGGGGACTGATTTACCCGCTGCCGAATCCGGAGTTTCCTTTCCTGGGCGTGCATTTTACCAAAGTGGCTACCGGGGGAGTCGAATGCGGTCCCAACGCGGTTTTCGCATTTAAACGCGAGGGCTATGAGCGGCTTTCGTTTGATTTTGAGGATACCATCGAGACGGTGAATTTTCCGGGCTTCTGGAAGCTGGCGGGGGCCCACTGGCGAATGGGACTGGATGAATATTATCGCTCGTTTTCCAAGAAGGCGTTTGTCCGCAACCTGCAGGATTTGATTCCGTCTATACGGGGGGATGAACTGAAAGAAGCCCCTTCGGGCGTCCGGGCGATGGCGCTGACTCCGGAAGGGGATATAGTGGATGATTTCAATTTCGTCACCTCCCGCAACGAAATACACGTGCTTAACGCACCGAGTCCGGCTGCGACGGCGGGACTCGCAATTGGAGACGAGATCGTCCGCAAGGCGGAGCAGGCATTCGAATTTTGATTAGATTGGTCGTTCCTGAAAACTTGGGATGGTAAGTTCTGTTATCCAGCAATACCCGATTTTTGCGCCAAAGAATGCGTAATCGAGAGGTTGTATTCACGAAATGGTCGATCGGAGTATTTTCGGGCAAATAGCAGAGTTATAATACCTGCATAAAGCTTTAAATTACTGAAAAACCAAGGAGGGAGCCTATGCAATTTTCGAGAGAATGCAAGTTGGTATCCGGTATTCTGTTACTCGTTGTTCCTACAATAATGTATGGGGGCATTACCTTGTTAGGTATATTAACCGAGGGAAAAGCGGGAATGACGGCCGGTGGCTTGTCACTCGATGAAACACAGTGGTCTTTGTGGCGAGCCGGACACGCCCATGCGGGCGTTTGGGTTATTTTATCCCTTGTTATACAGGTATTGGTGGACGCTACCCGTTTATCGAAGTTTATGAGTTGGATTGCGCGTCTAGGGACCCCGCTCGCTGCGGTGTTGGTTTCGGGCGGCTTCTTTGGACTTGCATTTATTCCGGATTTTCGATGGCTTTTATATATTGGATCCCTTGCTTTGCTCGTTTCCCTGGTGGCTACGGGCGTGGGATTGTTGAGGAATCTGCAGTCTGCCTAGCCCAAACTGATGCT
Source organism: uncultured Balneolaceae bacterium (assembly GCA_964421495.1). Classification (GTDB taxonomy): domain Bacteria; phylum Bacteroidota; class Rhodothermia; order Balneolales; family Balneolaceae; genus CAJXOW01. The sequence goes on along the minus strand of CAYQXO010000046.1, from coordinate 9,847 downwards.
TATAAACATCGGTTTTTAAAAAGTACCTGTTTGGTATCAATAAGTTTCGCATTTTAAAAAGTGATCATGAGCAAGAATTCCCCTGAAATTCGCACCGATCGACAAACGCGCCTGCTCTATTCCACGGATGCCTCCATGTATGAAGAGGTGCCGCAGGGTGTTTGTTATCCGGGATCGACGGGGGAGATACAGGAGCTGGTCAAACGCGCCGGGGAAGAGGGATTCAGCATCACGGCGCGCGGTGGGGGGACGAGCCTGGCGGGACAGGCGACGGGCGAGGGCGTCATTATGGATGTATCGCGTCATATGAATGACCTGGTGGAGCTGAATGCGGACCGACAAATGGCGCACGTCCAGCCGGGCGTTATTCGGGATACATTGAACCGGGCGGCGGATGCCCACCAGCTCCTTTTCGGTCCCGATACCTCCACCACGAACCGCTGTATGATTGGAGGAATGATCGGGAATAATTCCACCGGCTCGTTTTCGATCAAGCACGGGTCGACCCGCGAGCATGTATTGGAGATCGAGGCGGTGTTGAGTGACGGATCCACGGCGGTGTTTGGTCCGCTTTCTCCGGATCAGCTTGAGAAAAAAAAGAAGCTGGATTCGCTGGAGGGACGTATTTACCGGGGGATGATCGAGCTTATCGAGTCGCACCGCGATCAAATCCTCGATTCCTATCCCCATCCGGAGATTATTCGTCGCAATACCGGCTACGCCCTGGATAAACTCTGTTCCATGCAACCGTTCGATCCGGATGGACGGCCTTTCAACCTGGCCGAGCTGCTTTGCGGAAGCGAGGGTACGCTGGCGATAACGGCGTCGGCGAAGGTCCGTCTGGTTCCGAAAGACCGCGAGCGCATTCTGCTGATTCCCCAGTTTGACTCCCTGCGCGAGGCCCTGGAGGCGACGGTCGAGGTGGTGAAATATGATCCGGCGGCCGCCGAGTTGGTCGATGATATCGTGCTCGGGGCGACCAGGGATAATATTGAACAGCGCAAGAATCGCTTTTTCCTGGAAGGCGAGCCGCGCTGCCTGCTGATTATTCAGTTTGAGGGCAATGACCGGGCGGAGTTGGAACGGAAAGCGACGGAGCTGCACGATCGCCTCCGACAACAGCAAAAAGGATATGCCCACCCGATCATTACGGAAGACGATCGCATTGAGCGGGTATGGAATCTGCGAAAGGCGGGACTCGGACTGCTTATGGGACTGGGCTCCGATTCCCGTACCCCCACGTTTGTGGAGGACACGGCGGTGCGGGTGCGGGATCTGCCGGATTATATCGACGATTTTCAGGAGATTATGGATCGCTATCAGACCCGCTGCGTATTCTATGCGCACGCGTCGGTGGGAGAGCTGCATCTGCGTCCCGTGGTTGACACGTTGACGGAAGAGGGATTGCAGAAGATGAAACAGATGGCCGATGAGGTGGCCGACCTGGTAGCTTCCTATCGGGGTTCGCTGTCGGGCGAGCACGGAGACGGTCGGGCGCGTTCGCCGTATATCGAAAAAGTGCTGGGCCCCGATATGCTGCCGTTGCTGCGGCAGACGAAGGAATTGTGGGATCCCGATTATATATTCAATCCGGGAAAAATCGTTGAACCGCGACCGATTGACGACCATTTGCGGTTTTCACCGGAATATCGTCGTCCGCAGATCGATACCTCGTTTCAATGGCGCAAGGAGGGAAGTTTCGCCGATGCCCTCGAACTATGCAATGGAGCCGGAGTGTGCCGAAAACTGGCGGAAAGCGGGGGCACGATGTGTCCCTCGTACATGGCTACGAAAGAGGAAAAAGACAGCACCCGCGGGCGGGCCAACCTGTTTCGCCAGCTCTTCGAGGGCAAGCAGGCCGAGGCGTTTTCGTCGGAGGATCTCAAGGATGCCCTGGACCTATGCCTGAGCTGCAAGGCCTGCAAAAGCGAGTGTCCGGCCAATGTGGATATGGCCCGGATGAAGGCGGAGTTCCTGAATGGCTGGCACCGGCGCAACGGCATGTCGTTGGCCGACCGATTTTTCGGTCAGGCCGCCCGATTTTACCCGTTCGTGCAGAAAATGGCCTCGTTGGTGAATCGACTCGGTACATGGGCGGTGTCGAAGGAGCTGTTATACCGGCTTTTTAATATTTCCCGCGAACGCTCGCTGCCGACATTTGCCCGGGAGACGTTTCACCAACGCCGGAAGAAGCAAATCAAGGATGGTGATCTCTCGGCTGGCAAGACTGGAAACAGGGTGGCTCTTTTTGTGGATCTGTTCACCAACTATCACGATCCCCAAATTGCCGAGGCCGCCGTACAAATTTTACAAAAGCTGGAGTACGAGGTCGAGGTGGTAGATCTCGTCGAAAGCGGTCGGCCGCAACTCTCCCGGGGAATGGTCGACCAGGTAAAACCGCTTGTCGAAGAGTCGATCCATACGCTACATGGATACGTCGAGCAAAATATTCCGATTGTGGGACTCGAGCCGTCCGAAATTTTGACGTTCCGGGATGATTACCTGGACTTGTGCAGTGACGAGTTGCTTCCAAATGCGGAAAAAATAGCCGGGAATACCTTTCAACTGGAGGAATTTCTCCTGGAGCACCCGGATCTTTCCGATCATTTTAAATCGACCGATCAAACGGTCTACGTCCACGGCCATTGTCACGCCAAGTCCCTGGTGGGCATGAAGCCAACCCTCGAGTTGCTGTCGGAATGCGGATATCTGCCGGTCGATCTGCAAACCGGCTGCTGCGGAATGGCGGGCAGTTTCGGATATGAGGCCGATCACTACGAGGTGTCCATGGAGATCGGCGAGTTAACCCTGTTTCCGGGATTGCGGGAAATCGACCGGCGAGCCCTGATCTGTGCACCCGGCTTTTCCTGCCGTCATCAGATCAAGGACGGAGTCGATCGGAGAGCCTATCACCCGGCAGAGCTCGTCCTGCACAATCTGGACTGAGCGAGCGAAGCGAGCCCTCAATTCGACGTTGCACTTTGTATCAGTTCACGAGCGCTTTTGAGGGTGGCGTTGGTGATCTGCTCTCCGCTCATGAGGCTGGCCACTTCCTTGATATGCTCTTCGTCGCTCAGCGGGGTGATCCGGGTGGTCATGCGACCGTCATCCTCCACTTTTTCGACGCGATAGTGGGCGTGAGCCTGGCTGGCGATCTGGGGTTGGTGCGTAATGGAAATGATCTGGCAATTGTCGGAGAGCTCCCTCATGGTGCGACCCACTTTTTCGGAAATCTTTCCGCTGATGCCGGCATCGATTTCATCAAAGATCATGACCGGCAAACTCTGTTCCTTGGCTATAATCGATTTCAGTGCCAGCATCACCCGGCTGATCTCGCCCCCGGAGGCGATTTTGTACAGGGGCATGGGCTCTTCCCCTTTATTGGTGGAAATATAAAATTCCATATGATCGGCTCCGTGTTCGGTGCATTCGACCGGCTTCCCTTCAATTTCGATCCAGCCGTCTTCATCCTCCCGCCAGTCTACCCGAATCTCAAAACGGGCGTTGGGCATCCCCAGTTGCCTCAGTTCGCCGACGATGTCGTCTGAAAGTGCCCGTCCCACTTCCAGTCGCTTTTTATGGAGTTTTTGGGCTTTTTCGGCCAATTCCTCGCCCTGGGTTTCAAGCTGTTTTTCCATCTGTTCAATTTCGACCTCGAAATTTTCGGCCAGGTCCAGTTCCTCCCGTTTCTCTTCGAGGTGCTCCAACAGACCTTCGACATCCCGGTTGTATTTTTTCTTTAACCGGTTAATTTCATTCAGGCGGTTGCGAACATAATCGAGCCGACGGGGATTGAATTCAATTTCTCCCCGGTAATCTTCGGTAAAGCGGATCATCTCCTGCAAGCTGATGCGGGCGGAGGACAGCTCTTCGAGGTAGCCCTCGAATTCGGGCTCGATGCGGGCGATATCCTCCAGTTGAATCTTGATGCGGTTGAGCAGGTCCATCAGGTTGATTTCCGCCTCACTGCCGAGGTCCACGATACTGCCGGCTTTTTCCTGTAATTCCTCGGCGTTGTCCAACAGTTTCAACTCACTTTCAAGCTCTTCTTCTTCGCCGGCCTTTAGCTCGGCATCCTCCAGCTCCTGGACCTGGAATTGATAAAGCTCCCGTTTTTCCCGCAATTCCGACTCCCGCCGGCGAAGTTCATTCAACTCCTGCCGCAACTGGTGCATTTGTCGGTAGGATGACCGGTAATCGTCCAATAGAGGCTGCACGTCTTCAAAAGCGTCAATCACCCTACGATGATGTTCCGGCCGGAGCAGTAGCTGGTGTTCGTGCTGTCCGTGCAGGTCCACGAGCTGATCGCCCACTTCCTTCAGTATAGATATTTTTACCGGGGTGTCGTTGATAAAGGCGCGACTGCCGGAGGAACGTATTTCACGCCGTAATATCAATTCTTCACTGTATTCGACGGCATGATCCTCAAGCAGATTCCGGATGGGAGCCACTTCGCCGACGTAGATGGAGGATTCGGCAATGGCTTTGGTAGCTCCCTGCCGAATCTGGTCGGTGTCAGCCCGTTCGCCCAGGATCATATTAAGCGCGCCCACGATGATGGACTTACCGGCCCCGGTCTGCCCGGTCAGGATATTAAGTCCCTCCTCGAAATCGACTTCCAATTCGTCGATCAATGCAAAGTCTTTAATGTATAGTGATCTAATCACGGCGTCGGAATCGTGTTATTTGTGAATAAAAGTCGGAAAAAAGCTCACTACGTTCGCTTGTCGGAAGTCGGATGCCGGAGGCCGGATGACCTATTTCGACCGGTAACCCGGTGGTGTATATACACCACTAAATTCCCCACTGGAATAGACATCCGTCATCCGACCTCCGACTTCCGACAGGGCGAGCGAAGCGAGCCCTCTATCCAATGTATGATATCGCAACTAAATCTAAAAACAAAGAGATTACAGCCATCGGTTTAACGGGGAGTTGCTTTACTAAATGGACGGTTAAGGGCGTAAATCCTTGCAAAAAATTTTATTAAACACTTGTAGAGTTGACGATATTCAACGGGTTTTTCAGAGTGGTCGGGAGGATTCGGCAATAAGTTGCATATTGCGTGGTAATGGCTATCCTTCTGATAAATAAATGCAAGCATGGACTTGAGGGAGAACATGATATTCTACCCGTAAAGTTGTCGTTCCGCCATGTAATGGGAATAGTATACTCATATAAAATAGGATCAGGACGGTGCTGAAGAGAGA
>CAYQXO010000046.1:0-4627 GCA_964421495.1 uncultured Balneolaceae bacterium | reverse complement strand
GAGGGTGCAGGTTTGCATATTGAGGACCAGACTCCTGGTACAAATCTATTGTGCACCGAGCGAAGCGATTCCCGGGAAGTGATTATTTGACCGTCCGCTGCGTTAACAGGGAAACCGGCTTGATCAAAGTACTACTGCAGGTTTCTTTCGCCGGCCCCCTGTCGCCTTGCAGACGATCAAATTTCTTGGAGAGTACTGAGCAGAGCGTTGCCCACGAACTAAAATCCGGGCCGGTTGTAATCGAAACATTAAATGTCGAAGTAGAAATTCTGGCGAATGACGGTGAGCGAAAGCGAAGAAAAAAAGCAGGAAGCGGCGGAACAGGAGGAACGCCAAACGCACCATCAGTTCAGGGTGCCGTCGGGACAGACGACGGATATCCGGCTGGATAAGTATCTGGCTGAAAAATTAAAGAAAACCTCGCGGACCCGTATTAAGGAGGCCATCGAAGATGGATTGATCCGGGTAAACGGACGGCAGGAAAAGCCCTCCTATACCATCGAGGCAGACGATGTAATCGACGTGACGATTCCCAAACCGCCCCCGCCCAAAGCGGAACCGGAAAACCTGCCCATCAATGTGGTGTATGAGGATGATGATATCCTGGTGGTTCACAAGCCGGCGGGACTGGTCGTCCATCCGGGCGTGGGCAATTGGACGGGCACGCTGGTCAATGGACTGATGTATTATTGCGATTCACTGGCCGAGACCGACGACTCCAATATACGTCCCGGACTCGTGCACCGGCTCGACAAGGATACGAGCGGACTCCTCGTGGTGGCAAAAACGGACGAGGCGCTGTCGACCCTGAATAAATACTTCAAATACAAGAAAGCCGAAAGGACGTATCATGCCCTGGTATGGGGACATCCTTCCTACAAGCGCGGGAAGATCTTCGGTCCCATCGGACGCTCGCCGCGCGATCGGAAAAAATTTGCGGTGGTTGATCCCGAAGACGGCAAAGAGGCGATTACGCATTACCGCGTGATGGAGTATTTTGATCACCTGACGCTGGTGGAAGTCCGCCTCGAAACGGGTCGCACGCACCAGATTCGCGTCCACTTTTCGCATAATGAAATGCCCGTTTTCGGCGATCCAATCTACGGCGGAAATGCCGTTCGTTACGGTCCCAACACCGGCGAGCGAAAAACGATGTTCGATGAGCTCTTCAGCAAACTCGAGGGACTGGCTCTGCACGCCAAAACCCTCGGATTCAAACACCCCCGCACCGGAAAAATGATGCGGTTCGATTCGGAACTGCCGAAAGATTTCAAGCAGGTGCTCGAAACAGTCCGTGAAAAGTGTAAATGAGTAGGGCTCGCTTCGCTCGCCCGTCGGATGTCGGAATTCCGACAGCTGTCGGGACGGAAGGCTATTCCGATCGGTACCACTTTTGTGTATATACACTACCCGGTTACTTGCTGGAATAACCTTCCGGCTTTTATCAAATAAACATTAAGATTTAGAATTCATACATATTTATGTCAGACGATAATCAACAACGCGAAGTGAACATTACGGTGGAACTGGACGAGGACAGCGTTCCCACGAATATTCACTGGGAGGCGACTGACAGCGAGGAAGGGACGGATTGCCGGGCGATGATTATGTCGCTCTGGGATCCGGATCGAAAGGATACCCTCCGGCTGGATCTGTGGACACGCAAGATGACGCGCGACGAGATGAAGATCTTCTTCCATCAGACCCTGGTTACGATGGCCGACACCCTCGAGAAGTCAATCGACGACGACCGCATCAGCGGCGATATGCGCGATTTCTGTGACTATTTCGCCGAGAGGATGGAGATAAAAAAATGAGCTCGGTGAGCTCATTTTTTAGTCGGATGACGGATGACGGAGGTCAGATGACCTATTCCGATCGGTAACGCGGTGGTGTATACTCACAACTGTAATAATAGAGGCCATTGCAAAACCCGGGAGGGGTCTGAAGCACTTGAGTTGTTCGGCATTAAGACCAAAGATGCAAAATCACCCCAGGTCGGTATATTAGTCTTGTTCTTTTTGTAAAGCAATGCCCCGCCGAATTTCTCTGGCTGAAGACCCCTCCCGGGTTTTGCAATGGCCTCTATTAGCTGGAATAGACATCTGACCTCCGTCATCCGATTTCCGACGGGCGAGCGTAGCGAGCCCTATTCTTGTCTATACAAAATTGATCCGTAACTCACCGCGCTGTTGCGTTCAGATTCATCCCAGATGTCGTAGGCGATCTCTTCGCCTTCCAGGTCGTCGAAGGCGTGGAGGAAGGTGTAGAGCGGGGTGAATCCGCATACGCGATAGGGGTTTTCTTCCTTTTTCATCAGTTTGAACAATCCCTCCCGATCGGATTTGAGGGAGAGGTCCATAAAGTTTCGGTCGAAATTCTTGATCTCCTGGAACATCTGCCGGGCGGGCTGCTCGTCTCCGAATTTTTCGCCTATGTGCGACAGATCCCCGCTGATCAAAAAGAGGGTGTCGGAATCGTCGTCGAATTGCTCGTTTAAATGAGAACCGAGGCGATTCAGCTTTTCGGCGAGTTTTCCGTTTGATGATTTATAAAGTTCATGCAGGTGATTGACCAGCAGGGGGACGATGCTGAATTCGTGATCCCACATATATCGCAGGAACAACAAGTGCAGCTCGATGCTGTGTTCGATGCGGTGAGCCCGGTCGCGCGTACTTATGCCGAGCTCGTCAGCCTGCTCTTTAAGGGAATCGACGGCCTCTTTGTCAGCCGGAATATTGCCATGGGGCAGGGAAAAGGTCTTGTCAGACAGGATAAACGGATGATTCGGGTATATTTCCGGATACAGCCCCGCGTAATGCGACGTTGCCAGCAATACCACGCGTTTCGGCTTGAGGGATTCCACCGCACTGAACGACTTTACATACGTGTCCATGCCCACCCGGGGATCAATATGCGGGGCGTAAAGCGCCTTTATCTTTCCGTTCTTACCCGCTTCATTGGCGGCATATTTATCATGCCGGTCAAAGGCGTTATCCAGGAATTCCTGTAATTCATCCGGGTCAGCCGGATACGAGAGTCCGCTCGACGCCGACTCGCGGGTGTCGGACTGCTCAAAACGATCTTCCCGCTCCGCCGCGTATTGTTTGAAATAGTCGGAATAAAGCAGCCTCTGCTTGTCCAGAAAGCGAACGTACTCCAGGAATTTTTCGGCCGAAACATCTTCGTCGAAATAGTCGGTCAATTCATTGATGCTTCGCTCTCCGTCGAATAGCTGTAAAATCTGCGCCGCCTCCGGCTGCAGGGCGAAGTTCGGAGTTGCATATCCCAGGTTGTCATGGAAGTAAAGATATTTTTCACCTTCCTGTTCCACCTGCATAATATCCAGGGATCCCCGCAGTCCCGGGATGGATTCGTCAAACGAATTAAAAAGCTGGTCTTGCTGGTCGCCCATGGTGTTGTTAATTGCTGGTTATTAAGTTGGTTATAGGCATAAGCCGGAATTAGGACTCACTTTGTTCGTCCAGCCGGAAGGCGGAAGACAGAAGCCGGAAGGCTTTTCCGATCGGTACCGTTGTTGTGTATATGCACCATCCGGTTACTTGCTGGAAAAACTTTCCGCCTTCCGTCCTCCGCCTTCCGGCTTATGCATTTTCCCGCATCTCCCGGCATTCACAATGAATACCGTATTCCCGGCACACCGGGTGATCGGGCGGTTTGCTGATGCGGGATTTACAGGCGTTGCGGCCGTGGTGAATCATCAAATGGGAGAGGTTGGTCCAGTGCTCGCGGGGAAACAGGGCCATCAGGTCTTTCTCGATCTTGTCGGTGTTTTTTTCGTGCTCGGTAAGCCCGTAGCGGTTGGACAGGCGGCGGACGTGCGTGTCGACTACTACGCCGACATTGGTATCGAAGGCGTTGCCCAATACCACATTGGCCGTTTTACGGGCTACCCCGTGCAATTCCAGTAACTCATCCATCGTGTCGGGCACTTCGCCGCCATATTCCTCGACGATCATCCGGGCTGACGTCTGGATCGACTTGGCCTTGTTTCGGTAGAAGCCGGTCGACCGTATCGTCTGTTCGACTTCCTCGCGCGGCGCTTCGGCCAGTTTCTGGGGAGTGGGATAGAGCTCAAACAGCTCTTTGGTCACTTCGTTAACCCGCTTGTCGGTCGTCTGGGCCGATAGAATAGTGGCCATCAGCAGTTCGTAGGGATTCCGATGATTCAATGCACAATGGGGATTCGGATAGTGCTCGTAAAGATCATCCAGCAGCTGCCGCGCCCACTTGCGTTGTTCCCCGGTTTTTTCGGGCAGATCAAATTCCTCTTTTCCGTTGTTGCTGTCGGCCATAGATCAGAAATTATCGTTGATGCATTCAGTGTAACTAAAAATTTCACCATGGAAACAGGAAATAAAGAACGGGAAACGTAAATATCAATACAAGGGAGTTGGACAGAAATTATCGTTGATACTTCGAAGGGGATTTAAATAAATATATTTTCTATTTAACGTTCATACACTTAAAAAATCACAAAATAATCATTTTTTACATAAAAAAATATTGAAATTATACAAATTAGAATTATATTTGAATATTATTGGAGTTTAAGAGTCCTTTGAAAAACCGGGGCAAACGGCCGCTCTTTCGATTGAAAATTTTT
>CAYQXO010000045.1:5688-18753 GCA_964421495.1 uncultured Balneolaceae bacterium | reverse complement strand
GGCTTTAGTAATTAGTAAATTCATACACTGCGGCGTTTAACGGGATCCGTTCGAAAAATTTTTAGTTCTCGGAACGCCCGGCCGCCCCGCTTCTCCCGGGTGCTGTTAAAGATGTTAAATCTATCGACAATAACTACAAAACTAATGACTCATTTTCAATGCACACCATAATAAAAGAACGATTCTTGCGGGAAATTTGAAATATAATTCTTTTTTGTTTGTACCAACGAAGAGGTTTTTAAATGGCAAATTGTCGGATTCCGGTCTATTTAAAAACTATACCCCATCTGAAAGAAAATCAGGAGGGGATGGTGTTGGCTGCCCGATACGGTCAATTCCAGCGGACCTGCAAAGGTTTTGGCCCCAACACTCAGTCCGACGCCGCGCTTGAGCGGGTGATTCCAGGGGTCCCACGGCCAGTGACTGAACGTGTTGCCGATTTGTGATTGCAGTTTTATGAATTTGTTTTCCGCAATTTCCCACTGTACGCCCAATCCCGCCAATTGCAAATTGCGTCCGTGGACTTCACGATTCCGGTATCCCATAAATCGGAGGTATCCCAACAGGGGATCCATTCGCTGCAGGTAAAACCACTCGGATGCAGGGAGTTGGCTTCCCGTGGTTCGGCCCAGACGGAATTCAGGTTTTACCGTAAGGTTGTGTAAAATCGGGATAGCGGCCGACCAGTAAAAATGCTGTTGACTATAGTCCAGGGGACTGTAGAAAATATCGTCGGAATACGTAATTTCGCCCAGCATCATTTGTCCCTCGCTGGGAAAAGTGAGGTGGTCGAACGTGTCATACCACACGCGACCAAATAAGGTGTGATAACTTCTGTTCCGGGAAAAAGGGAGGTTGGAGGTGTGGTCCAGGTATAATAGTTCCTTCCGGATTCCCCCGGACATAAGCAATTTGCTTGAAAAGAAATTACCGGTACTCACTTCTGCCGTGATGTGGTGGCTGACAAACGGGGTGACTTGATTGCCGTTATGATGCCAGGTTAGGCTATTACGTTGGTAGTTAACCAGCGAACGAATACCCATGCGCGGTCTGAGTCCCCGGAATACGGTATACTCTCCGGTAATGGAAGTGATTTCGCCCAGCCGCGCTTCCAGGCGGACAAGCGATCCGTCGTGAAAAAGATTCCGGAATGAGAATTGTGAGATAAGGGATACCTGCGTATCGGTATCGTAGCGAACGCCCAGTTTAAATTGATCCTGGTTTTTTTCAGAAATATTCAGGATCAGTTTGTGAGTACCGTTTGGAAGGGGTTGGGTCCGATAGGTTACCAGGCTGAAAAGCTGGGTATTATAGAGTTCGTCAATAGCGTTTTTGATATCAGAGTGACGGAGGTCCTTGGGAAGAGACAGGTCGAATGTTTGCATTACGAGTTCCCGGGAGAGATCCTGCAGGCCGCGGATTTCCAGTTCGCTGAACCTGCGCGCATTCATGGCGGGAGTGCCGGGCTTGTCTTGGGTTTTTCGATCCCGGACGGTATCCTCTGGCAGTCGCTGTAATATTTTGCCGTGGGGACGGGTGGCGGCTTGCCCCAATTCAATTAATTCATCGGCATGTTTAAAGTCACTGATCGAGAATTTGACAACTTCCGGCTCGATAAGGAGATCCGTGAACTCCAGTTGACGTTGAAAGTCCCGGTTGTCTCGTATATTGATGACCTGGTTCATTATGGAAGTCAGGGATCGGAGGCTGTCGACCGGTTTTAGCTGTTTGGTGACATTGACGGAGATAATGAAATCGGCTCCCATCTCGCGAACTTCAGAGGCCGGTATGCTGCGGGCCACGCCCCCGTCAATCAAAATCTTGTCGTCGATCCGGTAGGGAGTGAAAATGGTTGGGATGCCCATGCTGGCTCGCAGGGCGTCGGGCAGATAGCCGTGATCCAGAACAACCAGATCGCCGTTGGCAAGATTGGTGGCGGTGGCGGCAAACGGAATCGGCAGGTTGGAAAAGTTGCTGACCTCGTGATAGGGCCAGCAAAGGCGACTTAACAGATTGTGAATGTTTTGACCTGTAATCAGTCCTTCGGGAAGATGAATGCCTTGCTGATCTATCGGCAGGGAGACCTGAAAACTTTCGTTCAACAAACGCTCGTGCATGGACCGACTTGACCTTTTTACGTTTTCGTTGAAAAGACGATCCCAGTTGAGTGATTTCTCAAGTTCAACCAGTTGATCCGCCGAATACCCCATCGCATAAAGCCCGCCAATGATACTTCCCATGCTGCTGCCGGCTATATAATCAATTTTCAACCCGTGTTTTTCCAGTTCCCTGAGCACCCCGATATGGGCGAGGCCCCGCGCCCCTCCACCGCTTAAAGCCAGGCCTATCTTGAGGGAGTCTTCCAGATTGGCCAGGGAATCCGGGTGGATAGAAGCGTTGAGCGAATCGGAATTGAGCTTGACCGGTTCTCGCGTGGTGTCAGCCAGTTGCTGAATTGCAGGCACGGATGCCTGCAGGGAGGTAAACAAAATAAAGATGGCAACCAGAATCCCCGGTAAAGTGTTGCGGATTGATGTAATCATAGGGCCTAACTTAGCGAATATCGATTGATGATAAAATTAGGTAGCCTAATAATTTTAATATACAGGAGGGAAGGCTTACAAAGAAATTTCCTCATGTTTATATGGTGCGCTAGCTCAAATTTCTTTGTGAGTTCAGAGGGAAGTGTCACCCGCGTTAGCGCACCGAGCGTTAGCAATCGGATTTTTATGAGTTGGCGGCAGAAATGAATGGCAGTTTAACTTTTCGATGATTTTGTTGCAGCGCCCGTATGATTTCGGATGATTTTCAGCAGGGTCTCCCCGTATTGCTCGCAGCGGCTGGATCCCATGCCGTGTATTTCCATGAGGGCTTCCTCGGATTGGGGATGGTAGGCGGCCATTTCCTTGAGCGACCGGTTGGAGCAGATTACATAGGGCGGGTCACCGTTTTGCCGGGCCATTTCGTTGCGTTTTTTGCGCAGCCGGTTAAAGAGCTGCGTATCATAGTCCAGTTCGAAGGTGGAGGGCTGCGAGGCTTGCTTGTCGGACTGCCCGTTGCCGCGGGTTTCAAATTCAAGATCCCCGAAAATGGATTTTTCTCCCTGTAGCAGGGGACGTGCACTGCTGTCGACGATCAAACTTCCGTGTTCGGGATCGCGGTGCAGGTAGCCCCGTTGCTGGAGCAGTTGAAACAGTTTCCACCATTCCCGGATAGTGTACTCGGTCCCGATGCCGTAGACGGAGAGCTTGTCGTGCTTGTGGCGAAGGATTTTTTTGGTGCGGGCTCCCCGGAGCACGTCGATCAAATGTTTGGCCCCGAAAATCTGATCGGTGCGGATGGCGGTCGAAAGAAATTTCTGGGCGGGTACTGTGACATCGGCTCCCTGCTGGCGATCCTCGGTACATATATCGCAATAGTCGCAGGTCTCGTGCGGGTAGTCTTCCCCGAAATAGGAAAGCAGTTGCCTTCGACGACAATCTCCGCTTTCAATATACTGAAGCAGGCGGGTCAGGTGCGTGTCGGCTACTTTTCGCTGCTGCTCGTCCGCTTTGCTGTTGATGATATATTTTATTTTATGAATATCGCTGTAACTAAAAAGAAGAAGGCAGTGAGAGGGATTTCCGTCACGGCCCGCCCGACCGATTTGCTGGTAATACGCCTCGATGCTTTTGGGCAGGTCGTAGTGGACGATAAACCGGACATCCGGCTTGTCGATGCCCATCCCAAAGGCAATAGTGGCCACGATGATGTCCACCTCATCGCGGACAAACGCCTCCTGGTTTTCATTTCGGGTGGATTCCGCCAAGCCCGCGTGGTAAGGAAGGACGCTGTACCCTTCTTTACGCAGTTGGTCGCTGAGCTCGTCGACCTGGCGGCGAGAGAAGCAGTAGATAATCCCCGAATCCTCCGGGTGGTCCTCCAGCAGGTCGAGGGTTTGCTCCAGCGGATCCTCTTTGGGATTGACTTCGAGGTACAGGTTGGGTCGGTCGAAACTGGCGGTAAATGTCTCGGCATCCTCCAGGTGCAGGGTCTGTTTGATGTCTTCGCGGACCCTCGGCGTTGCCGTGGCCGTGAGGGCCATCAAAACGCTGTTTTCGTGCGACTGGTGGATCTTGTGCAACTGGCGGTATTCCGGCCGGAAATCGTGTCCCCACTCAGAGATGCAGTGCGCCTCGTCGATGGTGATGCAGTCGATCTGAAGATCGTCGAGGATGTCGCGGATAGTGGACTTCATAAGGGTTTCCGGGGCCATATACAGCAGATCGGGCGGGTCGTTCCGCAGTTTGCCGAGGTGCTGCCGGTAGGTCTCCGACGGCAGCGAGCTGTTCAGGTAAAGGGCGTCCACGTCCAGCGATCGAAGCTGTTCAACCTGGTCCTGCATCAGGGAGATCAAGGGGGATACCACAATCGTGAGTCCCTCGAAAATCAGGGCCGGGATCTGGTAGCAGATCGATTTCCCTCCACCCGTCGGCATTATCACAATGGCATCATTTCCATCCAGTACGTGATCGATGATCTCGCGCTGGTTGGCGCGGAAATCGTCATGACCGAAAACCGATTGTAGAATATGCCGGGGTGATGAAGACATGTTACGTATTTAGAGGAGTTAGGCGGCCGATCCTTACAGTGGATTAAAGCAATCTGGTATATGACAACCGGGTTAACCAGAATTTATAACCAAGCCCAACAGATAATCTCGAATATTCAACAGAGATTCAATCCAATATAAAGTTATTTGCTCAGGTACATATTCTTGAACTCGTACGGCTTCTTGAAGTGCTCGTCGTTGAAGTCTTTCATGAAGTAGATCGTTTCGCCGGTGGACTTCATTTCGGGACCGAGTTCCTTCTTGACCTCGGGGAATTTGTCGAAGGGGAAGATCGGTTCCTTGATGGCCCAGTGCTCGAGCGTGGAGGTGAGGTCTTCCTCGCTGAAGTTCTTGATTTTGTCGCCCAGCATGACGCGTACGGCGATTTTTGCTTCGGGACGGCCCGTCGCCTTGGCCAGGAACGGAATGGTGCGCGTGGAACGCGGATTGGCCTCGAGTACATACACGTCATCTCCCTGTACGGCATACTGCACGTTCAGGAATCCGAGGATGTTCATTTCGTCGGCGATCTTTTGATGGTAGTCCTTGATTTTTTCGATAGCCGTGTCGCTGAGCGAGTAGGGCGGCAGGACGGCGCTGGAGTCGCCCGAATGCACGCCGGCGGGCTCGATATGCTGCATAATGCCGGCGATGTGCATGTCGTCGCCGTCGTAGACCGCATCGACGTCCACCTCAACGGCATCTTCGAGGAAGCGGTCAATTAGAAAGGCGTTTTCGGGATGAGTATCGAGAATATTGTCGACATATCCCATCATTTCGTCTTCCTTGATGGCGATGCGCATGCCTTGTCCGCCGAGAACGTACGAGGGACGAATCAACACCGGGTAGCCGATGCGACTGGCGATGTTGATGGCTTCCTCGGCCGTGTTGGCGGTACCGTAGTCGGGGAAGGGGATATCCAGTTTCTTGAGCATGTTGGAAAATCGGCCTCGATCTTCGGCGAAGTCGATCATGTTAAATTCGGTGCCGAAGATGTGGATGCCTTCTTTTTCGAAGCGTTTGCCGAGTTTAAGGGCGGTTTGTCCCCCGACCTGCAGGATGACGCCTTCGGGCTGCTCGTGTTCGTAGATATCGAGGACCCGCTCCCAGTAGACCGGCTCAAAGTAGAGCTTGTCGGCGATGTCGAAGTCGGTCGACACGGTCTCGGGATTGCAGTTGACCATAATCGCCTCGTACCCCATCTCCTGGGCGGCAATGACGGCATGGACGCACGAGTAGTCGAATTCGATACCCTGGCCGATGCGATTGGGTCCGCTGCCGAGGATCATAACTTTCGGCTTGTCGGAGACGCCGCTTTCGTTTTCGCCCTCGTAGGAGGAGTAGTAGTACGGCGTTTCGGCCGGGAATTCCGCAGCGCAGGTGTCGACGACCTTGAAGACGGGCTTCAGGTCAAATTCCTTACGTTTCTCGCGCACGTCGTCGTCTTTGACTTTCTCGCCGGTCTGCGACAGCAGCCAGGCGATCTGCTCGTCGGAAAACCCGTTCTGTTTGAGTTCGTAGAGATCCTCTTTGGGGATGTCCTCGAGTGTTTGTCCCTCGGTTCGATTTTCAAGCGAGACCAGGTAGCGAATCTGCTGCAGGAACCACGGGTCGTACTGGGTGATGTCGGCGACTTCCTCAACCGAGGTGCCCATTTTGAAGGCGTTGCGCACGTGCAGCAGGCGATCCCAGTGGGGTTTCATCAGCCGCTCGCGTATGGTTTTGCGGTCGGGATTGTCGTAACCGTCGGCGCCGAGTCCCGCACGACCGATTTCGAGCGACTGCCACGCCTTGTTGAGCGATTCGGTGAAGGTACGTCCGATCGACATCACTTCTCCGACGGCTTTCATCTGGGTGGTCAGCTCTTCATCTACGTTGGGGAATTTCTCGAAGTTAAACCGCGGTACCTTGGTAATCACATAGTCGATCGCCGGCTCGAAGCAGGCCGAGGTGTTGCCGGTGATCTGGTTGTTCAGCTCGTCCAGGTTGTAGCCCACGGCCAGCTTGGTGGCGATTTTGGCGATGGGATAGCCCGTGGCTTTGGAGGCCAGGGCGGAAGAGCGGCTTACCCGGGGATTGATTTCAATGGCGTAGATATCATCGGTGCCGGGTTGGACCGCAAACTGCACGTTGCATCCGCCGGCAAAATCGCCGATTGAGCGCATCATCTTGATCGCCTGATCGCGCATCTTCTGGTACTGCTTGTCGGTCAGCGTCTGCGACGGGGCCACCGTGACGGAATCTCCCGTGTGAATGCCCAGCGGATCCACGTTCTCGACCGTACAGATAATCACTACGTTGTCATTGTTGTCGCGCAGTAGCTCCAGCTCGAATTCCTTCCAGCCGTAGATGCTTTCCTCGATAAGGACCTGGTGGACGGGCGAGAGTTCCAGTCCGCGGAGGACTTTCTTTTCCAGTTCATCGTAATTCCAGACGATGCCGCCTCCGGATCCTCCGAGGGTGTAGGAGGGACGGATCACGATCGGGAGTCCGCCGAGTTCCTCGACGATCTCTTTGGCGTCGAGCAGCGATTCGGCGGTACGACTTTTACACTGATCAATGCCAATTTCGTCCATGAGCTCCCGAAAACGCTGACGGTCCTCGGTTATTTCGACCGCATCGATATTCACGCCGATTATATTGATGTTTCGGCTTTCGAAGAAATTCTCCTTTTGCAGGTCGGAAACCAGGTTAAGGGCCGTTTGTCCCCCCATGGTCGGCAGCACGGCGTCCGGTTCCGTTTCTTTGACGACTTCCTTGATCGAGTCGGTCGTCAGCGGACGCAGGTAAATTTCATCCGCCATCATGGGATCGGTCATGATGGTGGCCGGGTTGGAGTTGATGAGGACGACCTCGTAGCCATCCTCCATAAGTGAGCGGCAAGCTTGCGAGCCGGAATAGTCAAATTCGCAGGCCTGGCCGATAACAATGGGACCGGATCCGATGATCAGAATCTTGTGAATATCGTCTCGTCTGGGCATTGAGTAACGTTTATTGCTTTTGTTTAATGTTGTGTTTGAATATTCGTTTACAGCTGTTTTGCTTTAGTTGCTTCGCCGGAAGTCGGAAGTATATTCCGGCAAGTAATTGGGTGGTGTATATACACCACGGTGTTACCGGTCGGAATAGCCTTCCGTCCCGACAGCTGTCGGGATTCAGGCTTCCGACTTTTTTTCCTCCAACATTTCCACAAACTGGTCGAACAGGTAGAATGAGTCATGCGGACCGGGAGAGGCTTCGGGGTGATACTGGAGGCTGAAGCCCGGGAAGTTCTTGAACCGGAGTCCCTCGACCGAGTTGTCGTTCAGGTTCACGTGCGTTATTTCCGCCTTGTCCTCGACCACCGCCTCCCGTTCGATGCCAAATCCGTGGTTCTGGGTGGTGATCTGGACCAGTCCCGTGTCGAGGTTTTTGACGGGCTGGTTGGCTCCCCGGTGACCCACGTACATTTTATCGACCTCGATACCTTCGGAAAGGGCCATCAACTGGTGACCCAGGCAGATGCCGAACATCGGTTTGCCGGTTTCCTTGGCGTAGTTTACGGTTTCCAGGGCATAATCAGCCGTTGCGTTGGGATCGCCGGGACCGTTGGAGAAGAAGAATCCGTCGGGATCCCATTCCTCAATATCTTCGATGGAGGCTTTTGCCGGGAAGATGCGCAGCGTGCAACCACGTTCCTGCAGGTTGTTTATGATATTCTGTTTCATCCCGTAGTCGAACGCTGCCACCTTGTACGGTCCGTCGCTGTGCACCGTCTGGGCTTCCTCGCGGGTTACCTTGCTGGCCAGTTCAAGTCCTTTCATCATCGGCCAGTCTTTGGCCTTTTGGACCAGCGTTTCTTCGTCCAGCTCCGTCGAGCTGATGACGGCGTTCATGACGCCCTTGGTTCGGATATGACGGACCAGCCGGCGCGTATCGACGCCCGAAATGCCCACCACTTCATTGCGCTCCAGGTATTTTTGGAGACTGCCGTCGGCCATCGGATTACTGAATTCCTCCGAAAATGAGCGTGTGATAAGACCGGCAATCATAACATTGGATGCTTCGTCGTCGCGCTCCATGGTACCATAGTTGCCGATGTGGGGATACGTCATCATCATGAGCTGACCGTAGTAGCTCGGGTCGGTAAAAATTTCCTGGTAGCCGGTCATGCTGGTATTAAAGCAGAGTTCGCCACCGGTCAGGCCTTTTTTTCCGATGGCCCAGCCGTGTTCGACCGTGCCGTCGGAAAGGGCCAGTACAGCTCTGTCGCGTTCGGGTAAAGTCATACGAGGGAAACGTAGTTTTTAGCGGATTTCTGGTTGATTAGGGCAAAAAAAAATCCGACAACTGAAAAAGTTTGTCGGATTGAAGAAGATAGTTGAAATGGGAATCTCAACGACGGGAACGGGGGATGCTGTGCCCCGCCGGACGCGCCGTGCGCGGGCGCCATCATCTTATGTATGTAGTCAATCGCTTTATACAAGGTTGGTTTGTTTGCATTCTGAACTCCGTCGCCGTTGTAATAACCAAAGCCGAGATGGCCTTGTTTCAAATCTGAGATAAGATATAAAAACTGACTATTATGGTCAAAAATATTCCAAAAAAGCGAATGCTTTTTTGGAGTCGGAAGTCAGAAGTCCGAAGCCGGAAGGCTTATTCCGACCGGTAGTATTGTGGTGTATATACACGACATCGTAACGAGCTCGAATAGCCTTCCGGCCTCCGGCTTCCGACTTCCGGCTATCCTCACAATATCACAGAAGCATAAAATCTGATTACTTCAACAAAAAGTAGCGAAGGTTCCGAGACGTAGACCTCACCACAACATCATTTTCATGCAATATACGCTGCCGCCGCTTTTGAGGAATTCGGACGTATCGAGTTCGTGGACGATAAATCCGCGGGCGGTTAGCTCTTTATTGACTTTTTCCGCCCCTTCCTGGATCAGGACATTCTTACCGTCGGGACACGAGGCGTTGCAGGCGAACAGTTTTCGGGCTTCGTAAGCATCGGCTTCAATAATATGGGGGATAAGGGAATGAATGAGCTCAAGACTTTTCTCCGAAAACGCGTCGGGATAGATGAGGGCGGTTTGGGAATCAAGAATGCAGAGGCAGGTATCGAGATGATAGAACTCGTCGGTCGTGAGTTCCAGGGTGATCACCGGTACATCCAGTTCGTCAGAAATCAGTTCGTAAGCCTCGGCCGAAGACCGGATGCCGTGTCCTCCCCACAGAAGGCACCGGCCGGTATGCCAGATCGCATCGCCCATCCCCTCGAAAGTGGTGACGTCCGACTGTTCCAGGTATCGAATTTCATACCCGGTTTGCCGGTACCATTGTTCGATATAGGGGACCTCCTCCCTGCGATGTTCCGACTGCATAATACTCATATACACTACGTGGTTGCCATCGGGCGTCTCGTAAGGAAGACTCTGATTTGCAGAGAAGACCATATCCGGAAGTCCCTCTTGTCCGTCGATCACCGAGACCGGAAGTCCCAATGCTTCATATGTGTTCCGAATTTCCTGCCATTGCCGGCGGGCCGCGTCGGTTGATACCTTGCCCTCATTCCCTTCCATGTGGGGATTGATAACATAGACCACGTCAAAATACTTCGGATCCACCATCATTACCTTGCGCGGCAATGGCATCGATGGGAGGTCGTCCAGCGTGAAATTGAGCTCATTTGTATGGCTGATAGTCATTTTGTGTCCCTACGATGTCCCCGGAAAATTTTTAGTTAAGATCTCCCTGCCGAATAAATAGTTAATGATTAGGAAAAATGGCGTGTATTGAGGGTGCTTTTCCGTATTCAAAGCTTGAATGGGCTTTGTTCTGCAATACCGTATGATCCAAATCCCCCTTAAATCTTACATTTTTTGTTTTTAATTACAAGTAATAGAGAGATTATAAAACCGGAAGCCGGCTGGACAGGGAGTGTGATTTGCAGATTGAGGACTTGCAGTGCCGTTGCCGTTCACTCGAAAATCATCAGGTGGGAAGGCGTGTTGAGCGGAAAGCCAGGTCAACGTTGGTCGGATGCAAGTACCTCTCAAAAAATATTGAGCATTCAAGTTAAAAGGAATATCCCACCATAATACGAAAACTCCTGGGATGCCAGTTAACAGAGCCAAAGTACCTGCTTTGTGGCATAACCCGGGCTTTCTGCTGATTTATTATATCCTGAAGCCCATACAGACCCTCAAGTCCCATGATAAAGGAGGATCCGGTTTTATATTGAAAGGTTAACCCCGCACTTACCAGATAGTCCACCATAGCCCCCTGATAGAAACTGGTATAAAGGGCTCGGGTTGAACTCCATCCTCCCCCTTCATTGGTATAGGTAGTATATTGAGGGTTAAACAACCGATTCCCACTTATTACGGGACCCACCCCGAAAGAGTCGAATTTCCATATTCCCTTGAATCCCAAAGCGATGGCAGGTATGGAAAAAATGGATTTAGTTTTATACGTATCAGAAAAGATATCATCTTCATTTATGGTGTTGACAACCTTTCCTCCCAACTTTGAATATCCTGCATAGATCGAGATATCAAATTTTTCTCTACCCATAATAGGATATGAAAGTTGAAAGTGAGGTTGGATATGGAAAGCTTCCCTGTTACTATAGCGATCGGGACTTACTTGCAAAGACGGATATTCGGCACCTGCGTGTATTGTCAGATTTTCAGCCGTAAACACCTGGGCAGTCACCCCGTCAGGCCAATAGAAGAGTATGGCACAAACAAACAGAAGCAGCTTTTTCATGGAGATCCAATTTCTTTATGCTAAATAAAAGGTTTCTTGATTATCATAAGCACATCTCTTTTAACCTTGCATTTTAATAAAATCGGTGTAAGGTGCAAAAAAATACGTGGAGAATTGTTTGAAGAGGCTTCGGGTTTTTTGGTATTCGATTTTTGGCTGCTATATCTATTTGTTCATAACCAAGAAAAAGGCTAATCGTGAATGGCCCCGCCTTAAATTAGTTGTAACACTATGGGTTATTCTTTTCTCTTGTAAAGTACAACTTATTTGCAGGGAAAAGGTATGAATGTATATGGGGAAAGACGGATTATTGCCATCGAGAGCGCAACTTAAGAAGATAAGAAGAATATCGGATTGGGCTCAGACTCTGGAAATGTCCGAACACCAGCTAAGACACCGCCTTAAACGGAAATACTCATACCCCCCCCCCCCACCAGTTATTGATACGGCTCCGGATCCAATACTGTACCGAACTGTTGGTTGATACCGACTACTCCTTCTCCCGTATTGCCGCTGAAGTCGGCTTTTCCTCCCCGAAACAATTGTGCGACTTTTTGCGATACCACATCGGAAAATCGCCCACCAAGGTAAGAAATTGTTAAGAATTTCGAAGTGAAATTTTGATTTATGATTTAAATGCTAAAGGTTATCTACAGACATTGTAAGAACAGTGAAATGTTTATTCGCAACACTAAGATAGGTTTGATAATGAGGCAGAAAAAACTGACGAGCCACGTAATTTTACTTTTGTTGTTAGGGGTCTTGGTAAGCTGCGATATATTCGGGGTTTATCAAGGAACAGAAGACGATGAGCCTAACACCTCGGATGCTGACGTGGTATTAGGAGAGCGGGTTTATAATATTCATTTGGGAGATTCAATAAAAAATATTGAGAAGATATATGATCGGCCGGATTCCTTGCTTTTGAGCAATCTGTCAGGATTATATCGAAGCTGGATTGGGTATCAATACTCTTCCGGAAAACTTAGTGGAGTAAAATTATACTTATATAGTGATACTTTAAGGAGAAGAACCATTTTGAATAATGGTATCGTTGATTGGATTTCCTTAAGATCACGTTCCTCTCACAAATTCGTTCATATGTCTCCATTTGAAGGCGAAACGATGCATGGAATTGGAATAGGTTCCGATAAAGCAACAGTAAGAGAAAGCTTGGGAGATCCTGCCTCTAAATTAACAGAGGGAATAGATTATCAATTGTGGTTTTATTGTAAAGAAGTAGATGGCCAGAAAAATGAAATCCAGATAAGTATAGAAGAAGATTCCGTATTCTTCATTGGATTTGGATATCATCTGCCCATAGATGATTCAAAGGGCAAAGACTGCGTGTGGGAAAACTAACCATAAAAAAAGGAGCTTCTATGTCATTTAACACATCCAAGAGAGTAATCAATTTAATAGGCATAATCACTTTATATCTTTTATTTTTTAGTCAAGCTGCGGAAGGGCAACAGGTATATCATTCATTTTCCAGCGAGCCGCCAGCGGTGAATGTGCAACAATCAACACATATTGTTGATGCGGTGGTTGAAGAGTTGAAATTTGTACCCAACACTCCCCGTTCCCAAATAGGCAAAGTAGAAGTAAAGTCGATCACCGAGACCGGAAGTCCCAATGCTTCAAATGTGTTTCGAATTTCCTGCCACTGCCGGCGGGCCGCGTCGGTTGATACCTTGCCCTCATTCCCTTCCATGTGGGGAT
>CAYQXO010000045.1:2311-5588 GCA_964421495.1 uncultured Balneolaceae bacterium | reverse complement strand
ACTTCGGATCCACCATCATTACCTTGCGCGGCAATGGCATCGATGGGAGGTCGTCTAGCGTGAAATCCAGATCCTCTATATGTTGAATGATCATTTGCTCTCACTTCGTTCGAGGATTAGTGATTGATGATTAATTATTAAAGATTTTTGCGGGAATGCAATCTAACAGATAAATAACTACACTTTCTCAAGGGTTTTAATAAAAATTCCCGCCAACCATCTTAATATTTGCAAGTATAATTATAAATCATTAATCACCCATTAAAAACGTTGCGCTAAAATATATACAATTTCGTTGTAAAGCGTAAACTCATGTAAAAGGACCTTCTATTAAGTTGGACTGATATCTTCTTGCAGCGACACAAACGTTCTACAATGTTTTAATTAAACCGGGGATATTAAGAAGAAACTTGCCACTTTTTCGAGGCAAGACCACTTTTGTTAGGTATGATTTCTCCCGTTATCTACACTATTCTTTCATAGATGTACGAGCGATATTGAGAAAGATGGGGTGAGAAATGAAGCTACTTGTCTATTTTAGAAAAGATTCGTTGTGTTCGATTTTGGCATTATTTATCCCTCTTTGAAAAAAAGGATTGTGCCTTGCTTAAGGGTTAGATACATCATCCATCTTACTTCACCAACAACATCTTTCGACTTTTAGCGAACCCCTCCGTCTTCAATCTATAGATATAAACGCCGGAAGACAGACCTGAGGCGTTAAATTGAATAGTATGGGTCCCGGCTCGCCGCTTACCATCAACAAGTATCGCCACCCTGCGGCCGAGGACATCATAGACACTCAACTGCAGATTCATGGATCGGGGTAACTTGAAACGGATATTCGTAGTTGGATTAAAGGGGTTTGGATAGTTGGGCAGCAGTTGAAGCTTTTTGGGAAGTTCTGTCTTGGATAAAGCAGTCTTAATTTTATGATCCATACTCACTAATATCGAATCAACGGCGGGTCCCACCTGCTCATCTTTCATAAATAGCAGGGGAAACCCGAGAAAGATACTTTGGAAAGTGCTATTTAACTGATGAACTCCAATTGATTGGCCCCGTGACCTTGGTTTACTACAATCATCTTTGCAACGAAAGGCATAGATGGGTCTTGTTCTACCGGAATACTCGGATGATGTAATATCCCGAATCAACGTTGCATCCACCATATTGGTATAATTAGTGCGCTCATAATCAGGATTGTTAACAGGATATCCATATATTTCTTGCTCCGAGACGTCCATGTCGGGATAATAAATAGAGTTTACTGAATCAGGATATAAGCGATGACCCTGTGCGCCTACCATATCTCCGGGAGGTATGTGTCCCGATTCCAGGACAGTAGCGATGTTATAGAATTTTCTAAGGAATTCCCCCTCCCCAATAACATATTCAGATTTGAAGCTGGTATCGGGATAAAAGGAGAGCAGCGGCCGCCAGCCGGATAGAATCAGATTTCCGCCCGTTTTCATATACCCTGATAAAGGTTTGTGATAAGCCCCGACGGAATGAATGGAGTCGTTTTGACGGATGTGATGGTCGTAGTGCCAGAAGACGGTTTTATACTGACCGAGTATATCCCGTGGGGGCAGCCCTTTTTCTTTCGTATCCCACTGGTTATGGGAAACCGGACTGACCCAGGACGAGTAGAGGGAATCCACCATATGATCGTTGAGTGAATCGGCATTGCCTTCGAACTTCTGTTCCCACGTTCCATCAACGATCAACACTTGTTTGTCGAACGTGGGGGTGACCAGCGTGATCTCAATGGAGTCAGCCGATTCGGCCGTGGCTCCTTCGTTGTCGCGGGCCGTTACACGTATCGTGTGCCGCCCCGCAGAACCGAAATCAGAAGGCGGGATCATGACGCTGGAGTCCGGGGTCCATTGATAAGCCCCATCATTGACAGCATACCCGAATTCATCAATTGATCCGTCGGTATCTGATCCCCGGAAGATAACATGAATCCCCTTAAACCAGCTGTTCTGTTGAGATATGAAAAATCGGCTGGACCCGTCATCAGGTGAGAGAATCTCTACCTGCGGGCTTTGATTTGACTGCGCGGAAGCAGGCAGCGTAAACAAGGCAATGGAAAATAACGCGATCAAAATTCGAGTAAATGAGAATTTCATGCGTCTCTCTTTTTATCAATTGAAAATAATATTTGTCCCTTTTCCCTTTGAATAGCTCTGTTTATTACTACATAACAACATGCCACAAATGATAAGTATTTGCAAATGGCTTAATGTTTATCACTACATCTATTTCTGGTAAGAGCTGAAAAACTCTGAAGATTCTATTGGAATAACTGCAAGGAAAAACGGCTTTAAAAGCAGGAAGGCATTAGAGACTTTAACAAATATCGCATAGGAAGATCGCCAAGCGATTATATAAATTGTTAAGAATTTCGAAGTGAAATTTTGATTTATGATTTAAATGCAAAAGGTTACTTACAGACCATGTAAGAAAAGTGAGATGTTTATTCGCAACACTAAGATAGGTTTGATAATGAGGCAGAAGAAGCTGACGAACAGTATAATTTTACTTTTGTTGCTGGTGTCCTTGGTGAGTTGCGACATATTCGGGGTTCATCAAGGAGAAACAGAGAATAATGAAGATGCCGATATTGTATTAGGGGAGCGGGTGTATGACATTCATTTGGGAGACTCTATAAAACATATTGAGAAGATCTACGCGCGTCCTGACACTTTACTTCTGAGCTTTCTTTCAGGGGTTTATCGCAGTTGGTACGGCTATCAATATACATCTGGAAAGCTAAGTGGGGTGGAATTATATCTATATACCGAAAAAAAAGGATATGAGAAAGTTATGGAGGAAGGGGTAGTGGATTGGATTTCCTTGAAACCTAAATTAAATTCTAGATTCCGTACTCTACAACATTCCTTTCAAGGTGAAACAAAAGATGGCATTGGACTTGGCTCTGATAAAGCTTCAGTGAGGAAAGCGTTAGGGGAACCCGCTTCTACCTTAACGGAAGGAATAGATTATCAAGTGTGGTTTTATTGTAAGGAAGTATATGGTCAGAAAAATGAAATTCAAATAAATATCGAGGATGATTCCGTATTCTTTATTGGATTTGGGTATTATCTGCCTATTGATGATCCAGAAGGTAAGGACTGCGTGTGGGAAAATCACTAACAAAACTAAATCTAACCCTCAGTGTGAATACCGCCGTAGTAATCTTATTATGACAAGCAATGAAATCGGGTTACATGCCAGTGATGAGGCAATAGTAAAGATTGGAGATTCCGAC
>CAYQXO010000045.1:0-2301 GCA_964421495.1 uncultured Balneolaceae bacterium | reverse complement strand
GGGGGTAAGGCAGATTTGGGAAATAATACTGACTGGGCGATTCGAGCATTGGATCAAGTAACGGTACACGCGGAATACGTATATTGGGATGGGTATCCTCCAGGACAGGTAACTAC
Organism: uncultured Balneolaceae bacterium; assembly: GCA_964421495.1. Classification (GTDB taxonomy): domain Bacteria; phylum Bacteroidota; class Rhodothermia; order Balneolales; family Balneolaceae; genus CAJXOW01. The sequence goes on along the minus strand of CAYQXO010000045.1, from coordinate 2,185 downwards.
AAATAGTGGATCGACTATTGATCAATCGAATCCACTTATTAATGATCCATATCCCTCATATGGCAAAAATAAGGAAATTGAATACCCTGAGCTTACCGGTACCTCAAATTCGAAGCAACCCAATAGCAAACTTCGACTTGAGGATGATTTACCTATAACTAGAAAAGAGTACATGAAAAAGTTTGTCAAGGCCAGGGCCATGGATAGCGAAATTACCAGTCGACTCAATGGAGAAGGTTTCTTTAAAGAAACGGTTCGAGTTAGAGACCGGTTCCGTACCCAGTGAATATGGCAGTTCGGAATCTGCTACAGAAATAGTTGATAATGGAAAAATCACACTTGATAATTATCCGAATCCCTTCAATCCTACAACGACCATCAGTTATACCCTCCAGCAAAAAGGTCCCGTGAATCTTGTTGTGTTTAATATCGCAGGGAAGAAAGTGACCGAATTGGTAAGCGGCGTGAAAGAGAAGGGCAGTCATTCTGTGAATTTCAATGCCTCGGACTTGTCAAGCGGTATTTACCTGTATAAATTGCAAACCCCGGGAAATACCATTACAAGAAAAATGACAATTATTAAATAAGTAATTGGTGTCAAATTTAAATAAGCTTACTCTTGAAGGCCCGATGCGCTAAACATCGGGCCTTTCCTATGTAGTAAAATAGAATATAATTTGTAATGATAAATAGGTGCCAACTGGAATGAAATTCATGCTGATTACGAATTCAATTCAGTAATGCAGAGGTGCGTACCTGTTTTCATCGTGACCTGCAGATACGTATTTCCAGCTTTTTTCCCATTTATATTATATCTATTTTTGTTGTATATGTTTCATATGGTCATATAAGTAAATCTTAAATAAAGTTCCCTCCATGCTTATAACGCCAGAGCTTTTATCGCAGATGGCCCCGCTGGAGTTGAAGGCCCGGCAGATTGTCGAGGGATTCATCGCCGGTTTGCACAAGAGTCCCTATTACGGGTTCAGTGTCGAATTTGCCGAGCATCGTCCCTATAATCCCGGCGACGAGCTGAAGCATATCGACTGGAAGGTCTATGCCAAAACCGAGCGTTACTATGTAAAGCAGTACGAAGAAGAGACCAACCTGAGGGCTTATGTGATGCTGGATACGAGCAGTTCGATGCTCTATAAGTTTCACAGCGAGTGGTCCAAGCTGCGCTACGGGATCCACTACGCCGCCGCCCTGATGCACCTGATGCACCGGCAGCGCGATGCGACCGGCTTTATACCCTTTGATAGCCGGATTCGACAGTTTATTCCGGCCAAGTCGTCCTATACGCACCTGCGGATGATATTTACCGAAATGGAGAAGATGCTGGAGGAAGAGTCGGCCGAGCAACAGCGGAAAACGGGAACGGCCCAGGTTATTCATGAAGTGGCGGAGCGACTGAATCACCGGAGTCTCGTCATTATATTAAGCGATCTGTTTGAAAATGTGGATCAGCACGAAGAGTTGCTGTCCTCCCTGAAACATCTGCGCCACCGTAATCACGAAGTGTTACTATTCAACGTGCTGGAAGAACAGAGCGAGCGCGAGTTGGATTTGCCGGATCGAAAATTTCGCTTCCAGGATATGGAAACCGGCGAACAGATGGAAGTGATTCCCTCGCAGGTACGGGAGGATTACAAAAAGAAAATCGCCGAATACACCCACCAGTTTAAGATGGCCTGCAGCGAGGCGAGCATCGATTTTGAGCAGCTCGACACCCAAGGCGATTTCGACCGGTCCCTGCTGGCGTACCTGAACAAGCGGAAACGGCTTTATTGAACCAACTTATTGGTTTTGTAGAATCAAGAATAATTACAGGTTTTGCCGTTTTTGTGTTCTGAGAAAGTAACACGGGTTTAGTCAATAAGTGTAGGATGGGGTAATAATTAATTTTGAACTAAAAATAAAAGTTAGTGTCAATTTGGGGATTCAATATCTGCAACTCTTTGGACCAACTGTATTGCTTCAGATAAAATTTTGAGTTCAGGAATTCCTGCTGTTGTTAATTTGCTTTCGATAGAACCACACTCCGTTATTCAAGGTCTCAAAAATTCGGATAGAGTTTTACAATGAATAATATCTATGACAAGTTTTTATAATTAGGTCTGTTCTTGCATTATTCTATAGTTTAATGATGCTAAAAAGATAAGATTTTACAACTAGACTGTGTTTT
>CAYQXO010000044.1:0-19136 GCA_964421495.1 uncultured Balneolaceae bacterium | reverse complement strand
AAGTGGCACGGTTGGTTTGTTATGGCCCTGATTGTTGCCACCCCGGCCTTGTTTTACCTGCAGTATCAGCAAAAACAAGATCGGATAAGAGACCTGGAATTCCAGGTTGATATGGCGCAACAGCAGATACAAAATCTTAAACCCATTGCCGACCAGGTAGTCCAATTGGATCAAATGATGACCGAAGAGCGGAGTAAACTGGAAACGCTTGATCGTCTCAATACGGATCCCTACTACTGGAGTATCGTTCTCAAGACGTTGAATGACGGACTGGGTGATATGAAAAATGTCTGGATATTGCAGTTACTTGCAGCAGATGACGGCTATATGTTGCAGGGATATACCATGACCCGGAGTCGAGCACCGCGGGTTGCCAACATGTTCAAGGGGGCGGAGCTGAAAGCGGTGTCAGTAGAAAATATCAGGGGTACAAATCTTTACAAATTCGTGATCAAGGTGCATAAAGACTTTAAGCACGAAGTAGACGGTACATTTAATAAAGTCAGTTAACGATCGGTAATACAAACAACAATAGCAATTGATAACGTGGGGCACTATGAACTACGCACTAAAAAACACAATAGTCCTGCTCGGAATCCTCTTTCTGATGATAGGAGCAGGCTGGTACCGACTCGAGGGATATGAAAATAAACAGATTTCTACCCTGGAGTCGACTTTGGCCGAAAAAGAGCAAACGCTGGGTGAGTACCAGCGAATGTCTGATCAGTACGATATGCATATGAAGGAATATGTGGACCTGAAAGAGGAAGTGAAAAACTACTCGAAACTCCTGGCGCGGGCGCAGGATCCTGATGAGGTGTATAGCTACCTGATCGACATAAGCAGGAACGACTCGTTCACCTATTTTAATTTTACCACGCTGGATTCAATTCTGTATGAAGAGTTCGGAATACTGCGGTTTGACATCAGCGGTGAAGGGAACTATCGGAATGTGAACCAGTTCATCAATCAACTGGAATACGGCAAACCGCTGAATAAGGTCCGCGAGGTGAAAATATCGCCGATCAGGGAATTGGAAAACCTGGGACGCGTGGAGTTCAGCTTTAAACTGGACAGCTACTATGATCGAGCCAAGACGCTCGAAGCATACGACGAAAAACCGCCGGTACCGATGCCGGTGTATACCTACAACGCTTTCTATCCGCTGATTCATGACGTCAGACCGAATGAATCGAATATGCCGGATATCGAAAAGAGTCGATTGGTCAGCGTGGGTAAAGACTTTATAACCATCCGGGATCAAGCCGGGAAAACCAAATACCTCTACGTAGGGGATCCAGTATATCTGGGCAAACTCATAGACGTGGATTGGCAGGAAAACAGGGCCACCTTTGAACTTAATAAGGGCGGCATCATACAAAATATAACCAGGGTTCTAGAATAAACGGGGCACTACAATGACTAAACTAACTAAAATTATAGTAACTATGGCGCTGGGTCTATTGGTGGGGGTTGCACCGATGAAGCAGTTGGCCCATGCGCAGGCACAGGATGAATTGCCACAACGTGAATACGTCAGTCCGGATGAGCTGGTCAGCCTCAGCAAGGACATGAGTTTCGGTGAGGCCGTGGATGTATTGAACGAATATGCTCAGCGACATGTGGGCAAGTTTGTGATTGATCGTTCCGGAACAAGTTCGTCGATCAATATACCGATTCGGAAGATGCATTGGAAAGATGCCCTCCAGAATATCGTGTATGTCAAGGGACTGCAGATGGTCGAGACGCTTCGATTCTTTGAAATAAAGGAACCGTCCGCGGACTCCGAAATGGGAATGGATCAACGGGATAGAATTCGTGATCGGGCTGAATCGGAGAAGAAACTTTCCTTCGGCAGCCGGGAAGTTCGGATCAAAGCCGTATTCTTTGAAGGCAACAAGCGGGCTTTGCGGGAAATAGGCGTCGACTGGAGCACGCTCAATAATTTGGGAAATCGTCCCGAAAATTTGAGTCAGATTATGGATCCGCTGGGTGGCGGAGGCGTAAATAATACGCTTCCGGATGCCACTTTCGGCGGAGATTATGTCGAGGTAAATTCCCGCGCCGCACAACAGGTTTCACAGAACCTGTTCAGCGGAGTCGTAAATCTCGGCGATATCGGTCACGGCGTTGAAGTACGGGCCCTTTTCAGTGCTTTCGAAGCCGACAACCTGGGTAAAATTCTGGCCACGCCTTCCATTAAAGTGCTGGAGGGACAGGAGGGCCGCATCCAGGTTGGACAGGACTTCAGTATTAAACAGCGCGACTTTGCCGGAAACATTATTGATCGCTTCTTCAGCGTCGGCACCATTCTGACGGTAACCCCGCAGATAGTCCATGAAGGGGATTCGTCCTTTATTCACATGGTCGTGTCTGCCGAGCGTTCAACCGCCCAGCCCGATCCGGTCAGTACGATCGTTAATAAGCAGCATGCCAATTCGGAAATTCTGTTGCTGAACGGGGAGTCGACTGTGATTGCCGGCTTATTTCGCACCGAGGTCAACAAGGTCCGCAAAGGAATTCCCCTGTTAAAGGATCTGCCGGGTTGGTTCTTTGGTCTGAAATACCTGTTCGGATACAATTCAGATGAAAATATTGAGCGAGAGCTGGTGATTCTGATTAATGCGGCCGTCGAGCCGATGCTGACCGAACGTATGGAAAAGAGATTGGAGCAATCGGATGACGTGATGCAAAAGTATCGGAAAGAACAGCAATTTAATGAAGTTACCCGGGATAAGGTTATGCAGGAAGAAATGAAATAATTGGGGAGACAGTCTGTCGATCGCTTATCATTATCCCAAACCGGTTCGGACTTTATTCGTTTCGTATTGGGAGTGCTGACAGATTGCGGAGAGGGGGTTGGAAAGCAGTTTGTACTTCCAGCTATTGATAACATTGATAACAATGTGTGCCCCACACACAACCCTGCATTCATTAGGGAGTTAAATTGAGAACCGGAATGACAACTGACCGTTCCGGTTCCATACGAAAGCATTTCTTGACTTAAGAGTGCTTTCGTATTTTTTTATATTGATCTTTCATCAACTATTCATCAACCCTTTACCCGTACTTGTGCCATGAGTAACAGGTTTCTTAGAAGCACCATGCATTTAATTGGAATACTTGTCTTCCTACCTCTATTAACTTCTTGCGTTATCTTTTCCAACTTCCAGAGCGCCGAAACGGTGGGAAAGGGACAAGGTGAAATCACACCTTTCTCGTCCTCCATATTTTTGTTTAGCAGCGAGGAGAGTGATTATGGACAACAAAATCTCGGGGTTAACTATGCACACGGAATCGATGACAATGTTGATGTACGGCTCCAGCTGGGGACTATGATAACCGGAGAATATCCTTTTGACCTGGGAAACTTCGGGGAGTATAATATGGTGAAGCTGGGTCCGAAATTTCAGGTATCCGACGGTCCACAGGATATATTTGCCGTGAATATTCCGATCGGGAAAACGTTTGACGGCGATTTTGAATCGGGCGACGGAATCTTTCTGGAACCCACCCTGTTGTATACAAACACAAAGCTTCCCCTGAAACCGACCCTCGGTTTAAAATGGATTAAAAATACCGAATCGGAATCCGATTTTATTGGCATTAACGCCGGCGTTCACTCTCCCGGTCCCCCTGTCTTTCGACCCGAAGTGGGGGTGCTGTTCAGTCCGGGAGATGAAGGGGTCGTGTTTCAATTCGGCTTCGGCCTGTCATTTTCGACTACCGGTAATGAGAAGGAGTAGGTTTATGATAAATGATATGAGAAGCGAAAAAAGTTTAAAAATTCAAAACTATACCTTATAATCCTTTTTGTTTGAAATGATTTTCGCTTATTTCCAATAGAGAGATTTTTTATATGTACAATCTTATTGTCTTATCACATTTTCGAGAAAAGCGCTTGCAATAGTACGAATATTTATTTTCAATTTACTTCAAACTCTGGTTCATGATTCAACATAAACGACGTTCAATACTCCTCGGAATTCTAACGTTAACTTTCTTGGCAACCCTGTCCACCCGCGCACAGCAATCCACCCAGCATTACCAGGAGCAAATGCGGCTTGCTGATGAGGCGGAAGAGCAATACCTGAAAGAGCAGGAACAGGTCGATTCACTGGCCGCCGAATACAACCTCGAAGTACGTTTCGAGGAAAATGGAAGAGTCTTTCAAATCATGCGGTTTGAAGAGGATCGGCCAGTCTATTATGCCACGGATAATGTGACGGCCCAGCAGACAATCGCCGTGGATGAGGTGCAGCCGGGCGGCGCAGCGGGATACGACCTGACCGGTGAGGGGATCACCCTGGGTGAGTGGGACGCCGGCGCGGTCCGCGATTCGCACCAGGAGTTCGGCGACCGCATTAACCAGGTCGATGGAGCTTCGAATTATAACAGTCACGCAACCCACGTGGCCGGGATAATGATGGCGGCCGGGGTTCGAAGTGATGCCGAGGGAATGTCGTACGAGGCCGATCTGAAAGCCCATAACTGGGGAAATGCCAATTCCGAAATGAGAAGCGCGGCGGCCAATGGGCTGGTCGTTTCCAACCACTCTTACGGCAGGGTCGTTGGATGGGGGGGTAGCCGTGCCTGCAAGCAGGGCAGTGACGAGGAATTTCCTGTATGGCACGGGAATCCGAATGTGAGCCAGGAGGAGGAATACCTTTTTGGATTTTATGCCAATGGAGCTGAAAACTGGGACAACATCGCCCATGATAATCCCCATTACCTTATTGTAAAGTCCGCCGGTAACGATCGAAACGACTCGGGCCCCCCTTCCTCGGATCCCGGTCACTGTGTCAATGACGGCAGTTGGCGATATTCCGAGGTTAATCGACAGGACGACGGCGGCGAAGATGGATTTGACTCGATCGGCAGTCGCGGCAATGCCAAAAACATCCTGACGGTCGGGGCCATCCGGGACATTTCCGGGGGCTATGAACAGCCTTCCGATGTTCGGGCTTCGAGTTTTTCCAGTTTCGGTCCCTCCGACGACGGACGTATCAAGCCGGATGTGGTGGGGAACGGTACCGGCTTGCTTTCTCCGGTAGCGGGGTCCGATAATTCGTATGCTTCCTATTCGGGAACCTCGATGTCCGCTCCCAATGTCGCCGGCGCCGTTGGACTGCTGCACGAGTATTACAAGCGGCTTAACGGGGATGACCAGGTACTGCGTGCGTCCACGATAAAATCGCTCTTGATTCAAACTACCAATGAGGCGGGCAACAATCCGGGACCGGATTACAGTTTTGGCTGGGGTCTGGTGAACATACGCCAGGCGGCCGAATTGATCGAGCTTGACGATAAGCTGGGCGGAAGCGTCATCCAGGAATTGACGCTCAACGAGGGGGATACCCTTCGCGTTCCCGTCGAGGTGGAACCTGACGCAAATGAATTGAATACCACGGTCGGATGGACCGATCCCGCCGGCGATTCTCCGTCTCCCTCGCTCGATCCCTCTGAACCGATGCTTGTCAACGATGTGGACGTCAAACTCATCGGGCCCGACGGCGATCATTACCCCTGGAAGCTGGATGTCGATAATCCATCGGCTGCGGCGACCAAAGGCGAAAACAACGTGGATAACACGGAGAAAGTCACCGTTTCTGATCCGGCAGAGGGTCGCTATGTGGTTCAGATTACCCACGACGGCAGCCTGGAGGGCGGATCACAGAAAGTTTCCCTGATACTGGATCGCGGCGCCGGCGCGACGTATGACGTTTCCGGTCAAATTACCATCGATGGAACCGGAGAGGCCGCCGCCGGAGCCCGATTGTATCTTTCCGGCTTCGGTCAGGATACGGTCGAATCCGATTCCACCGGCACCTTCACATTCCACGGCCTCTACAACGGGGACTATACCATCACTCCGGAAGCCGACGGGGTTTCTTTCAGCCCGCAGAATACGGACGTCACCGTAGATGGAGCTGACGTGAGCGGCGCCGACTTTACGGCCAATACGCCGGGCTACCGCAATATCACCTTGCGCTTGAATACCGCGACCTTGTCGGATACGCTTCGGGCCAGCGATACCGTGCAGGTACGCGGAAATATTGAGGGCACTTCCTCGACCAATCCCGTAAACCTTCCGGACGGCAACATTCTTGCATGGAGCGAACAGTCCACCCTTACGATGGACAGCCTCGGCGGTGATTATTGGGAGCTGACCTTTCAGATTCCCGAAATGGAGACGATGAATTTCAAGTTTCATTCAGCCCAGAACCAGGATATTGACGTCGGGGGATTAGAAACGGGAGAGAATCATCGCATTGAAGCCGCTATCGGTCATACCACCCTTCCTCTGCACTACTTTGAGGATGAGAGTGAGAATGACCATCCCTACACATGGAATCCGTGGGATGAGAATGAGGGAGATATTGCGGTGCAGTTCCGTTTATATGTTCCCGAAAACCTGAGCCCCACTATCATTGGAGTGCGAGGAGATAATCTGGGCGGAGACGGACCATTGCGCGAAGGGCAACCCCGGGTGAGCCTGTCGCGGGAGAAATCCGACGATACCAAGCCGGGCTACCGGCTTTATTCCGGAGTCGGTCATTACGACGCTACGCTGGCCGGGGCGTCGCAGAGTTACAAATTCAATTTTGAGCTGGGTGCGTTTATGGAAGCGGAATGGCGAAGTTTTACCGTCCCGGCCCGGGATACCACCCTGCAGTGGAGCTATCCCAATAATGCGCGGCCGAATGTGAATAATGAAACGGTTTCCGTGAAAGAGGATTCGATCCTGACGTTCCATCCCCTTGCCAATGACAGTGATCCGGAAGGCGATCCGATATTCATTGATTCCGTGGGCAATCCCTCGAACGGAACGGCAACTATTGTCCAGGACACCCTGATCGAATATCAACCCGACGAAAATTACAGTGGAAGCGATCAGGTGGTCTATCTTGTTGAGGATGCAGACGGGGCCCGGGTTCAGGGAAAAGCTACTATTGAGGTCGAAGAGGTCAACGACGCTCCCGAGCGACCAACCTTCCTTCAGCCGGAGGACAGTTCGCTGGTAGAGGTCAGCGGTAGTTACGACCAGCATTTTGTCGCGTCGTGGGACAGTGTGAACGATGCGGATGACGACCAGCTCACGTACCGCTGGGAACTGACCCGGCAGATGGATTTCAGCGATGATGCACTGGTCTATCGCGAATCAACCGAGACGGATAGCCTGGCCCTCAGCTACAATACGCTCGATTCACTGCTCGTTTCGCTGAATGTGAGCCAGGGAAATGAGATATTGCTGAATCATCGCATTTCGGTTGACGACGGTACGGTGGTTCAAGTGGGAGATACGCTCTCGACCTACTTTAAAAAAGGAACGATTACCAGCCTCAGTGAGAATCGTGAACAACCGGATGAATTTAATCTGCAGCAAAATTATCCCAATCCCTTTAATCCGAGTACCAACATTCGATATGCGATTCCCAACAAAGCCCATGTAGAGATTACCATCTATAACACGCTGGGACAGAAGGTATCCAAGTTGGTAGATAAAACCATGGGAGCGGGTACGTATAACACCACCTGGGAAGCCGGCAATCACAACAGCGGCGTGTACCTGTATCGAATTCAGGCCGGGGACTATACGGAAACCAAGAGCATGATTCTGCTCAAGTAAAAAGTGTTTGCAGGCAAAGCTATAAAGCATGATCCTGCTTAAGTCTCTACATAAAAAGTGGCCATAACATGCAGTACCAGTTATGGCCACTTTTTTTATTTGATCATTGGGGGGAAGAGCATTCCGTGACCTTCGAGAGCCTCCTGGCTGACAAGCCTGAAAAACAAAAATAATTCTGAAATTTATTGTATAAATGGATTTTATGTATTAACTTTTAAATAAAAAGTACTTTCAATGGAAGAACAGGATTATATACGGGACTTGGCCGAGATTCGCTCCATGATGGAGCGCTCCTCCAAATTTTTGTCGCTTTCCGGTTGGGCCGGCATAATGGCCGGTTTATATGCTTTGGCAGGAGCCTATGTGGCCTACACATTCTTAGATTTTAATCCCGATAAAATTGTTTATCCCACTATAAAGTCCGGGAGTTTATCATCCGGCCTGTTGAATGTACTTTTTTTAGCACTTGGGATTATGATACTGGCTATAGGTACTGCGATTTTTCTCTCTTACAGAAAGGCTCAAAAGCGGGGAGAAACCATTTGGCATGCTACATCAAGGCGTCTTCTGACCAATATGGCTGTACCCCTGGCAACGGGAGGGATTTTGATATTGGTCCTACTGTCAAAGGGGCTTGTTGGATTGATTATTCCCTGCACGTTGCTGTTTTACGGACTCGCTTTATATAATGCCGGCAAATTTACCTACGGGGAAGTGAGGTTTTTGGGATTGATACAAATCGGATTGGGATTGGTAAGCTCCTACTTTATTGAATACAGCTTGCTGCTTTGGGTTCTTGGATTCGGAGTAGTTCATATAGTCTATGGTATTTACATACATTTCAGATACGAGCGGTGAAACGAACTATCAATGGTATCTATCAATGATCTACATAAGGCATTCGAGAATCGCGTTAGACTTGGGATTATGTCGGCTTTAGCTGCGAATGACAAAGTCGATTTCAATTCACTGAAAGAATACCTTGATGTGACGGACGGCAATCTTGCCACTCACCTGAAAAGGCTGGAGGAGGAAGAATTTATTGAAGTGGAAAAGACCTTTATTGACAGGAAACCCAATACTAAATACTACATGACCAGGGAGGGTAAAAAAGCATTCGAAGAGCATCTGAACGTGTTGGAAAAGATTATCAAATTACAGAAGTGATATCAACTCCATACTTGAACTATAAAGTTCCCCTTAAAAAACCAATGGAAGAGGCTAAAATGCAATCCTTATTATCAGCAATAATCTTTGTGATCGGGATCATGTTAATGGTTGGAAAAATATATGTGGATAGTGAACCGGGAGCCATTCCACTGCTACTGGTGGCTATAGGTGCCGGTGGATATGTGATTACAAGATACCGAAATCGGTCACAGCCCGAAGACAAGTAATTTTTTTACTCATTCACTTTGTAATTAAAAGTACTTTTTACAAAGAAATATATATAAATAAAGGTAATTAACCATGAAAACAGATCGTACAATATACCAATCCATCATCGGTCCGGCCCTCGCAACAGTAGGTTTATTGTTAATACCCTTGTTGGCCATGCAATTCACCAGCGAAGTAGACTGGACACTGAGCGATTTCGTAGTTGCCGGTATCCTGCTGTTCGGGACTGGTTTTACGTATAAGTTGCTAACAAGGAAATCCATTAAATTAGCATACCGAGTAGCCATTGGCTTTGCACTATTAACGGGACTATTCCTGGTCTGGGTGAATCTTGCCGTAGGCGTCATGGGGTCGGAGGACAATCCCGCCAACCTGATGTATTTTGGTGTAATCGCGGTTGGAATCATCGGAGCTGTCATGGCTCGTTTTCAATCACGGGGAATGGTACACGTCATGGGGACAATGGCACTCGCTCAGGCACTGGTCGCCGGGATTGCGCTGATCGCCGGGGTGCAAGAGTCATCGGTTAGTTCCGTGCTTGAAATCCTCGGTGTAAATGGCTTCTTTGTCGCGCTTTTTGCAGTATCGGCGCTGCTGTTTCATTATGCTGAGCAGGAGGGATCACAGGCAAACGTAGATACCGAGGGGTAATGCTCTAGCCCGGAAATGGTCATTACGACTTCCCGGACGGTCCAACTAATTGTTATATGAAACCATTCACAAAATATGTACGGTGCGGTCTAATTTTTCGCAATAACCCAGACGGCATGAACAATACCGGGAATAATTCCCAGTAACGTCAGAATAATATTGATCCAAAAATGTTTGGTGATTCCCACCTCTAAAAAAACGCCCAACGGAGGTAAAATTATAGAGCAAATAATTTTAACGATGTCCATATAACTACTCCTTTTTTGATCGCAGGTACCACGTAAAGAAAGATAACGGCTTTGGTGTTCTTATGCCCGCTGATAAAAAAATATATTGATATTCGAACCTGTTGGCGTTATAGGATAGCTGGAAATAGTTGCGAGTATTACAGGTCAGGATGTTATCCGCTTTTTAAGATTCTATTGTAAACCCGGGCATGGTTTGGGAAAGGGTGGAGTATGCTGGAAGGCTGCCGGGGAGACAGGCATAGATGGGTTTGAGAACCTGCTGGATTTAGCGGGGTATAGAGAGCCGAGGAGCGGACTCGAACCGCCGACCTACGCTTTACGAGAGCGTTGCTCTACCAACTGAGCTACCTCGGCTTTTATCTTGCTTTTCGGAACGATTGCCAATATAAGCAATGCTTGCAGTCCCGGGCAACCCGAAAACCGGATTTTTTCCCGGTATAGTAAGCGGATATCTATAAGCATTGCGATTAATATAACCTGGTACTACCGGCAGTTATTGTGATCTGCAATCCCGTTTCATTATATTATCCTGCATTAAATTGCTTAGTCTCGGAAATGTCCTGCACACTTGAAGTGTTTTATCGAATCAATATTCCTGAACTGACTAACTTTAGCTAAAAACCCCGGATGGAAACGCTGACGCTTCCCCTCATTATTATCACGGCCGCTGTCTCATTGTATGCACTTAACTCCAATCAAAGATTTCTCCAGTCCGGCATGCTGCGCCCCTACTATACGGTACGGGGAAGCTGGCATCAGCTGTTGACGTCTGGGTTGTTGCATGCTAACGTGGGACATTTACTGGTGAATATGATTACCCTGTTTTTCTTCGGTACGGCGATGGAACAGTCGATGGGTACGGGACATTTTCTGGGATTGTATATTTTTAGCCAGGTAATCTCGGGTTTGCCCTCGGTCATCAAGTACCGGGATGATCCCACTTTTGCCTCGCTCGGTGCATCGGGAGCGGTGGAGGGGGTGTTGTTTGCCTTTATCCTCCTGTACCCGTTTCGCAGTATCTACCTTTTCCTGATTCCGATCCCGATTCCGGCCGTACTATTCGGCGTGTTGTTCCTCGCCTACAGCATTTATGAGAATAAGCAGGACCGCGGAGTGATTAATCACGAAGCGCACATCGCCGGCGCAATGGCCGGAATTGCCTATCTATTGATTATGGTTCCAGGGGCACGGTCCCAGGTGTTGAGTACGCTGGGATTATAGGGTAGGAGGTCTGTCGGACTTTTCGAATCGTAGCGAAAAAGTCCGGTTTGAGGTAGATTTTGACAAAGTATAGCAAGTTGCTTTCCGAGGGGTAAATTAAAAAAGCTGCCGGCAAATACCGGCAGCCTCTTTGAAATATAATAGTGACCTCAGGATTGTGTTTTACGCCGTGGAATTACGAGGGACGGTGCTCATGAAAAAGTCGAGCAATCAGGTGACGAGCAACCGACACAGTCCAAATGCAGGCACCACGACATATTTGTGACATAAGCTACCCGTTCTTTTTCCGGAACTGGCCCATGAATTGCTGCAGCTCCTCGACGCTTTCCTGTCGGCATGCATTGTAGAGACTGGCTCTTATGCCGCCCACGCTACGGTGCCCCTTAAGCCTGACCAGGTCGTTCTCTTCGGCTTCTTCCAGGAACCGGTATTCCAGGTCTTCACTGGGCAGCCGGAAGGTTATGTTCATCAGCGAGCGGGAATCCTCCTCTACCGCTCCCCGATAGAAATCGTCCTTGTCGATTTCGTCGTAAATGAGTTGTGCTTTTTCGCGGTTGTAGCGCTCAAAATATTCCACGCCGCCTTGCTCTTCGATCCACTCCAGCACAAGATTCACCATGTATACATTGAAAGCGGGGGGAGTGTTAAAGATCTTCTCGGCATGCGTGTGATAACTCATTATCGTGGGAATGCCTTCCGCTTTTGCCTTTTCCAGGAAGTCGTTACGGATAACGACAACCGTGACGCCCGCAGGTCCGACGTTCTTCTGGGCTCCGGCATAAATGATCCCGTATTTTTCAGCGTCGATGGGACGTGAAAGAAAATCGGAGGAGGCATCGCAAACCAAGGGCACTCCACCGGTATCGGGCTCTTCCGGAAACTGCGTGCCGGCGACGGTATTGTTGGAGGTGAAGTGGACGTACTCGGGATCCTCGCTGAATTCGAGTTCATCTTGCTGCGGGACCCGCGAGAAATTAGTCTCCTCACTGCTGAATGGAATATGCACGTCGCCAAACAGTTTGGCTTCCCGGATGGCCTTGGTGGACCAGCGTCCCGTGTTGATATAGTCGGCGGTCTTGCCGTCTTCCAGATAGTTAAAGGGAGCCATCAAAAACTGGGTGCTGGCCCCGCCTTGCAGAAATAGCACCGTAAATTCATCGCCGATGCCCAACAGCTTCTTAATGCGGGTGCGAGCTTCCCGATCAATGCTTTCGTATTCATCGCTTCGGTGACTGATCTCCATTACGGAGGCCCCGATGCCCTGGTAGTTGGTCAACTCTTCTTGCGCTTTTTCCAGTACTTCCAGCGGCAGAGTCGCGGGACCGGGACTGAAGTTGTGGTAACGTTCCTTGTGATTACTCATAATTGAAATTGTTTTTGACTATTAATTTTTCGACTTAAAATCAATGAAATAAGGAGTTCTCGGTATTAGGCTGCATCACACTTGAAATATCGGGACAGGCCTCTCTGCAGCATTTGAATTATGCAGCCAAAAGCACAAAAACTTATTAAGTTGAGTAGAATGCATAATAACAATTCCAGGTAAAGCAAAAAACGGCTGGATATTTCTAGCTGCAGAGAGGCCTGTCCCGATATTTCAAGTGCAGTGCAGGCAACTAAACGCTAAAAAGTATGAACCAGCATGCCGGATCGCAGCTTGGGTTCAAACCAGGTGGATTTGGGCGGCATCAGTTTGCCGTCGTCCGACACTTCCACCAGTTCGCGGATATCCGTCGGGTACATGCTGATGGCCAGATCGGCCTCTCCTTCATCAACGCTTTTTTCAAGGGCGTCAGTTCCGCGGATACCACCGACAAAGTCAATATTTTTATTTCTGCGCGGATCGGAGATGTTGAGGAGCGGTTCGAGGATGAAGTCCTGCAGCCGCGCCACATCGAGTTTGTCCACGCTGGAGGGATTATCTTTGACGGGTAATTCGCCGCCATACCAGGTGCCGTTATAGTAGATCGAAATATGTCCTTTTTGCCCGGGCTTGGCGGGCGCATCTTTCTGCAGCTTCAGGCGCTGCTGCAATTGTTCGAAAAAATCGTCGGGAATATCATATACGACCCGGTTGTAGGCCATGATGTGCATTTGGTCCATCGAAAAAAGAACCGCCGGGAAAAAGTTGTACTCCTCTTCGCCCGTATGACCGTTGTTCTCCTCTCGCAGCTGTTCGGCTGCACGGGAGGCGCTTTTACAGCGGTGGTGTCCGTCGGCTACGTATAAATGCTCAATCTGGTCGAATCGATCGACAAATTCATCGGGATGCTCCACTTTCCAAATCGTATGCTGCACGCCGTCCGAGGCTTCAAAGTCAAAGAGCGGGTCCCGGTCCTCGGTAAGGTCCTTCGCAAGTTCGGTTATCTCTTGCCGGTCCTTGAACGTCAACATAACCGGTTCGGCATGCGCCTGCTGTTCCAACACGTGACGCGTGCGGTCGTCTTCTTTGGCGGGACGCGTTAATTCGTGCTTCAGGATAACTTCGTTGTCATAGTCCTCCACCGAAACGCAGGTAAACAGCCCGGTTTGCACCCGTCCTTCAAAAATAAGACGGTAGATATAAAGCGACGGCTCCTCATCCTGCTCGAAAACATCGGATTCAAGAAGTTGATGTAAATTTTCACTGCCCTTGTGATACACTTCATCGTCATTGTAAGCGGTACCTTCCGGCAAATCGATTTCGGGCCGAATAACATGTAGGAAGCTATTGGGCTTGCCGTCTGCCAACGCACGGGCTTCCTCCGTATCAATTACGTCATAGGGCACACAGGCGACCTCTTCTACCGAGTCGGTTTTGGGTCTCCATGCCTTGAACGGGTGAATAATAGCCATTGAGTCGCTAATCTTTTATAAGTTCAAGTTCTTGATTTCAATCTACATACGTCGATTTAACAAGCCTTAAACATAGGGTAGTAAACTCAAACATTAAAGTTTTATTTTACCCCGTCATACGTATGTTTTAAAAACATTTTTGTGTCCCGCGGTTAGGTGTTTCCACTTGAATAAATTAGTTTTGGGAATTACGTTAAGTCTTTTATAATCAAGGAGCCTCTTAGACGTTACGAATGGGGTTTGGCTGGCTTTTTAAAGCGAATTTGGGGATGTTCGACAGACTCCCGGTAATTGCTAGCGTTTTAACCTGTAATAAAATCTGCTATTATGGATAACTTGAATTATGATTCAGAACAGTTGTCGGAAGATCAACAAAACCAGATGCTGTTTATGATGTTGATTCAACAACATCAACAAATTGCCATGATGGGGATGGGCAAAGTAAAAAATCCGGCGACAGACGAAGTGGAGCGTGACCTGAAGTCGGCGAAGTTTGCTATCGATACCCTGATGATGATCCAGTCTTTTACGGAAGGGAACTTGCCGGAGGAATTGGAGGAATACCTGGAAGATACCCTCAATAATCTCCGGTTGAATTATGCCGACGAAGTGGAGGAAGAGGACGGGGAGTCCAGTGAGGACGACACGGAAGATGCTGCGGGCAATA
This sequence comes from uncultured Balneolaceae bacterium, assembly GCA_964421495.1. Taxonomy (GTDB): domain Bacteria; phylum Bacteroidota; class Rhodothermia; order Balneolales; family Balneolaceae; genus CAJXOW01. Next base: position 4,486 of record CAYQXO010000044.1, on the reverse strand, counting down.
CTGAAAACGATGAAGAGAAATAAATTAAAGAATATAGGACTAGTTATGGCAGAACCAGTAAAAGCGGCAGGCGGTATAGTATATGATGTACATGGTTCAAGCGGAGAGGCGTTTCAACCGAAAATATTACTGATTTATAGACGGGAAAATTGGGATTTACCGAAGGGTAAACTGGAGGAGGACGAGTCGAAAACTGCCTGCGCCATTCGGGAAGTTTCCGAGGAGGTGGGCGTGGAGCCTCCCGAAATCATTGACTACCTCGGGACGACTTACCACGAGTATGAGCGCGATGAGATACGATACGGGAAAACCACCTACTGGTATGCGATGCAACTTGACGGCGATGATGCCTTTCAGCCCCAGCAGGAAGAAGATATAGAGCGGGTGGAATGGGTTTCCTTGTCAGATGCCAAAGAAAAGGTGGCTTTTGACAACCTGAAAAAACTGCTTGATCGATTTAAAGTGTGGGCTCATGACAGGTACGGGATATGATGAGATTTTCCATGGATCTATTCTGTTTCCCACCCCCTTGTAGATTGCAACTTGTGAGGATTATGTTCCGTGCCTAAGTCGCGAAATATTTCCGAATGGACCGGTCCGGGTTAGGAGGTCTCTTTTGAGAGTTGTAACTGCGTTTGTTTTAAAAAATAGATAGCAAGCAAAATTCCCAGCAGATCGGCCAGGAAATCGTAGAATTCCGCGCTTCGATTTGTGGGCAGGAAGTATTGCAGAAGTTCAATGCCGAGTCCAAATCCTATTCCGGCCAAAAGATCAATGCTCCAGTAAGAGGTTGTCCGACCGGTATAGGAATAGCGAACGAAGCCGAAAAGATAGGTCCACCCACCGAATACGAGGGCATGAATGATTTTATCAAACTTGAGCAAGTTGGAATCGCTTATTTGTTCGGAGGGGAGCAGGGTTGAAACCAATATGGAAATGGTTGCTATTCCGGTAATTCCCAATAGTAATCGTCGGCGTCGATACAGGAAAAGCAGTAATTTGCGAATCATATCAGGTCAAGGGGTTCTAAGCGATGAATGGTATCTGTTTGCTTTAGATGGGGGTCCATTTTTTTTCGTCCGTCGAGTAATCCGTGAATACAAGCCTGCTCCGCCTGGTCGGTGAACATCCAGCAGGCCCCGATTTTTCCGGCCAGTACATCCCCGAATCCCGCTCTTGAAAAGATCCGCGTATCGTAGCTTGTCAGATATGTAAGCTCGTCTGCCGACGACAGGATAACCGGGTATCCCTTGGATAGGACCGTAACGTTCCGGTCGGAACTGAAGGTTTTTGTTTTCTCCAGTCGATCGGCATCCCCTGCAATGGAGGCGTCCAGCAGGCGGGATAATTCGCCGGGATGAGGGGTCAGTACGATGTGTTGGTCGTCCGAGGGTTGCCAGTCACGCTGGGCCAGGCACCAGAGTCCATCGGCGTCGATGAGCAGGGAGCCGCTCAGTTGGTCCAGCAGTTGATGGGTCAATTCCACCGTATCGGGCTGCCGGCCGATTCCCGGACCGTAGATTACTTTGCCGGGTCTTTCCTCCAGGATATCCAACAATCGGTCGAGGTGTTCGGCTTTAAAGTGATCATCGTCCGCTTCGCCGACGGGACGGGTGATGACCTGTGTCAGCTTTGTCTCGAATATGGGGAGCAGGCCGCGTGGACAGACCAGCATAACGGCGCCGACTCCCCCCGCCCAGGCACTTTTTGCAGCCATGACGGCGGCGCCGGTTAATCCCTCGGAACCGGCAATGATGTATAGCACTCCATTCTCGTATTTGTGTGATGCGGGACTTCGCTCAATGGGAATGGTTTGTTCGACCCACGACTCGTCGATCAGTATCGTGGAAAGATCCCGCTTCAAGTAATTTGGAAACGGCAGGTCTACATAGACCGGTTCGCCGACCACCGGGGGTCCTTCATTCAGATAAAAACCCTGTTTGAGGGCGCCAAAGGTAAACGTTCGATCGACCTGCATTGCACTTCCCATAACCTGTCCGGTATTGGCGTGTAGCCCGGTGGGAATATCAATGGCGTATTTTGTCTCCTTGCGCTCCCGGGTCCATTCGACGGCGGATTGATAATCCCCCCGAAGCTCGCTGTCCAACCCGGTCCCCAGCATTCCGTCGAGGATAAAGTCATACTCCCGGTCCAGTTGTTCGGGTTCCCATGAGGGTATGAATTGAAGGAATTCCCGGTGTGGATCCTGTTCGCTCATCTTTTGAAGCAGTTCGTAGTTCCGGGCGGCGTCGGAAGATAGATCGTCGGTTCCGCTGATAAAAACGAGCGTCAGGTGGATTTGGTATTGCACCAGGTAACGAGCGACTACCAGGGCATCTCCCCCGTTATTTCCTTTTCCGCAGAGAATGAGTCCGTGGTCGCCGGACGTATGGACTTCCAACAGGTGCTCCGCCGTTTTCGACCCCGCCACTTCCATCAGGGTATAGCCGGGAATCCCGAAGTCCTCGATGGTCTGCTGGTCGAGTGACTGACTCTGTTCGGCGGTGCATAAATAGTGGGTATGGGGGATATCGAATAAGTCCATGATGATACGATCTATGTTATTGATCTGGCGGAGTCGCGAATCTGCCTTCGTTCATCTTTAATAGGCCCGCGCAAAGAGCACTTTTTGTTCAGAAGGTTCGCCGGTATAAATGCATTTGCCGGGCTCTCCCTCTTCCAGGGGGATAAGACGTATCGTGGCCTTGGTTTCATCTTTTATTTTTTCTTCGGTCTCGGGCGTGCCGTCCCAGTGGGCGTATACGAACCCGCCTTTTTTGATGCGTTCCTTGAAGGACTCATAATCGTCCACTTCATAGGTATTGGCCTCCACCCGTTCCTTGGCTTGCCGGTAGAGTTCGTCCTGTATGGTCTCCAGCATCGACTCCACCCGTTGTCCGATTCCGTTGCGATCCACGATTTGTTTATCCAGCGTATCGCGCCGGGCCAATTCCACGTTTTCGTTTTCGAGGTCGCGGGGACCGATAGCAAGGCGCAGGGGAACGCCTTCCGCCTCGTGCTGGGAAAATTTAAAGCCGGGATTGTACTGGTCGCGTTCATCCATTTCGATGCGAATATCAAGGTCTTCGAGCTCTTCGTACACGGAGTCGCAGTATTCCAGCACCTCCTGTTTTTGTTCGTCGTTTTTCCAGATCGGCACGATGACCACCTGGGTGGGAGCGAGCCGGGGAGGCAGAACCAGTCCGTTGTCGTCAGAGTGAGTCATGATCAGTCCGCCGATCAGCCGAGTGGATACGCCCCAGCTGGTGGCCCACACGTGTTTGTGCGTGCCGTCGTCATCCTGGTAGGTAACGTCAAATGCCTTCGCGAAATTTTGTCCCAGGAAATGAGAGGTGCCGGCCTGCAAGGCTTTGTTGTCCTGCATCAGCGATTCGATACAATAGGTCTCGATGGCCCCGGCAAAACGCTCCGATTCGCTTTTGGTGCCTTTGATAACCGGCATGGCCATGTAGTCCTCGGCGAACGACCGGTAGACTTCCAGCATCTGTTCGGTTTCCTCGATAGCCTCTTTTTTGGTGGCATGGGCCGTGTGACCTTCCTGCCAGAGAAATTCCATGGTGCGCAGGAACAGCCGGGTGCGCATCTCCCAGCGAACCACGTTGGCCCACTGGTTGATTAAAATTGGCAGGTCGCGGTACGACTGAATCCAGTCGCGATACGAATTCCAGATGATGGTTTCCGAGGTGGGACGTACAATCAGCTCTTCGTCCAGCTTGCTTTCCGGATCCACCTCGAGTCCGCCTTCCCCGCTTTTAAGTCGACTGTGCGAAACGACGGCGCACTCCTTGGCAAACCCCTCCACGTGTTCGGCCTCGCGGGAAAGAAAAGATTTGGGGATAAATAGCGGAAAGTAGGCATTTTCATGACCGGTATCCTTGAACATTTGATCCAGCGCGTCCCGCATGTTTTCCCAGAGGGCATACCCGTTGGGACGGATGACCATGCAACCCCGCACCGGCGAGTAATCCGCCAATTTTGCATGTTTTATAACGTCGAGGTACCACTGGGAATAATCGTCGTCTCGATTGGTAATGTTTTTAGCCATGATCCTGCCGAAATTCTGTAATTTAAGCGGTTTATGGATTTAGATTCGATGTCGAAAGTCGGGTGCCCGCAATTAGACTGTTATCCGGGCCTCTCAATAGCAGCTGGCATTCAGCTACATACATAACAAGCCTAAAAATAGCATGAATCCGCCTATCCGCAAAAATGAAATTGGAGAAAGGCCGGAAGCCAGAAGCCGGAAGGCCTATGCCGATTGGTAGCGCCGTGGTGTATATACACAACCAGGTTACTTGCTGGAATAGCCTTCCGTCTTCCGTCTTCTGGCTTCCCGCTTTTCTCCGTTGCCAAAAAAGAAGCTTTCTCACGTTTACCGTGTCTATAAAATTTATTATATTGGCGTTCGTTTCAGTGCTCCGATGGAAACTGCAGAATGGCGTGGTAGCTCAGACGGTTAGAGCGT
>CAYQXO010000043.1:0-19854 GCA_964421495.1 uncultured Balneolaceae bacterium | reverse complement strand
GTATGTGAGTCAGATGACGAGAAGTAATAAAAAGATACGCGATACTTGGATTTTAACGGTAAAGAACGTCGATTTTTTAAATTTTCTCCGGAGCATATTATCCGTTAAATGGGAAAAATTGATTGAATTATTAGGATAGGCTACTATCTTAAAAAGGTGTATTCGGGGTAGAAGTTGCCAATTTCATTATTTAGTACTGGATTTGGCAGGTTTTTAGGTAAATATCATAAATTTCCTGCACATTGGGAAAGCATGGGGCAGTTCCTGCTTAAAATTTAGGTAAATGTTTCCCATTTGCGGTAAGGGGGGTTTGATTTGCTTTACAAGTTAATTGACAGAAAAGAGGATACGCTATGATTATGAGTAAAGTTATGATAAAGAGATATTTATATCGATTTGCGTGGATTTTGATCCTGTTGGCCATGCCGTTATTATTTGTGGCTTGCGGCGGTGAAAACGGGGATGCTGGCAAACAGGAGGATCCCAATGTGTTACTTATCCTGGTGGATGATTTAAAACCCGCTTTGGGTGCTTACGGCGACGAAGTTGCGAAAACGCCCGAAATGGATAAACTGGCGGAGGAGGGAATACGTTTCGATGCGGCCTATTCCAACCAGGCCGTTTGTGCGCCTTCCCGATGGAATCTCATGCTGGGCAGTCGATCGACCTCAACGGGCCTGTATAATTTCGGTCGTAATTTCCGCGATTTCTATCCGGAAGCCACTACCTTGCCCCAATATTTTAAAGAGCATGGATATCACGCCGAAGCGATGGGTAAAGTCTATCATATAGGTCACAATACCTATGATGACTCGGCTTCCTGGAGTGTGCCGCCCTATCACGACAAGGTGATCGAATATAACGATCCGGACAGCAAGGAGGATGAAATGACCCGGGAGGAAGCCCTGTTTTCCAATAAAGGATGGGACTATGCGCGATCGCTCGAACGTGGAGCGGCGTGGGAGTCGCCCGACGTCCCGGATACGGCTTATGCTGACGGACGGGTGGCCCGGCGTGCCATTAACCGGCTTCGCGATCTGAAGTCAAATTCCGACAAACCGTTTTTCCTGGCGGTCGGATTTGCCCGTCCCCACCTGCCTTTTTCCGCTCCCCAGAAGTATTGGGATCTTTACGACCCCCGGGAGCTGCCGATGCCCGAGATTGAGGAGTGGCCTGAAGGAGCGCCCGAATATGCTTTGAAAGAGGGAGGAGAGATAGCCCAGTACAAGCCGGTTCCTTCCCCGGATGAGCACGAGGGACCCTATCCCGACTCGCTCAAGCGAAATCTTATCCACGGGTATTACGCCAGTATGAGCTTCTCTGATGCCCAGATTGGCAAAGTACTGGGTGAATTGAAGAAGCAGGGACTCGACGAAAATACGATCGTCGTACTCTGGGGAGATCACGGCTTTCACCTCGGCGAGCTGAATATCTGGACCAAACACGTTAACTATGAAAAAGCCAATCGCATCCCCATACTGATCAAAGCTCCGGGAGTTACCGAACCGGGAACAAGCACCGGCCAATTGACGGAAACGGTAGACCTATATCCAACGCTGGCCGAATTGGCCGACTTGTCGGTGCCCGACGTAACGCAACCGTTTGACGGCGAAAGCCTCGTTCCCGTGCTTGAAGACCCGGGAGCACGTGTCCGGGATCATGCCTATCATGCCTATCCGCGCGGTGGACGTATGGGCCGGGCGATCCGTACCGACCGGTATCGGCTGGTACAGTGGAAAAAAATCGGGGCGGATCCCGAAACGGCTGAATATGAATTGTACGACTATGCCGACGGTCCGGTGGAAGAGAAAAATATAGCCGGCGAAAATCCGGAGTTGGTCGATTCCCTGAAAACCATTCTTGATCGACATCCGGAGGCAACCAAACATCGTCCGCGGAGTGATTGGGAGTAAGTCAGTAGATTTTGGGACAGAAAACTACAACTATAGCAGGGTCCCCCTGTTAGTCTGCCGGACAACTGCCATCACTTCAATGTGGAAAGTGATGGTTCTTAAGTAAAGAGGGATTATCTCTTTGAAATCTTACTCGGTACTTACCGGTTTATACAGGTAGTGGGCTCACATATTTGCTTAGAAGAGTCAACCGATAATCTTGCATTTGCAATAGGCTAATACAAAAAATATCTGAAAATATACAAAGAAACGGACGTGCTGGCCTTCAGCCGTACACTATAAGGTCAGCACATCCGCTCAAAGAGTTGATACAGGCTATTTGGTTACCCCGAATTCATAAACCGATATCGTATGGTAAATTTCACCCGGTTTCAGCACCGTAGTGGGGAAATCCGGGTTGTTGGGAGAGTCGGGATAGTGCTGGGTTTCCATGCAGAAAGCTGTGCGGTGTTCATAAGGTTTGCCTTTTTTGCCTGTCACGCTGCCGTCCAGGAAGTTTCCGGTATAGAACTGAAGACCGGGTTCGGTGGTATAGATTTTCATTTTGCGGCCCGACTCCGGTTCGGTGACTTTGGCTGCCAGGGTCATCGTGTTACGGTCTTCTTTATTGAGCACCCAGTTGTGGTCGTATCCCGAACCGTGGTTTAACTGTTGATTTTCGTTATTGATGCGGGCACCAATGGCGGTGGATTCCGTGAAATCGAAAGGCGTTCCCTCAACCGGGGCGATCTCGCCGGTGGGGATAAGTGTAGAGTCGATCGGCGTATAATGGTCAGCATTGAACATGACTTTATGATCCGTAATTTTGCCGGTCGCCGCTCCCTGCAGGTTGAAGTAGGTATGGTTGGTCAGGTTGACTACCGTTTTGCGGTCCGTTACCGCCATGTATTCAATCCGAAGTTCGTTATCCGGGGTGAGCGTATAGAGTACTTTTGCGGTAAGCCGACCCGGATATCCCTCTTCCATATGTTCCGATACATAGGTCAGCCGCAGGTTTTGTTTATCCAGCTGCTCGGCATCCCATACCCGGTCATTGAACCCGACGTCTCCGCCGTGCAGGTGATTGGGGCCGTTGTTGGTGGCCAGCGTATACTCCTTGCCGTCGAGGGTAAACGCACCTTTCTCAATACGGTTGCCGTAGCGACCGATGAGCGCACCGAAATACTGTTCGGCATTATTCAGGTAGTTGGATAGGCTATCGTAGCCGAGTGCAATATCGCCGAACTCCCCGTTCTTGTCGGGCACCAGCAGGCTAACCACCCTTCCGCCGTAATTGGTGATGGCTGCCTTGACTCCGTTTTTATTTGTCAGTACAAAGAGATCCGTTTGCTTGCCGTTTACCGTCTGCTGAAATGCTTCCGGGTTGACGTTCAGCTCGGCGGTATGATCATCCGTGCCCCCGATATCTTCGGATTTCTTTTGACACATGGTTAACAACGTGACCGCGAATACAAGTATGAATAGCTGGCTTACTCTTTTCATAGTCCTAAATTCTTTTCAGGTTAATGGATAGCTACCATGAAAATGATAAATGAAAATATAACCATTTAAAATAAAAAAATGACTCTCAAGGTTTCTTATTGCTTTTCTGATCGTTCGTTTTCAGTCTCGGGCATGGAGTTCCATCCCCCGCCCAGAGCGCGATACAGGTTTACTCCCGCCGTCAGTTTCTGCAAGCGATTGTTAATATAATTGATTTGAACGGAAAGATAGTTCTGCTGGGCGGTCAGCACTTCGGCGTAGTTGGCCTCCCCGTATTGCAGCAGATCGCGCGAGTAGTCCACGGCGTTTTCGAGGGCTTGCAGCTGTTTCTCGTGCAGATCCATCTTTTGTTCTGCGTTTTCGTATTGGCTGAGGGCGTTGGAGACTTCCCGGCCGGCTTCCAAAATCGTCCTGCGAAATTCCAGAAGCGCCTGTTGTTGCCTCGCCCTGCTTTGCTCCAACCGGGATTTGTTTTGTCCCTGGCTGAACAGTGGTTGAGTCAGTCCCCCGATGAGGTTGTAAAAAATGGAGCCCGGCATGAATAGATTCTGCGTGTCAAGGCTCCGAAAGCCTCCTTCTGCAGTGAGGGTTAACGCGGGATAAAAGTAGGTACGAGCGTGATTGGTGAGTTCAAAGGCGCTGCGGAAACCGTATTCGGCAGCGATGATATCGGGTCGGTTGCGAAGTAACTGCGCCGGCACCCCGGTGGCCAGCGTATCAATAGGCTGTTGCTTGTCCAGGCTGCCTCGCTCGATGGATCCCGGAGTTCGTCCTGCCAGAATACTCAAGGCATTTTCCTGTTCGGTAATGCGTTGTTTGAGTTCGGGGATGGTGACCTCGGCGGCGTATCGGTTGGCAACGCTTTGTTCGACCGATACCTTGGTGACGACGGCGCCTTCGTGGAGACTTTTGATGGTCTGCACATCTTTTTTGCGATTTTCAACGGTTTCCCGTACGATCTCAAGTTGTCGGTCGAGGGCCAGCAGGCGGTAATAGCTTGCCGCTACGTTGGCGATCAGGGTGGTTTGTACCGTCCGCCGCGCCGCTTCAGTCTGGAGCAGCGAGGCCAGGCTGGCTTTCCGGGCGCTGTTCAGTCTGCCCCAGATGTCCACTTCCCACCGACTGCTCAGTAAAGCGGCGTATTGATCGCTAGCCGGAACGGATCCGCCGCCCTGGCTCCCGCCGAAGTTGACGCTGTTGTCGGACGGCTCGTTGTAGGAGGCGGAGCCGCCAAATTCCAGGCTGGGGAAGAGTCCCATCTTATCCCGGTAATAGTTGGCCTCGGCAATGCGAATCTGTTGGATCGCATCTTGCAAATTCAAATTGTTTTGAAGCGCTTCGTCAATCAAATCGCGAAGATACGGATCTTCAAATATCTCTTCCCAGGGCATGTCGGCCAGGGTGGTACTGTCGAGCTCCGTCTGTTCGATCGTGTAGAGTTGATCGGTCTCGATCGCGGGGTCGGGCTTTTTGTAGTTCTTGGTGGCCATACAGGAGGAGAGCGTTGCCGCCAGGACGACAAAGACCACGGTTTTTGAGAATGCTAGTAGGGAGTCGGAATGTGGCATAATTTGAAGGCAGCTTGGATTTGCTGTATGTGCAATGTTATACGATTATCAATTATTGTTGTGCCGTTTTCGGGGGACCCGATATCTTTTCCTGTAATTTCTGGAGAAGGATAAACATGATAGGTACCACGAAGAGACCGAATACGGTACCGATAAACATGCCGCCGGCCGTACCGATGCCGATAGACTGGTTGGCATTGGCGTTGATACCGGTTGCCAGCGCGAGCGGGAGAAGTCCGGCGATAAAGGCGCAGGAAGTCATCAGAATGGGACGGAAACGGGCTTCGGCTCCGAAAATGGCGGCTTTTGCGATGCTCATCCCCTCGTATCGTCGCCGCTGCAGGGCGAATTCCACAATCAGGATAGCGTTCTTGGCCAGCAGTCCCATAAGCATTATTGCCGATATCTGGAGATAGATGTTGTTGTTTACGCCGAACAGGTTGGCAAAAATAAACGAGCCCACCAGTCCGATGGGAAGCGGCAGGATTACGGCCCAGGGTACGATATAGCTTTCATACTGGGCGCTCAGCAGGAAATAGACGAAAAGAAGGCAAAGGATAAATATAATGATCTCCTGTCCGCTGGACTGGTTTTCTTCTCTCGTCAGACCGGAGAATGCGTATCCGTATTCGGGTGATATCTGCTCGTTGAAAACTTCCTTGATGGCGTCGATGGCGTCGCCCGAGCTGTAGCCGGGATTGGTGGCGCCGGTGACCTGCACGGAGGGGAAAAGGTTGAATCTCGATATGTTTTGCGGTCCGTACACTCGCTCGAGCGTTACGAAGGAGCTGACGGGCGCCATATCCCCCTGCCTGTTACGCACATATACGTCCTGCAGACTCTCTTCCGAGGCCCGGTCTTCGGGAGCGGCCTGAACGTATACCCGATACAGCTTGCCGAAGCGATTGAAATTGGAGATATATATGCTGCCGTAATAGGCCTGCATCACGTCCAGAATGGAACGGGGAGATATGCCGGCTTGCTTCGCCTTGTCGGTATTGACGTTTATTTCGTACTGGGGATAGTCGGTGTCAAAGTAGGAGGCGGCGTATTGGATTTCAGGTCGGTCGGAAAGGGCTTGTTGCACCTTTTCCGTGGTGGCGTCGAGTTCGTTGACGCTTCCGCTTTGCAGGTCCTGCACGTGAACGGTAAATCCGCTTGTGTTTCCAAATCCCGAAATGACGGGGGGAGCAAAAAATGCGAAATCAGCCTCTCTGATATCGGCTGTCTTTTCTTCCAGCTCACTTATTACCTCTTTGACAGACCGGTCGCGTTTCTTCCAGTGTTTCAGTTTGGCGACGAAAAAGCCGTAGGAGCTGCCGGAGCCGCTAATCAGGCCGAATCCGGAGATTGAAAGGCGGTTGTCGATTACGTCGACTGAGCGGAAAATACTATCGAGTTTGGTTTGCACCACCTGGGTGCGGTCAAGCGAGGCTGAGGGGGGTAGACTGACGTTGGCAAAGATCGATCCCTGGTCCTCGTCCGGTACAAAGCCGGTGGGGGTGGTATTAAACAGGACGGCGAAGCCGATGAAAGTGGCAATCACCAAGACTACGGCGACCCAGGAAAAACGGGTAATAACTCCGAGGGAACGCTTGTATCGCTGCTTCATCGACTCGAAGGTGGTCTCGAATGCAACATGAAATCGTTCTATATAACTTTTCTGCGGATCCTTATCCTTATGTTCCGGCTTTAAGAACAGGGCGCACAAAGCGGGACTGAGGGTCAGGGCGTTAACCGCCGATATGATGATCGCAGTCGCCAGGGTAATGCCGAATTGTTGAAAAAATACGCCGGTCGACCCGCTGATGTACGTTACCGGAATAAATATGGCCGACATGACGAGGGTTATTGATATTATAGCCCCGCTGATCTCGTCCATTCCATCGACAGCCGCCTCGTAGCCCGAAGAGGCTCCCTGCTCGAGTTTGGCGTGAATAATCTCGACTACAATAATGGCATCGTCGACAACGATTCCGATGGCCAATACAAGAGCGAAGAGCGTGAGCAGGTTCACACTGTATCCAAAAATATTCAGAAAAAAGAAGGTCCCGATAATGGATACGGGTACGGCGATGGCCGGTATCAGGGTAGATCGCCAGTCCTGCAGAAACAGGAAGACTACGATGAAGACCAGCAGAAAAGCTTCCAGGAACGTAGTGAAGAGTTTGTCCATTGACGCACTCAAAAAATTGTTGGCGTCGTAGAGAGTGGTGTACTGCATGCCGTCGGGAAAGGATCGGGAGGCATCCTCGATCTCTTTCTTGACGTTTTCAACCACCTGTTGGGCATTTGAGCCGGCGGTTTGGGAGATATACATCCCCACGCTTGGTCCGCCGTTGGTCCGGGTAATGGTCGAATAGCTTTGGGCCCCGAGCTCAACGCGGGCGACGTCTTTCAGCCGAAGCAGATCGGACGATTCCGTGTCTTCACGGATAATGATATCTTCATATTCGGGGGCCGTCGAGAGGCGTCCTTCGTATTTGAGCGTATACTGGAACGACTGGCGACTGTTTTCACCGATGGCACCGGGAGCGGCAACGAAACTCTGATCATTCAACGCGGCGACAACGTCGTTGGGCGTGAGTCCGTAAGAGGCCATAGCGTCGGGCTGAAGCCAGATACGCATGGAATAGGTGTTGGATCCGAAGACTCCCGCCTCTCCCACCCCGTTGACGCGCTGAAGGCGCGGGATAAGATTGATCTGGGCATAATTATCGAGAAAGGTCTCGTCGTATTTACTGTCGGGACTGTAAAGACTGAAAATGAGCAGGCGACTGGTTTGTTCTTTGTCGGTAGTCACCCCGGTCTGGGTGACCTCCCGGGGAAGCTGACTCGACGCCTGGTCAACCCGATTCTGCACATTGACGGCGGCGATATCGGGATCGGTTCCCAGCTCAAAAAATACCTGGATACTGGCACGTCCGTTATTGCTGGCCGAGGAGGTTATGTACGTCATGCCTTCCACCCCGTTAATCTGCTCTTCAAGGGGAGCGACGACACTGTTAAGCACCGTTTCAGCATTTGCACCTGGATACGTGGCACTTACCTGTATCGTTGGTGGGGCGATTTGCGGATAGAGAGAAACGGGCAGGGCGTTATACCCCAACAGGCCAAGGATAACGAGCAATATGGAAATAACGGTTGAGAGTACCGGTCGCTGTATGAAGCGTTTTATCATGTGTGCAAAATGTTAATAAAGCTTAAGGTAAATTTATATTGACGAAATAGTGTTTTTTACTGCAGGGGATACGGCGTTTACGGTTGATCCTGTTCGGTCAGTTCCTGGTAGAGGCTGTCGGAATTAAGCGGTCGCGGATCGATTTCGGTACCGTCCTGCAGATCCCCCATTCCGTCGGTGATGATGCGGCTGCCCGGCGAGAGTCCTTCTTCCACTACAAACAGTTTCGGGGTCGAAAGAGTAAGCGTTTGAACAGGCGTACTGGTTACCGTGTTACTGTCAGTCACCGTATAGACAAACCGCTTGTTCTGAATTTCGTAGGTGGCTTTTTTGGGAATTACCATCGCCGAATCGCGACGGAAGGGGATGCGTACATTACCGGATCCGCCGCTTCGTAAAATCTCACGGGGATTGGGAAATACAGCCCGAAAGGAAGCCGAGCCGGTCTGGGTGTTGATAAGTCCGCTGGCCAGTCGCAACGTTCCCTTTTGATCGTAGATGGAGCCGTCCGGCAGTTCCAGTTGTACCCTGGGCATATCCGCTATATTTTGCTGCAGCGTTTTGTTTCCGCCGGTCCCTGTTACACGCCGGGCCATTTCCAACAGCTCGCGCTCACTCATGGAAAAATAGGCATACACGGTCGAGATGTCGGAGACTACGGTAAGCGGCTTTGATATGGTACTGCTTACAAGACTTCCGATCCGATAGGGAATAGTGCCGATAACACCGTCAGTCGGACTCTCTATGGATGTATAACCTAGATTCACCTCGGCATTTTTGAGCGTTGCACGAGCTTGCGACAAGCTGGCTTTTTCAGCCTGCAGCGTGTTTTTGGCGGATTGTAACCGATAGTCGCTGATGATATCCTGTTCGGCCAGTCGTTTCAGGCGCTTGACTTCGTCTTCGGCTGTATTAACGGCGGCTTTAGCGGCCTCAACATCGGCTTTTGCCGACCGCAGTTCCTGTTCATACTGTTCGCTGTTAAGCTTAAATAAAAGTTCTCCCTCTTCCACGATATCCCCCTCGTCGACCGGCATTTCCACGATGTAACCCTGCAATCGGGGACGAATTTCGACGGTCTGATGTCCCTCCAGGGTAGCGGGATAGCTGCTGGTCAACACAATGGATCGGGGGTGCAGTTCAAGAACCGGGTAGGTTGATATCTGCGCTTGATCTCCGGAATTGGTCCGGGTATCCGAATTATTACAGGCATAGAGCATCATTGAAAAAGCGCTTAAAATAAGAAGACCAAATACGGATTTTCGAGCAATTGATTGCATACAAAAGTAGTGATAACTAATGGTTAAAAGTATTTGTGAAAATATTGGTTGACGAGATCAACTTTATCAGCTGGATACGGTTTTTTCATAGATAATGCTGAGCAGGGATTCCAGATTTTGAAGATCAGATTGCGACAGATGGGCGGTTAACTCTTCGTTGACTTCCTTGTCAATCTTTCGTGCCTTCTTCAGCTCATGCAAACCCGGCTTGGTAACAAGTAGGACTTTTCGCCGTTTATCGGACGAGTCCGTCGTGCGTGCTATAAAAAGATTTTTTTCCAGGCAGTTGATGTGTCGCAGTACGGCCGACTTATCCCGGCCGAGTATTTCAGCCAGATCCCGCAGAATGAGGTCCTCTTCATTGTCCAGGATGTTCAGGATAATATACTGTTCCAGCGTTAACTGAATATCCCTCTGCGTGAAGCGCCTGCTTATTTCTCGTTTTATACCCTTTACCGCAAAACCCATTTTGCAGCCTAGAGTATGACAATACAGTTTGTTTTTGAAGGTCATCGAGGTTTTTGTTAATGATATTAAGCTACTAATAAAAGGATATTAGTTGATAAGTGCAACTAAATTTCAGGATGGATCACGTCAATTTTAGGGAGTGCCCGTTATGGTTGATATTGAGGCCAAATGGGAGGGCATCCAACTCAAAATTGGCCGATATCCACCGGATTCGGGTTTTTTAAAGTATGGTGTCAACAAATCCGAAAGATGTCTTACGGTTTTGCTAGAAAACAGGGGAGAAAAGTGTCAAGCGTAAACTTTGGGAAAATAATCGGATTGTTTGGCCGTATAGGCTATTGTAAAGGTGATGCCGACCTCGGAGAGTATCGAAGAAATCACGACGACAAAAAATGATAAATAATTATATAACTACCGTAAAAAGAAGCTGGTATCGGGTTTTCAGGAATTCTAAACTGTTATATGGGATATTGAGTGGTTTAGTGCTACTGGGAATTACTGTAATCCTGTTTTCCCAATTCCTGCAGGTCATTCAGCACCGTGAGGGGATGGCCCTGCATGATCCGCTACTGGAATTCCTGCCTGCCCGTGATGTTTCATTGTATATTTTTATTCTGCTCTATGGAACCATGGTGCTTTTTATAATTCAGAACATTAAAAATCCCGTCAAATTCTACTTTTTTATTGTATCGTATTCGTTTTTACTGATATTGCGTATGGTGTGTATTTACTTGTTTCCGCTGGAACTGCCGGAAAAATATATTTCGTTGGAAGACCCTTTCATAGACAATCTGATTTACAAGGGAATTGCGGAGTCAAAAGATTTGTTCTTTTCCGGTCATACGGCCGTTCTGTTTCTAATGTATTTGTTGTGCGATCACCGGGTTATAAAATTTATCCTGTTGGCCTCTTGTTTCCTGCTGGCCCTTTTGCTTCTCGTACAGCAGGCTCACTATACGGTAGATATACTGGCGGCTCCCGTTGCTGCCTATCTATGTTACAAAGCTACCTGCTATATGCATGACCGTCATTTTAAGGAGCTTTACAGATAGAACTGGCCCGAATATTTTTGGAGCCTTGGAGTCTGTCGGACTTTCCGGTTCGAAACGAAAGATATCCAAATCCGGCTTTTTTGCAGTAGAATTGTGAAAGTCCGACAGACTCCTTGTGCTTCCGGAATGAACTCACTAAACTTGTCTTTACTTATCTGCCTTAAATCAAGTAAGGGGAATACAATGAACAGGAATTTTCGATGGATGTGCTTGCTGGTTATTTGGGCTTTCCTTTGGGGAGGATGTCAGCAACAGAGGGATTATTCGTCCAATATTGTAGATAAACAGGAGGTATTTGACCGGTACGACTGGTGGGATAACCAGGACTGGAGCTGGTATAAATCGAATATTCCCTTTTTTGATTCACCCGCTGACAGCCTCGACGAAGTGTACTATTACCGGTGGGAAATGATGACGAAACACCTGGTATATGCTTCACCGGAGACGGGATATATGTTTACGGAATTCATCGATCGCCCCCGGTGGTCGGGCGCTTACGGGGGCATTAGCTGTCCGCTGGGACACCAATTCTACGAGGTGCGCTGGCTCAAAAATCGCCGTATAATCAATGATTTTGCCCGATACTGGTTTGAAACGCCGGGAGTCGAACCCCGAAGTTACAGCAACTGGTATGGCGATGCCATGTGGGGGATCTACAAAGTACGGCAAAACCACTCTTTTATAAGGGGGATATATCCCTACATGAAGAAACAGTATCACGGATTTGTGAAAGAGCACTATAATAACGAACACGGCATGTTCATGTGGAATGGACTGCGCGACGGAATGGAGGTGAATATCAACAGTCGCCAGACCGAAAACAGAGGGTCGGGAGCCTATGGGTTCAGGCCGACCCTGAACAGCTATATGTATGCCGATTTGAAAGCATTGTCAAAAGCTTCGGAACTGCTTGGAAAAACGGAGGCGGCTGACCAATATGAGAAAAAAGCCCGGCAACTGAAGCAACGGGTCCAGTATGAGTTGTGGGATCCGGATCGAAATTTCTTTTTCCATCAATTCGCATTTGATGAAAAAGATGGTGTTGAAGCCTATTCGCTTACCTACGAGACCGGAAAGTATGCCGGCAATCCCAACGGACGCGAGCAAATAGGGTTTGTCCCGTGGCAATTCAACCTGCCGGACCCCGGTTATGAAAAAGCCTGGCAGTACCTGATGGATAAAAATCACTTCCGGGCAGAGTACGGACCGACAACGGTCTCGAAGAGCGATCCGCAGTTCCATGTGTCAGATCGCTGCTGCGTGTGGAGTGGAAATTCATGGCCCTACGCCACCACCCAGACCCTGGTGGCTATGGCTAATCTGCTTCACGATTATGATCAGGAATACGTCAACAAGGAGGATTACGTCCATCTGCTTAAAACGTACGCGAAAACGCAGTATAAAGACGGTCGACCCTATATTGCGGAAGCAGCAGATCCGTTTACCGGTTCGTGGGAGGGACATGATCATCACTATCACAGCGAACATTAT
This sequence comes from uncultured Balneolaceae bacterium, assembly GCA_964421495.1. Classification (GTDB taxonomy): domain Bacteria; phylum Bacteroidota; class Rhodothermia; order Balneolales; family Balneolaceae; genus CAJXOW01. Next base: position 7,419 of record CAYQXO010000043.1, on the reverse strand, counting down.
TTTCACTCCGGATATGTCAATAACGTGATAACGGGTCTGGTCGGCCTGCGTCCGCGAGCGGACGATACGTTGGAGGTTGATCCGCTGATACCCGATACGTGGGATTATTTTGCCCTCGAGGACGTCTCTTACCACGGCCACAACGTATCGATTGTATGGGACCGGCACGGTCAGCGGTACGGCAAAGGCCAGGGATTGATGATCTTTGTGGATGGCAGACAAGTGGCCTCCTCCCCGGAAATAACAGAGCTCAAAACGGCCGTAAGTCCCGTTTCAAATGAAACCGGCAGGGAGGAGCTCGTCAATTTTGCCGTCAATAATGGCCGGGAATATTTCCCCTATATTTCGGCCTCCTACAGTCATCCCGAAAGGATGCCTTTTTATGCGAATGACGGTAATTACTGGTATCACAAGTCGCCCGCAAATCGGTGGACCACCGAGGGATCCTCGAGCAATGAACATTGGATTGCCGTTAATTTCGGCGTGGAGCGACTGGTGAAAAATGTAAAGCTTTATTTTTTGGACGACGAACAGGGAGTGTCCCCGCCCGAGGATTATCACATACAGGTATGGAGGGATGGCGGTTGGCGCACTATCGAAGACGCACAACGTCAGTATATCGAGCCCGTGGGTCGCAAAGCCAATACCGTAACCTTGCCGACAGTTCAAAACACGCAGAAAATTCGAGTCAAGCTGGAAACGCGGCCGGATGAGGCGGTGGGACTAACGGAGTTGGAAGTGTGGGGATATGGGACGCCTCCGCTTGATCGGCCGATCGAACAGATACCTAACCTGGCCTATAATGAGGATAATAAGTATTATCCCAACGTATCGGCTTCATACGAAAACGGAGATCTCGTACACGCTGTCAATGATATGGAAGGATTGATTCCGTTTAATCATCATCCAAGGTGGTCCGCCCGCAATTCGGGGAACGACATGGATTGGGTGGAAATCGAGTTTGGTCCCCGGAAACACGTTCAGCAGGTTGACATTCTGTTCTGGGGTCATGGTCACCGGCTGGACGCCCCGCGTACCTATCACCTTGAATACTGGGATGGTTCCTCCTGGCAGAAGGCGCGTAACATAGAACGTCATCCCGAGCAACCGACCTCGATGGCCCTGAACACCCTGACGCTGGAAGAACCGGTGCATACCAATAAAATCAGGCTGAAATTCCATCACCAGCTTGATGCTTATACGGCCGTATCTGAGATCATGGTCTGGAGCGATACAGATCGATCCCAACGTTAAAAGCATTGCCACATAGTTGGGAACGTGGCAAACGGGTTCCCGATCTGAAAGGTCCGGTCCGAGGGGACTCCTGGCCGGATTTCACTTCGTGGGTAACGCTTCGCGGGAGTCGCTTACGCCTGGAGCAGTTCGTGAGTGACGCTCCGTCTGAACACCAACGCGGAAATCGCTGACGGGGGTAGCACTTCGCTCGGTGTGCTGACACGGGTGAGGTTTCGCTATGTACTCACTAGGAAATATAGGTGAAGTTCCCAGCCTGGGTTGGATTCTTTGGCTTCTATAAGTTTGAACTCGACCTCGAGCACAATTACTCTCTCCTCTTACTTATCTCTCTTCATATTGGAAACGAAGCCAACACAGCCTCCGATATATTTTTCGAAAATAATTCCAGTTTAAAGAAAACTTTACGTAAATTAATGGAATTCGTTTATCAACCGTGAACTGTCATGCACAGTCAAAAGCTGCATGCTTATTTAATTCAATGAACATGAATAGAATTTTTTTTGAAAAGGTATGGACACGAGTAATTGTTAGCGTATTCACAGGAATTCTATTAGCCTGGGGAGTGTCGGTCGAGGAGAGTCGGGCGCAGAGTGAAAGCGTAATGTTCTGGGTCAGCCAGGAGTCCCAAACAATTAACAAGGCAGACCCGGAGACAGGATCATCACAGATCATGAAGATGGGCCTTGGAGAAAACGCCAAACATATTTTTGTTGATACAGTACATGACCATCTCTATTGGATAGGCGGCACCGATATACGCCGTATTGGTTTGGATGGAACCCGTCCCGCCATTGTTTTTAATAACGTGAGCCGTGGAAATATTGGCGGCATGACCATTGATGCGGCCAATCGCTTGTTGTATTGGAGTGAATCCGACAGTGCCCGCGTGCGGCGAATGAATATCGAAACCGGCAATGTCGTGACGGTGATTGATTCGACCGACGGACTTGAATTCCCATGGGATTTGGCGGTTGCTGGCGATTCGCTTTTTATCCTGGACAAGGGATTGAAAAAAGTGGCCCTGGACGGAAGCGGCCTGCGGACATTGGACGATGAATATACACGTGCTATGAGTCTGTCACTCGATGCTGTAAACAACAAAGTGTATTGGACGACGCGCGACGACGGGGGACTCCTTCTGCGAGCCGACCTGGATGGTTCGAATCGGGAAACGGTGGCCGCCAGCCAGAATCCACAGGGCATTACGGTGGATGGCAGTGCCGGCGTGATCTATTGGATTAGCCTCAGCTTTAACAGAACCTTGTTGAAATCCGATCTTGACGGGGAAAATGTGGTTACTCTTTATGAAACGCAGAATGATCTTGCCGATACGCACCTGGACGGCGACGGCAATCTGTATTGGTCGAAGGACAAGACGGCTTTCAGTACCGGTCCGGGTATGATCTGGCGGCGTTCGACCGACGAGACGACCACCGTATTTATGAAAGAACTGAGTATTGCTGAGATCGCTCTCGATTATGAAGATGGACATGTGTTCTGGATTAACTATGGTGACGGATCCCTGTTGCGGTCGGACGTGAATTTTCAGCAATCCGACACGCTGGTACGGGATGGGAACTTTTTTAATCTTTCCAAATTGGCCGTCGATCCCGATGCCAACCGGATCTTCTATGCATTCGGCGAAACCATCTATTCCAACAATTACCAGGGAACGGCGTCTGATTCTATTACCTCTCATGTGGGAATCGTTTCGGGAATCGCGGTAGATGCCTCCCAGTCCATGCTTTATTGGACCGATAACGGCAGCACGACTTTCGGGAACCTGAAAAGCGTAAATTACGAAACCGGAGAAGCCGAGACGCTTATCAACCAAAACCTTTCCTATGCCCGAAGTTTGAAAGTTGCCCCGGCCTCCGGAAAATTGTATTGGGCAACGGGCTCATCTTTTACGGGTAATATTGGTATCAATACGGCTGCGCTCACGGGCACAAATGTGGATCTGTTGTATGGTATAAGCGGATCAGTGAAGTCGGTACACGCTATCACCCTGGATAAGGAAGCGGGATTAGTCTTTTTCAGCGATAGCGAAGGCCAAGCCGTGTACAGTATTAATGTAGAGAATGGGGGAGATCTTCAAACCGTACTGATGGATATCGACGTTCCGCTCGGATTGGATATATCCCGGGGAATTTCGACGGATTTGAAGCCACAACCGGGCGAGCAGGCAAATGACTTCCAATTGAGGAATAACTATCCCAATCCCTTTAACCCCACCACCACGATCCAGTATTCCCTGCCAAGAGCGGAGTTTGTGCGATTGGCTGTTTACGATATGTTGGGTCGCGAAGTGGCGGTATTGACGGACGGAAGGCAGTTGGCCGGTCAACACGAAGTGCAATTCGATGCAGCCGGATTGGCCAGCGGGGCGTATATCTATCGACTGGAAACCGCCGGGTCCAGTCGTTTGCGTAAAATGCTTTTGATTAAGTAACGGGAAAGGGATAGTTTCGTAAATTACGGTAAAAAAGCGGGATAGGTGATAATGCAGCCGAATTTTATCTAATTGAGGCTCCTTGCTGCAGCACGTTGTTTTGAAGCCTGTGTTAAACTTGGCGGGAAACTATCTCAAGCAGGGATACCGGATCAAAAAATGTTGGATCTTTGTAAATAAAATGGTTGTCGTGAGAGCAAGTTAATAAACGTAGTGATTGGTAATGATATTGAATATATAGAATGCTACCTTGTAAAGAGTGTAGAGAATGTGAGTCAGCGAAATTCGGGCTAGGGGTGCTGTGTCCAGGAAGTTGTAACCATTTACAGGGCTCCTGTCCGGACCAGACAGAAAACAACGGGACATTACTGATAGAGGAGTATTCGGCACGGAATTACAAATTTTTTACATTGCTTTCTTTTTTGATAAAACAATCAAGTTAGAGCTAAACGGAGTACAATTCCATAAATGACTCAGATCCGCGAGTTGACATCTTCATCGGAGGTACGGTCTTTTATCGATTTTGAATTTACGTTGATGCAGGATAATCCATACTGGGTGCCGCCTCTTGTCAGGGAGGAGTTGGAAGTGTTTGACCGTAATAAAAATCCAGCCTTTAATTACGCCGATGCGCGGCTGTTTATGGCCTATAAAGAGGGAGAGCCGGTAGGTCGCGTCGCGGCGATTGTCAATCGGTTCGAGGTGAACCAGCAGGAAAAGTCGAAGTTGCGCTTCGGGTGGTTCGACACGATTAACGATCCAGAAGTGGCTAAACGGCTGATGGAAAAATTAAAGGAGATTGGCAGAGAGTGGGGACTGCGTTATATGGAGGGGCCCGTCGGATTTACCAATATGGATAAAGCCGGCATGCTGGTGGAGGGATTTGAGGAACTCAACACGATGGCCACCTGGTATAATCCCCCCTATTATCCGGAGTTAATGGAGCAACTGGGATTTGAAAAGGAAAAGGAGTGGGTGGAATATAAAATCAAGATTCCGGATGAAGGTCCCTCGGAAAAAATCGAGCGTTTTTCCAATCTTATCCTCGAGCGCAATGATCTGCATGTGGTTCACTTCAAGAATAAACGCCAGATTATCGAGCGCGCGGATGAAATGTTTGAGCTTATTAATCAGACGTACAGCGGACTCAGTACATTTGTACCGATCCAACCCGAGCAAATCGCCTACTATAAACAAAAATATTTCCGCTATCTTCATCCCGACTTCATCAGTTGCGTTGCAGATCGTGATGATCGCCTGGTGGCCTTTGCCATCACCATGCCCTCTTTTGCCCGTGCCTTGCAAAAAGCCGGGGGTCGACTTTTTCCGCTGGGTTGGCTGCACTTGTTGAAAGCGCGCTATTTTAACGAGAGAGCAGCTTTCTATCTGATCGGTATCCGCCCCGAGTACCAAAACAAAGGCATTACGGCAACCATCTTTAAGGAAATGAATGATACGTTTAACCGCCGGGGAATTACGGAGGTGGAAACGAATCCGGAACTGGAAGAAAACAAAGCCGTACAGGCCCTGTGGAAGCGATATGAGAACGAGCAGCATAAGCGGCGGCGTACCTATCGAAAGCCACTAGATTGAGGACCCGCGCCCATCCTTATGGATAATGGGGGCGAGGGATCGCCGATCGCATTGTTACATCGAGCCTTGCATTGTACTTCATTTAAATAATTAAAGTTCCTTAATAAAAGATAAAATTTTTTACTTATATTAGGGGTTATTTCAGCGAAATTGGGGGAGGTTGACGTTTAATAGCTTAATACATAGGTGGATCTCTAATGGTACAGCAAATTGACGCCCTCGATTGGTCACTGGTGGCGAGTATATTTTCCGAACTCAATGAATACGTGTTAATTACGGATAATGAGGGGGATGTTGACAAACCCCCGAACGTGTTGTATTGCAATGAGGGGTTTGAAAAGCATACCGGATATACGTTGGCTGAAATTCAGGAGCACTCCTTTTCGATTTTGGTGGGTCCCGATACGGATGAAGAAGCCATGCAAAAAATTAGACAGTCTGTCAGGGAAGAAAAATCGGCACAGACGGAGTTCGTCTTTTACCAAAAATCCGGCAAGCCGCGGTGGGTGGATTTAAAGTTGAATCCGGTTCGGGATGAAGAAGGGGAAGTCCAATACTGGATTCATATTGGTCGCGACATCACGGATCTGAAGAAAAGTGAACGGGAAAACCGGTTTAATTATTTGCTTTTTCGGCAGTTGTTCGATTCGTCGCCGCAAGGTATTGCCCTTATCAGTACTGATGGTATCATTCATGATATAAACACGGAGTTTGAACGACTTTTTAAGTACGTGAAATCCGAAATTACAGGGCATTCTCTCTTCGACCTCGTATTTCCCCGGGACGAGAAAGACATCATTGAGGAAACGAAGCAAAAATTGAAATCGGGAGAGCAAATAGTTCGGGAGACCGTTCGATTAACCAAAGATGGTGATAAGCGACCGGTCATCGTTACGGGAACACCCGTGGAGATAGACGGGGAGGTCGAGTATGCGTTCGGTATTTATACGGATATCAAGGAGTTGAAAGAGAAAGAGTTCGCGCTGGCCGAGTCACTCGACGAGAAAAAAATGTTATTGCAGGAGATTCACCATCGCGTCAAAAACAACCTGGCGATAATTTCCGGTCTGCTCGAATTGCAGGGGTATGAAGTTGATGAAGGAGCCCGGGAGGCGTTTAGGAATAGTCAAATCAGGATTCAGTCGATGTCGAAAGTCCATGAAGCACTGTACAACAGTCCAAGCCTCTCCGATGTTGATTTAAACGACTATCTGCGGGAGCTGGTGGATTCAGTCAAGCAATCCCACGGATTTGATGAAAAAAATATCGAGCTCAAGTACGATATCGATCCCGGCATGAGTATGAATATCAATGAAGCGGTTCCGCTGGCCCTGTTAATAAGCGAATTGATTACGAACGCCTACAAACATGCATTTGAAAGCGGGGACGAGGGAGTTATCACTGTGGAAGCGAAGCGTGACGGGGATAATAGCTACGTCGCCGTCATAGATAATGGCAGAGGGTTGGATAAGGATGAATTTAAAAACAGCCAATCACTGGGAGGCAATATCATTCGTTCACTGACTCAGCAGTTGGGTGCGGAGATGAATATCAGTACGGATAATGGCACGCGATTTGAAATTCATTTATAGATTTATTTAAGGTAATGGGAATATAAGACCCATATATTGACTCTTCATCATATATGGGAAAATTATACCGTTTAAATCCCGTCATTCAATGAAACGCCTGTCAATTTTCTTGCTGGTAGTAGTGAGTATTTCGTATACCGCGGCCGCTCAGAACCTGGCTTCACGATGAACGTCAGCGAATAGAGAACGAGCGTCACCACGCGATGCTCGCCTATGGGATTGAGATGATCGATCAATTCATGGACGATCCCGGGCACTTCAAGGTAACCGCCCCCAAAGATATGCCGCCGGGTTCGCCTATTGGACAGGATAACAGTTTGTATTTGCAGTGTACGTTTAATTAGCCGCCGATGTTTCCAAGTATCCCGAAGTATTCAGAAAAATTGAAGATAGAAGTTTCTATCCATAAGCTTACTCATTAATGGGCTTTTCTGTTTGTTCTGTGGAGTAGCGAACTATTATTTATACTGCTGCGGCGATTACTATGTTACTGTTGATTTCGGAACCTCCAAGTACGATCCATTT
>CAYQXO010000042.1:0-20267 GCA_964421495.1 uncultured Balneolaceae bacterium | reverse complement strand
CTGCATAATATATGGGATGAGTTAAAGCGGCGTAATGATCCGTCGTTAAGGTAGCGCACACGGGTGACTGTTAATCTGCTAGATAAAGAACAAGTAACTAAAAAGCCAAAATCGGGTTACCGGCTTTGGGGCGTGTCTCCCTTGAAGCGTCATGTGATACTGCTTTTTTCATTCTATAGCATAGCTAGCCAATAAATACTTCGGGAGAAACTCCTGTTTCAGGAAACTCTTTACGTATTTTCTTGTCAAAGGTCACCAATTTGACATCTAAATCACCAGCCAAAGCAACAAATTCGCAATCATAAGAGGAACACGAAGAATCAGAAACAAGGCTTAATACCTGAGTTGAATTAACCTCAAATTCCCTTGATCTCATCAAATGTTCTGCCTCTTCGGTAGCTTGTAGAGCGATTGAAAATTCTAAAATATCAGCTCGTAGATATCTGGCTAGCACATTTCGAAATTCAGAACGCCAAAGGAGCGGAGCTACCCAGTCAGCATCTTTTTCCAGGATTTTATACGCCACCTCGTCCATATCATTGGGTACCCAAAGACTTGCTATTACATTTGTATCTACTACAATCATGGACGTCCCTGGTCAATGGCTTCCTGAATCTGCTCGATGGAAAGAGATCCTTTTGCTTTCTCTTTAAGCTTTTTTGCCCGTGTGATAATTTGATCCGGATCCCGTCGATGAGATTGGACCATCTTTTTTAAATTGACTATTACTTCACTGTTGATACTGCGATGATGAAGCTCCGCCTGGCGCTTAAGCTTTTCGTAAATATCATCTGGAATATCTCGAATGGTAATATTCGTAGGCATAACAATTGACTTTAATTTAGTTTCATAATAAAACTAAAAAGGGTGGGGGTTTATTGCAATGGCAAAAAATGGAATAAGATTGAACGACATCTCTAATTTTTGCACTATACTATTTATTAATCAATGGAAATTAATTGAGTTTTGGGGGATAAAAACTTCTAGCCCGGATTTATCATCAGCTTCAGCACACTGAGCGTAAGCGATTCCCACGAAGTGCAATGCGGGCTGGGAATACGTAAGCATGAATCTATTGAATAATGAATCAGGATAGGAAGCTTCAAAAAATGAAAAATCATACTAAAACTGATATATTGCGCTTCATCCAGATCATGCAATTGTAATTTTGTATGGTGTAAAGTTAAACAAGTTATATGACTGATCATAAATCATCCTATAAGAGCAGTTTTCCCGCCAGTCGTCCCCGCCGGCTGCGGCAGTCGGATGCTATCCGATCGCTGGTGGCCGAGCATGATTTACGACCGACCGACTTCATCGTTCCTCTCTTTGTAATGGAGGGGGAGAACGAGAAGCGTGAAATTCCCTCGATGCCGGAGTATTATAATTATACGCTGGACCTGTTGGTGGAGGAGGTCCGGGAGCTGTACGAGTTGGGATTGCGGTCGGTGGTCCTGTTCGCCAAGGTGCCGGAGGAGAAGAAGGATAACAAGGGCACCGAGGCGGTGAATCCCGAGGGACTCATGCAGCGGGCCGTGCGCGAAATCAAGAATCAGGTGCCGGACATGCTGGTGATGACCGATGTGGCGTTGGATCCCTATTCCAGTTACGGTCACGACGGAATCGTCGAGGACGGAAAAATTCTGAATGATGCCTCGGTCGAAATACTGACCGAGATGGCGGTAAGTCACGCCGAAGCGGGCGCCGATTTTGTGGCCCCGTCGGATATGATGGACGGACGCATCCAGGCGATGCGTAGTGCCCTCGAAGAGGAAGGATATCACGAGACGGGCATCATGTCGTACAGCGCCAAATATGCCTCTTCCTACTACGGACCCTTCCGCGATGCGCTGGAGTCCGCTCCGGGGTTCGGCGACAAGAAAACCTACCAGATGGATCCGGCGAATGTGGACGAAGCCATTAAAGAGGCACAACTCGACGTGCAGGAAGGCGCCGACATCGTGATGGTGAAGCCGGGACTGCCCTACCTGGATGTGGTGCGAGCCGTGAGCGAATCTGTCAACGTGCCGGTCTCGGTCTATAACGTCTCGGGCGAATATTCGATGATCAAGGCGGCCGACGAAAAAGGTTGGCTGAACGGCGAGCAAGCCATGCTGGAAGCGCTCATCGGATTCAAACGCGCCGGCGCCGATTTGATCGCCACCTATTTTGCGAAAGAGGCAACTTTGTGGCTGCAGGAGAACGCGTGAGGAGGCGAAAAGGTGGGGAATGATTGGTTTTATTGTTTGATGGCGTAATCAGTGAGGTCGGAAGCCGGAAGCCGGAGGCCGGAAGGCTATTCGAGCAAGTAATAATGCTGTGTATATACACAACGTAGTTACCGGTCGGAATAGCCTTCCGGCTTCCGGCTTCCGACTCGCTTGTCGTCTCCGGTCATTAAGTCGGGCGACGAGCCTAAATAAATTTCCAAAAAGTAAAAACAGCAATTATCAATGCATTCGACAAGCGAAAAACTATTTACACGTGCCAAAAAATCGATGCCCGGCGGTGTCAATTCGCCGGCGCGGACGTTTGATTCGGTCGGCGGAACGCCGGTCTTTTTTGAGAAGGGCAAAGGGGCAGTGCTGACCGATGTGGACGGCAATGATTATATTGATTATGTGGGTTCCTGGGGACCGATGATCATGGGTCATGCCTGGAAGCCGGTCGTGGATGCCGTCCAACAGTATGCCCAATGCTCGACTTCCTTCGGGGCGCCGACGGAAATCGAGGTCAATATGGCGGATCTGGTCAAGTCGATGGTCCCGAATGTGGACCGGGTCCGCATGGTGAATTCCGGCACGGAGGCGACAATGAGCGCTATTCGCGTGGCCCGCGGTTATACGGGACGGGATAAAGTGATCAAGTTTGAAGGCAATTATCACGGTCATGGCGACTCGTTTCTGATCAAGGCCGGCAGCGGAGCACTGACGCTGGGCGAGCCGAGCAGTCCGGGTGTGACGGAGGGCACGGCCCGCGATACGCTGGTGGCGCAGTTTAACGATATCGAGAGCGTGCGGGAACTCTTTGAAAACAATGCCGGGGAGATTGCGGCCGTGATTGTGGAGCCGGTAGCCGGAAATATGGGATGCATTCCGCCGGCCGACGGTTTTCTCGAGGGGCTTCGCAGCCTTTGCGACGAGCATGAGTCGGTCTTGATTTTTGACGAAGTGATGACCGGTTTTCGTGTCGATCCCGGCGGCGCCCAGAAGCTTTACGGGGTGAACGCCGATATGGCAACGTACGGCAAAATCATAGGCGGCGGCATGCCGGTCGGCGCGTTCGGTGGTAAAGAGGAGATTATGGCGATGGTTTCGCCCGACGGACCGGTTTACCAGGGCGGTACCTTGTCCGGCAATCCGGTGGCCATGGCGGCTGGAGCGACGTTGTTGCGGGAGCTGCACAAGCATCCGCAGCATTACGAAGAACTGGAAGAGAAGGCGCGGCATCTGGTCGAGGGACTCCACCGCGTTTTCAGCGAACACGACATCTCCCATCATATTAATCACGTCGGTTCGATGCTGGGCGTGTTCTTTACCGACCGGGAGGTCAACGACTTCGAATCGGCCAGCTCGACCGACCAGGAGTTTTTCAAGCGATTTTATCACGGCATGCTGGAACAGGGGGTTTACCTACCGCCGTCGCCGTTCGAGTCGTGGTTCCTCTCCACCGCCCACACCACCTCGCAACTCGATAAAACAATCGAAGCCGCTGAAGAGGCAGTAGCAGAGTGAATCAGCGTTATAAGCTGGCAACCGTCTTTCTTGTCGTTCTGATCGACCTGATGGGGTTCGGCATCGTCCTGCCTTTGTTGCCGTTTTACGCCCAGGAATTCCAGGCGTCGCCTGTGACCGTGGGACTCCTGTACAGCGTCTATTCCCTTGCACAACTCGTTTTTTCCCCCATCTGGGGCAGCTATTCCGACCGCGTCGGCCGCCGCCCCATCATGCTGATCAGCACGTTCGGTGCGGTGATCGGGTATGTGATGTTCGGGCTGGCCAATTCCCTGTTTATCCTGTTTGCCTCGCGCGTCATCGCCGGTATTATGGGCGGCAACATCTCCACGGCACAGGCCTATATCGCGGATATTACCAGCGAGGGCGAACGCGCCAAAGGGATGGGACTGATCGGGGCGGCGTTCGGGATTGGGTTTGTCGTCGGTCCCGCCCTGGCGACCGGGCTTATTCACGAGTCGTTTTTCGGGTTTATTGAAAGGATCGGATTTGTACATGCGGTTGCCCTGATGGAATCCCACAAATACATGATGCCCGGGTTTTTCGCCGCCTTTCTTTCGTTCGCCAGTTTTCTGCTGGTGGTATTCAAGCTGCCCGAGACGGTGGATAAGTCGGCCGACACCTCCCCGCAGGAAAAACGCCACAGCGTCTTTACGCCAACCTTCTGGAGAAAACTCCGCCAATACAGTCACGCCGACGCCCGCGGCATTTTGATATCCCTGTTGGTGGCCTTTTTCGTGCTCACATTCGGTCAGTCGACCCTCTACAGCGCCTTCCCGCTCTTCAGCGAGCAGGAGCTCGGCATGGACGCCCAGCAGGTCGGACTGCAATTCTTCTGGATCGGCTTGATCGCCGTCTTCATCCAGGGCTACCTGATTCGCTACTTGACCCGCTGGTTCCAGGAGGAGCACGTCTTTTTAGTGGGATGCGGGTTGATGGCGGTGGGTATGGGACTCATCCCGCTGGCCGACTCGGTCTGGTCGCTCGCGGCCTACCTCGGCATCCTGGCGGCGGGACACAGCCTGAATACCCCGACCATTATGAGTTTGATATCCCAGGAATCCGGCGAAAAAACTTACGGTGCCGTGATGGGATCGGCCCAGGGACTCAGCGGACTCGGCCGGATGGCAGGTCCCACGTGGGGCGGCTTCCTCTTCGGCTTTGCCGTCGGACTCCCGTTCTATATCAACGCCGTCATCATCGCTTCGCTTTTCTACGTAGGCGTGCGTATAAAACGTAATCTGCGGGAGAGCTAACCCTGCATTCCCACGAAGTGCACCGAGCGTAAGCGATTCCCGCGTTAGCGCTTAGAGCGAAGCGTCACCCACGTCGGTGAAATCCGGGCTAGAAACGTAATGTAAGTTTTTAACCTGAAAGTAATCATATTACAAAATAACAGAGAGAGTCAGTCGTTTTAAGAGTAATTACAATGTATTTACAAAAAATACCAGGTTCCGATGAAGACAAAACTAATTCAAATAGGAAATTCCCGGGGCGTACGGATACCGAAGCCGTTTATCGAGGAAAGTGGGTTATCGGAGGATATTGAAATGGTTCTGAGGGAGGGTGAGATCATATTGCGATCTGCAAAGAAAGTTCGGAAAGGGTGGGGGGAAGCGTTTGAAAGGATGGCTGAGCAGGAAGATGATGTGCTGTTGGACCGGGAAAGTATTGAAAAAAGCGGTGATTGGGATGAGACGGAGTGGAAATGGTAGCCGGACAGCTTGTTCGCCGATTTGAGGTACATCTTATCTCGCTTGATCCGGCACAGGGTTCCGAGATTAAAAAAACGCGTCCCTGTCTTGTAATTTCACCAGATGAGATGAACCGTCATATTCGCACGGTGATAGTGGCTCCGATGACCACTACCGTAAGGGATTATCCAACAAGGGTTACGGTCGAATTTCAGGGTAAAAAAGGACAAATTGTATTGGATCAGATTCGTACGGTGGATAAAAAGCGACTGACTAAAAAACTTGGTGAAATATCGAGTTCCGCAAGAGAGGAGGTCACTACTGTATTACAGGAAATGTTTGCGCTATAGGTTTATATTATCATGATATCCGACAGACTCCTAGGTATGTTTGGATTTCCAGATATAAGTAATTGTTGCCTCTTTTATGCTGGCATATGATGACTTTCATCCGCTTTTCTGAAACACCGCTACGACAAAAAGGGCCCAGCTTATAATAAGCGCCGTACCGCCAATCGGGGTAATCGCTCCCAACCAGCGTACATCACTCAAAGCCAAGGCGTAGAGACTGCCGGAAAAGATGATTACACCGGCAAGCATCAGGTAACCTGACCACCGGAGCCATCCGGTATCGGGCAGGAAATGGGAGGCTACACCCAGGATCAAAAGTCCCAGGGCATGATAAAAATGGTAGCGGGCACCCGTGTTAAAGATTTCGATCATTTCCGTGCTTAAACGATCTTCCATGGCATGGGCACCAAAAGCACCGAACAGAACGGCAAGCGTGGCAAGGACGCCGCCGGAGGCAAGCAGGAATTTGGTCATGATTTTCTTATGGTTTATTAATGAAACCCTGGAATGCGAATTGCTCCAGAATTGCTGTTAATATACATTAGTTAGAGAAAATTACCAGCCAGGTATTTGCAATAGGGTCATCCTACTCTTGGGACCGATTCGCTGCCTCATAGGGATCTTACCCGTATTTATCCTTAAGTTAAGAACAGACAATGGCAAAGCGGCCTATATGTTAACCAGTTTTTCTGATGTAGAAAGCCCTCGTCTATCCCGCGGTTAATGAACGGGAATACTATAATCTTTCCCACAAAGGGGGAGAACACTACGAATCATCTCAATCGTCCAGCGTAAATCCGACTTTCACCGTCACCTGCCAGTGAGCGATTTCCCCGTTTTCGAGATGTCCGCGGGTTTCCGTAACCTCGAACCAACGCAGGTTTTTCAGGGATTCATCTGCTTTTGAGATGGCATTCTTGACGGCCTCGTCACTGCTGATGGGAGATGACCCCGTAAGTTCAACTTTTTTATAGACGTGTTCACTCATGGTATTGATGTGTTTTTAATGATTTATATAGGCTATTCATACCTCCCTTTATACAACATAGGAAAGGAGAAGGAGATTGGAAATTAAAAAACAGGAATTCACAAATTTTATATATAGGTCATGTCGAATGGAGGGAAGATTGAGCGGCTCTCCGGAAGCTTGCTGATAGGTCTTTATTACCGGTTTAGCCTACGGCGTATGGTCCATGGGATTGGGATAGTAAAACCGGTATTCCAGGTAATTTTTTAACTTTTCATTGGATACGATCTTGTAGCTGTTTTCTTCGCCGTCGTTATTCGTAAAAGTGGGAGGTTCGAGATCGAAATGTTCGGCGGCGGCGGTATAGAGGGCTTCGCGGGGCGGATGGCCGTCGGAACAAACGTTGAAAACTTCTCCCGTGATATCGTTTTCTATGATGCGGACGATAATGCGGACCACGTCGTCCCGGTGAATCAGGTTGACCGGCGCCTTGCCGCGGGACAGGTTTTTACGTCCGGCCAAATAATATACCGGGTGACGATCGTAGCCGTATAATCCGGCCAGGCGCAGTACGGTCGTGTCGAATTGATTCTCGTTGAAAAACAAATGCTCGCTGCGCAGAAGAGCTTTGCCGGAACCGCGGGTGGCGGGTCCGGCGTCTTTTTCGTGAACAATGTCCCCGGTATTCGGATAGACCGAGGTGGAGCTGATAAAGATGACCTTGGGAATCTCGTGACTTTTTATATGTTCGATGACGTTCTCCACGAGTTTGGGATAAAAATCTTCAACGTCATTGCGATTGCGATCCGGCGGAATATCCATAATCAGCAAATCGCAGTCCCAAAAGTCGTTACATCCGTCGCACTCCAACGTGGGATTAAAACGCATCAGGTAAGACTCAATTCCGACTCGTGACAGCGTATCGATCTTTTCCTGAGTCGTCGTGGAGCCCTTAATGTCTTGGCCCTTGGATATAAGCTGTTGGGCCAGCGGAAAACCCACCCAACCACATCCCAGAATACTTATCGTCATACGTACCTAATTTATGATAAAAATAAATGTGAAAAGGAAATTACATAACCCGCAAAACTGAACTGGAAATCGTTTTAACAGTATTGAATCCTTCGGCACAATTTCCTATCTATGTAACTTAAATTACCTCCGAATGTTTATAACCTTTGAGGAATGTATTTCATTGTAGTCAAATTACGATAAATCCTTAAACGGACCCTTAAGTATCATGTATATGAAGTTTGAATCCTGCATAATAGCGGTTTTTAGCGTATTACTATTAACTTCCTGCCTGGGAGAACCGAACGAGCCGCCCGCTCCGGTTGAAAATACCAGGCAAAAAGTAACCTATGCCGAGGTTCGCCATGATATTCATGCAGGTGGCGATTCCTTCAAAAAGGATCTCTCAAATCGATTGGAGATTCTGGATATTTTTATGGAGGATGTGATGAAAGCATATCGAACGGCTGATGAGCAACGCAGGGAGCAGCTGAAACCGCAAGTGGAACAGTTTAAACGATTAAAAAATCGAGTAGAGGGACAGGTGGAAGCCTATACGCCCGGAAAAGAGCAACGCTCGGAAAAACAGGTGCATCAAATTATCGACACCATGCAGGCATTACGTGCTACTTATCACGATTTGGTGCAAAAGCTTGGCGTTATCTGGAAATAAATTGGTTCACTTTGTTCGCCAGCTCGAATCCCGACAGCTGTCGGGACCGAAGCTTATTCGAGCTGGTAACGTGGTGGTGTATATACACCACCCTATAACCAGCCGGAATAGCTTCGAGTCTCGACCTTTGAGCCTCCAGCGTTTTACTTCGTTATTTTCTTCCTGCCATCGAGTATATTTGCGGCTTCCTCTTTGTATTGATCCGCTTCTCCGTCGCCCATGAACGGCAGTCGCCATTCTTTCGGGGGAACCCGGTTTTCCTTGATGGCACGCATCGAGAGCCAACGCAGCATGTTGCCGATACTGCCGGCTTTGTCGTTGGTGCCGGACTTGCGGGCGCCGCCGAACGGTTGCTGGTTGACGATCGCCGCGGTCGGCTTGTCGTTAATGTAGAAATTGCCGGCCGTCTGACGAAGTTTCCGCTCGGCCAGGTCGATGGCATAGCGATCCTGTGCAAAGACCGCACCGGTAAGTGCGTAGGGTGAAGTCTGATCGCAGAGTTTGAGCGTTTCCTCGAATTCATCGTCCGGGTAGACGTAGATGGTGAGTACGGGACCAAAAATCTCCTCTTCCATCGTCTTGAAGTGCGGATCGTGGGCCTGGACGACCGTCGGCTCGATGAAGTAGCCTTCGGAGTCGTCATAACTGCCGCCGTAGAGAATTTCGGCGTCGTCTGCCTCTTTCACATAATCGATGTAGCCGGTAATATCATCGAATGCTCCCTGGTCGATAACCGCGCCCATGAAGTTGCTGAAGTCTTCATCAACCTTACCGTATTTAATCTGCTTCACTTCATCAATGAACTTGTCGCGGAACTCCGGCCAGATGGATTCGGGGACATACATGCGGGAGGCAGCCGAGCATTTTTGTCCCTGGTATTGATACGCACCACGCAGGGTACCGACGACCATCGCGTCGATGTCGGCCGACTTATGCGCAAAAACGAAATCTTTTCCGCCGGTCTCGCCGACAATACGCGGATAGGAGCGGTATTTGCTGATGTTTCGGCCGATTTTCTCCCACAGGTGGTCGAAAGTCGCTTGCGAGCCGGTAAACTGGAGTCCCCCGAGATGTTCACTCTCCAGCACGGGATCGCCTATGTCGGATCCGTGACCGGGGAGGAAATTAATGACTCCGTCGGGCAAACCGGCTTCCGCGAGAATCTTCATAAACAGGTAATTGGAATAGATCGCGGTCCGTGCCGGCTTCCAAAGCGAAACATTACCGGCGATAGCGGGCGAGGATGGCAGGTTGCCGCCGATTGCCGTGAAATTGAACGGGGTGACTGCGAAGATGAATCCTTCGAGCGGACGGTATTCAACCCGGTTCCAGGTGTTGTTGGGTGAATAGGGCTGATCTTTCATGATTTCAGCCAGGTAGTAGCAGTTAAAACGCAGAAAATCAGCCAGTTCGCCCACCGCCTCGATTTCGGCCTGGTGCGGGGTTTTCGACTGACCCAGCATCGTTGCGGCCGCCATCGTTTCGCGATAGGGTCCGGTAAGCAGATCGGCCGCCTTCTGGAAAATACTGACGCGATGCTGCCAGGGCGTCTCGGCCCATTCCCGGCGAGCTTCCTGGCTGGCTTCGATAGCCTGCTTCACTTCCGCCTCGCTGCACAGGTACACCGTCGCCAGTTTATGCTGATGATTATGCGGCATGATACAGTCTTCCGTGCGATCCGTTCGCACTTCCTCGCCGCCGATGATCGCCGGAATATCAATCTCCTTCGATTTTAGCTCTTCCAGCTTTTCCGTGAGCAGATTGCGTTCCGGCGTGCCCGGCGCGTAGGTATTATACGGCTCATTCTGGGGTTCCTGAACTTTAAAATATGCGTTGGACATGACGAAATATTTATTTTTGGGTTTCATTTAATATTTAAAGTAAAAATAAATGCTGGACGCTCGAGGCTCGAGGCGAGTGAGGGTTTTGAAAGCAGATACCCTGTCAAACATAATAGCAAGCAGTTTAGTTATAGTGTAAGTGTGAAAGTCCATTAAACAAGCAATGTCTTGAGCGTCCTGGCCTCCAGCCTCGAGTTAATACGAGTATAAAAACCTCTTTTCATTCCTGTGTTATTATAATGCACTTAACCAAAATACCATTCCTGAGCACGCAATCATTTAGCCTCTTATAAACGGTCACTGAGTCTTAGTGCGTAATCCATGCAGTCGTTGATGGAGGCGCCCTCACGGTAGTTGCCGGCAAGATACAAACCGGGGTTGGCTTCTTCCAATTTCTTCAGGGCTTTTTTAACGGAGCCGTAGCCGAGTTCGTATTGCGGGATGGCATGGGGCCAGTGGACCACGTGTTCGAATGCGGGCTCGCCTTCCAGTCCGAGCAGGTCTTGTAGGTCGCGGAGGACGAGCGAGCGCTGCTCGTCTTCGGGTTTTTGGGCAAGGTCCGGTAGACGGGCTCCGCCGACGAAGCTGGTAAGCATGGCGTGATTGTCGGGCGCCCGGCCGGGAAAGAGGGTGGAGGAGAAAAGAGTACCGAGGATGCTGCGGTTTTCGATTTCGGGCAGCAACATGCCGAATCCGTCGAGCGGGTGATCTACCTGGGACCGGTGCACGCCGAAGGTCCAGACGGACAACGGGGGATAGGTGACGGATTGAAGGGGGGATAGGGCGTCGCTGGAGGCGAGGTCGAGTTGAAGATCGGACAGGCGGTGGAGGGGGAGAGTGCTGACGAGTGCGGAGTGCTGGCGGGTGTCGGACTGCGATTCGTCGTTTCGGGTAAAAGTGACTTGCCAGGTCTCGTTGCGGTTTTGACGGAAACCGGTGACCTTTGTACCATAGTGGATATGATCCTCGAGCGGTTTGGCGAGAAGCGCGGGTAGCTGACCGAGTCCGTCGGGAAAGGAAAAGATGCGATTGTGCTGGGGCAGGTCCCGGTCGCGTTCCTTGCGCTCACGACTCCCGCGCAGCATGCCCCAGATGAGCGATCCATACTGCTGCTCGAGGTTGTGCATCTGCGGCATGGCGTGTTTGAGCGAGAGCTGTTTTGGATCGCCCGCATAGACGCCGGCGACAAACGGGTTGATGGCATAGTCCAGGAATTCCTGTCCGATGCGGCGGCGGACAAACTCCGCGACGGACTGCTCTTCATCCTCCGGCGGTTTTCCCACGAACGGCTCTTTCAGCAGCCGGAATTTGGCGCGGGTGGAGAAGAGGTTGGTAGTGAGGAACTTAATCGGTCCGCTGGGCAGCTCCCGCAGTTTACCGTCCCTCAGGATATAGCGCCGTTTGGCTTCAGGAGGCGCAAAAAGGCGATGTTCGGTAATCGACGTGCGGTGCAGAAATCGTTCTACCCGACCTGTTTTCACCAGGAACGTATTCGGCCCCGTTTCGGCCAGCCATTCACCCTCCCGGTGACTCTGCATCACTCCGCCGGGTGCGGCCTGTTTTTCGTACACGGTAATATCATATCCCTCTTCAAACAAACTCCGCGCCAGCGTAAGACCCGTAATGCCCGCGCCAATAATGCCGATCGAATTTTCCATAAGTTATAGTATCCGCCAAATCAAATTTCAAACTCACTTTCCAGGTATCAAGGTAGTAAAAGTTTCTGGGTAGTAAATAGTGGAAATGACAAATTTTGATTGTTTCGATAGCTCCAATAAGTTTGGAAAAAGTTAAGTACGAGTTAAGGGTTTACTTGAAATATTGTTATGTAGTTTTTTTTTACGGACAATGGGAGGATTAAACGATAAAGTAATACTAGGAGTCTGTCGGACTTTCGCGAATCTACTGCAAAAAAGCCGGATTTGGGTATCTTTCGGCCGATTTTTCCTTAAATAGTCTCGCTATATTACGTCAAAATCGGCCGAAACCTACCTCAAACCGGACTTTCTTTCGTTACGATCCGGAAAGTCCGACAGACTCCTAGAGAGTTATGGAATATATTGATGCACCTTCCTCTAAAGTAATTTGAATTCAAAGGTAGTTGGATGAATTTACGGTCGCTAAGATGGGGTTATCTACTTTTTGGAGCTTGTCTACTTTTACAATTGACGTTTGATAGTGCAAGGGCGCAAAGTAATTCTTATCCAATAATTAATGGCCCTCCGGGCGATGCCGATAATATAAAGGTAAGTCCTGTGAATGATTCGGGCGTCTATGCGTTTGATGACCGGGTGTTGATTCGATCTACCGACAAAGGAGAGTCAGCCTCTGGCATTACAAGTGATTCGATTTTAGCACGTGGAAGAGGGATAAGTTTGCATCCTGAAGATGCACGTATATTATATGTCAATTGCAACAAATCAACCGATAAAGGGAATTCTTGGGTGGATCTGCCGCCTTATAGGCTGACGATGAATCCAGACAACCCGAAGAGTCTAATGGGGACGAATTATGATGGGGATATTCTGGTAAGCAGAGACGGAGGGAGCAGTTGGGATTCGGTTTCCGCCTTATCGCAAGCTCCCCGGCAGATAGCGATATCACCTATAGATACAGCCAGATATTACGCCAGAGCATTAGGTGATTTGATGATTAATACTAATGCGGGAAAAGGTAGTTGGGAAAAAATATTTCCCAATAACTCTTTGCCAAGAAACACCCGTTCGGCAACGGCAATTGATTTTATGGAATCGGATACATCCAAGATCATTGTGGGTAATCCCGGATATGTTTATGCGAAAGACACAGCTTCGAGCAACTGGGAGGAATTGTTGGATAGTGTTTATGTGCAAGATGTAGCGGTGTCTCCTCATGACCCGGAGGTGATGTATGTGACCTCGAAACACGTGTTTTGGGTGGAGTTAAATTCCAAGGCCGGGATTTTTAAAACCACGGATGGAGGGGAGACGTGGGAGAATGTCTCTTGGGACCATCCACATATAGATAAATTTGAGAATAGTACTAATGGGTCACCATATATGGAGGTCGTGATTAGCCCGCATAACCCCCAAACAGTCTATGTAAATACGGTTTTAGGTGTTATCAAAACTACGGATGGGGGAGACAGTTGGAGCGTCACGAAGCTCGGGGTTGCCCAACGTAGCGACATTTCGATGGATGGAGAGCATGTGTATAGAGCGACCGGTAATGCGCTTACTTATTCAACAGATCAGGGAAAATCCTGGGAGATCATATCTGTACCTACGAGAAAAGTTTTTGATATTATTCCACGTCCGGGGAAATTAAATGAAAAAATGCTTATTGGGGCCACTGCTCTGTATGTCAACAGAGATAATAGTAAGACGTGGGATAAAATACAGGGCGGTGTGAATACATTGTTATATCACCCCGATCACCCGGATACGGTATTGGCGGGTACGGGCGGAGACTCCTCTTTTGTTCGTAGTTTTGATGGCGGCCAAACGTGGGAAAACCAATCGGTTGAGGGGACTAATTCTGAGGTTAATATTACCGCGATCACTGTAGATCCAGTAGATGATGAGACGATTTATATCGGCACCGATAATAGTGGAGTTTTCAAATCTGCGGATCTTGGAGCATCCTGGGTAGCGATGAATAATGGACTTTTTACTATTGATTCCGATAATGATTACACAGAAATTCTGGAAATTGCTGCTCTACCAACTGAGAGCACGTCGACGCTAATTGTCGGACATGTAGATCGACAGCTCATTAAGGAGCATACCGGGGGTGTCGCTGTTTATGATGATACGGCGGAAAAGTGGACGTATGTTGATTCGACGCTCAAAAATATGGTACGGCTTAAAAAGCACCGTAGTACGGTTGAGGTAGGATATCAAGATTCGGTTATTATCTATGTTGGATATGCAGACGATTTGTCTAATCAAGGGAATGGATTCTACAGGAAACAATTAGGGGCACCGTGGGAAAAATTGAATGATCGGTTGGTCGGGGATATTACGATACCCGCTAATCAATCCGATACCGTATACTATACAACTGAATATGGCTTTGAAACGTATACGGAAACCTCGACGCCAATTCCGGAACCGCCTTCATCCACCCCGAAAAACCACAGACTTAAGCAGAACTATCCAAATCCCTTTAACCCCTCTACTACCATAAGCTATCAGTTGCCAAACGCATCAAATGTCACACTGACGGTATACAATCTGATCGGAAAGAAAGTGGCGACCTTGGTGGATGGAAAAAGAAGAGCCGGAAGACACAAAGTAACATTCAATGCCGACCGACTTGCTAGCGGTGTCTACATTTATCGGTTGGAGGCTAAAGGATTCAATCAATCCCGCAAGATGCTGCTGTTAAAATAATGCCACCTTTTAAAAGTGCTTCAACATAAGTTATTCAACGATCAAATTCTTTAGCTGCCTATTATTAGGGCTATTAATAGGCCAAATCAGCACCGCTTACTCCCAGTCATTTTTGGTGAAGCCTTTGAATGAAGAAGAAGTAGGGGTTGAGTGGGTGAAATATGATCATGAGTCTGATCCAATAGATGAAACCTTCGATTACGTTCGGGGGGTCTCATATTGGATCTATCGAAAAAATTGACAGAGAATATTAAACCGAATTTGATCTTTCTGCATAACGGCGGCCAACTTACATATTCCTACAAAAAATTAAGACTTTCCACAGGTACATTCACAGGCGAGTTTTATAAAGAACAGGTTGTTCAGGAGTATGCAAAGGAATAACGACCGCTTGATGAGAGTTCTAACTATGATCCCACAGGATATGAAGAGGGTTTTACAACGAACGCAATTTTTATGTTTGAAGATACGGATCGGTTGGCACTATTGGAGTAATTTCGGGTTCCAAGGTTGTGTATTGGCCCAAACGTGTCGATCGGTATAGTGATTAAGGAGGGGACCGGTGATTTGAATCAATTCATCATGTACTCTGTAATTCTTTATATCACATTATTGTAGATTAACCGGCAAATGAACCGGCAAAATATATGGTGTACGCATGCTGGATTGCTTACTTATAAGTAATAAGGGATGATTGGTAACCGGCATATAAATCGGAAATTTTTAGCATATATAGCCCCGCATGGGATAGGTTGACCGTAAAAAGAATTAAAAATTTGTGGATCTAAAAGGGTAAATTTATTTGAGGACAGGAAACTACGGCTGACCTATTCTTTCAACATCCCCCACTTACTTTTTCTTCCCACTGCAGAAACCGGAAACTGTTTTGCTCTTCAAGATAAATCGGGTGACTCCAGTAAGGTGGATTGTTTGGCGGTTCATCACTGATTAAAGTGTCCACGGTATGTTGGGATAAGTCCTGGAGGGCTCTTTTCATATCTGTTTTTGAACTACTGGTAGTATCGGGTATTTTAAATTGCTTGTAAATCAGAAACTTTCAGCATTCAATGGAACTCGTTTTCTTATGAGTCAATCCGACGAAAAAAAGCGCCTGGATGCTTTCCGGGAGGATCGGCGCGAGAAAGACCGGCAGATTATGAACCTGGATCACCGTGGCGTGAAGCGGTTTTTCAACCTCGACACCAACGCCTATCGCGACGGGGCGCTGGGCGGCGATACCAAGGAGCTGCTGGGACTGGTGGCCTCGACCGTGCTGCGCTGCAATGATTGCATCGACTATCACCTCGAGCAGTGCGCCGAGGCCGGGTGGAGCCGGCCGGAGATTGTCGATGCCCTGAACGTGGCTCTGGTAGTGGGTGGCAGCATCGTCATCCCCCATATGCGGCACGCGATGGGGACGCTCAACGCGTTGGAGGAAGAAGGAACCCTGCAGGTTGATGAGGAGGCGTGAATGGGGAAGCATGTGGATGAATTAACAAGACACCTCTTCATGAGCGGTTCGGATGGCTTTCGGTGCTGGATGGCAAAAGCGGTCGCGGTCTTGACGCTCTTGCTGCTGATCCGCTTTACACCGGCCGGCGCCCAGACGCTGCCGACGGAACGTACCGACACCACCGGTGTAAGTCACTCTTTCCTGCCGGCGTTCAGCTATGAATCGGACCTGGGGTTCATCGGCGGCGGATTTTACCTGCGTACGCTGCGCCGCCCCGGGTATGATCCCTATAAAGATCGGTTTCGCGTGGCCGCGCTGGCTTCGACGAACGGATACCTGGAGGGAAATGTGCGATATCGGTGGCTGCGCAGTTTCGGGACGGATATCCGGAGCCGACTGGATCTAAAGGGATATAGAATGCTGAACGACTACTACTTTGGGATCGGCAATAACACTGCGTTCAGTGAAGAGCGGTGGGATAATGATTACTACTTTTTCAGATCGGTGGCCTTTGGATTTGATTACAAGGGACGTAAACCGCTGCGGGAATCGGGGGAAAAACGAAATCGACACCTGGATTTATTGCTGCTGGCGGGAGTGGAGTATGAAATTCCGTATGTGAAGCAGCCTAATTCCTCCCTTAATGTGGATCCGCCGCCTGCCGGGGATAAGGGAGGATGGGTGAATTACGTGGGATCCGGGCTGCTGTGGGATTCCCGCAATACCGAAATTGCTCCGAAGAGAGGTCTTCGCCTGCAAACTGAAGCCTGGTATGCGCCGGAGGTGCTGTTGAGCGATTACCGGATGAGCATGCTCCGAGCGGATCTTCGTCACTATTTCACCTTTCACCTGATCCGGGACGTGACCGTCGCCCATAGGCTGCTAATGCGTCGGACGGCCGGTGACGTGCCCTACTGGCAAATGTCAACCTTCGGCGATGCGGATCGCATGCGCGGCTATCCCCGGAATCGTTTTATGGGCAAGTCGATGATCACGCACTCCCTGGAGCTGCGGACGTGGTTGGTCGAGTGGTCGGAATACGATGTAAAGCTCGGGGGACAGTTATTCATGGATACGGGACGCGTGTTTTCTGATCGCGACCGAACCCGTCATATCCTGGAAGACTATAAGCAGTCGTACGGCTTCGGTGGAGCATTTACGCTGTTCGATCCGGACTTCATGTTCCGGGGCGATATCGGGTTTACCGACGAGGGCGCCCAGATTTATGTGGGGACGCAGTATGCGTTTTGATGAAGTATTTATGAGATCGCTCAGGAAGCATTTAACTGCGTTGGGGATAAGATTTTTCGGATAGGTTGGTTATATTTAGTAAGGATAGGATGTTTTAAGCATCAAATGCTAAGAGGGCTTGATATCCTGTAGTATATTTGCTTTAAGCAAGTTCTCAATAAATAACTGACAAAGATTATGGATAAAGACAGGAAGGAATTAAAAAACAAGCTCCATGAAAGTATAGAAAATGTTGATGACGAAACGGTGCTAAAAGCAGTAAAGGAAGTGCTGGACCGAAAATATCTACCTGAGGAAAAGATAGATGTTAGTTATAAACAACAGCAGAGAATCGAAAAAGCGAAAGAAAGTATTGAGAAAGGTGAATACCTGACCAATGAGCAAGCCGATCAAATTATAGATGAATGGCTAAACAAGTGATTTGGGCACCTCAGGCCGTAGCCGATCGATTACATATATTGGCCTATTGGCGCCAAAGATTGGGGGCAGGAGACTATTCATTTGCATTAGATAGAATGTTTCGCGAATCCGTTGCTCTTCTTGCTGAATATCCTGAACTAGGCAGAGAAATAGAGAATAATAAAGATGTACGTGTGTTTGTAAAGGATCAATATCAAATTTTTTATCGAAACAGAGATAAAACGATTGAGATTTTGCACGTATGGGACAGCCGCAGAGATCCCGAAGATTTGAACCTGAAATAGTTTCTATTTAAATGATATTAATTACGGTAGCAAAGGAAGATCTCGGCAGACCAAAAAGTATTTTTGATCAGCATGGATTCGCCCCCCTTCATTTGCCGCTGGAGCGTTATGTACCGGTGGAGGATAAGGAACCCATTGAACAAGAGCTAAACCGGCTCGGCGATTACGAAAACATCATTCACGGTCGCAAGCGCAGCGCGATATTTTTTATGGAGCAGGTTGAGCGACTGGACAAGCTGGAAGACGTTCAGAATCGGCTGAACCTGGCGCTGCATCAAGAGACGGCCGACTACTTGGAGGAACGCGGAGTGCCGGCGGTGCTTCCCGGAGAGGAGACGCGGGGCATCAAGCTGGTCGAATTCATGCTGCGCCTGCAGCGCTACGGAAAGACGCTCTATCCCTGCGGCAATCATGAGAGCGAGGATATACCGGGTTTCCTGCAGGAACTGGATATCGAAGTCACCGAACTGCCGTTATTCGATCTCGAGGGACCCGAAGAGGATGAACTCGAACAATTTCGCGAACAGCTTGACCAGGCATCCCCGGACGTCGTCGTATTTCACAACCGACGATCCGTCAACCGTATTCTGGCGGCCTTTCCGGAGCTAGACTTTAATAAAATGACCGTCGTATCGGCGGATTCTGCCATTAGCGATAAGCTGAAAGACAACGACATAGAGCCCGATGTGGTGGCCAGCGGCTCGTGGAAGTCGGTAGCCGAGAAGCTGCAGGCAAGCGTTAATGGTTAAGGAGAAGTTTACAGGATTTTATAGAGGTATAAAAGCGGTTACTTGTCGCACAGGAATCGATGATTTCAATATTTTACGTCTTACTTTAAAAGTAACATTTTCTTGGATTTCGTTTTGCTTTCAGTTGAAAGTTTATAGAGATACATCCCACTAGGCAATTGGCGGGCGTGGAATTTTACGTGATGTTGGCCCGCTCCCAGTTTACGGTTTATTAGCGTTCTTACGTGTTGGCCCAATGTATTGTATATCCGCAAATTCACCTTTTGGGCCTGAGGAATATTGAATGCAATGGTCGTGGTGGGATTAAAGGGATTGGGGTAATTTTGTTGAAGGGCAAAAGAAGTTGGTTGTTCAGATGATAGAGAGGATGGAATGGAAGGATATCCCAGGTCGGTCAACATGCTGTCCATGGCCAGGGCCGACTCAGAATTTTTCATAAAGAGCAAGGGAAAGCCCAAAAAAGCAGTATTAGGGCTTTCGTCAATGTACATCAGGCCGGCGGTTTTACCTCTTAAAGTGGGATCACTGCAATCTTCCCGGCATTGAAAAGTGTATATTGGGGGGCGCCAACTTTGAGTTGTATCCCAGTAGGACTCTTCGATTAAATTAACATCCACCATATTATCGTAAAAGGCTGCTGGATAATCCTGAATCTTGTTGTAGTCCAATTGCAATTGGGGATAGCCTTCCTTAAGATCATGTACTCCAACCATATCACCGGGTACATTGTCTCCTGAGCTTTTGCCGACCTGGATCCCAAAGTATTTACGTAAAAAATCATTTTCTGAAAAAAACACGTCTGATGAAAAATTCTCGGCGGGGTGGAGTGACTCGTATAGTTTCCAGCCCGTCAGTATCATATCCCCGCCTACATCCATATATTCGGCAAGGAATTCAGTGTGTTCCGCAATACGATGGGATTCTGACGACTCTCCATACCAATGGCTGGCGTGCCAAAAGATCAATTTATATTTAGAAATTTTTTCCAGGGAGGGCATTCCATTTTCCTGATAATCCCACTGCGTGTACTGTCGTGATCCCATCCAGTTCGAAAACAGGGAGTCTACAGAGTGATCATCAAGATCGGCGGCATTTCCTTTGAATTGCTGCTCGTCGGTTGCATCGACAATCAATATACCCTGGTCAAAGGACGGCTCGATAAGTGTAATATGAACGGTATCGGGATTTTCAGAAAGTAATTCTTCATTGTCCCGGGCTGTTACCCTGAGCATATGATTTCCAGCGGATGAGAAATGGGAGGGAGAAATAACTACCGAGGTGTCTTGCGTCCACTGGAATTCACTTTCATTTACAGCCCATCCGAATTCTTCTATCGTGCCATCCTCGTCGCTCCCCGTATACGTTAGCTTGACACCCCGGTAATGATCCGTCTGTTGAGAGCGAAATAAATGGGTAGAGGTATCGGAGGGATGAATAATCGAAACTTTGGGCGGGGCATTATCCTGA
>CAYQXO010000041.1:0-20476 GCA_964421495.1 uncultured Balneolaceae bacterium | reverse complement strand
ATGGGCAGTGTGGCCCTCTTGCCACAGAAATTCCATGGTCCGCAGAAACAGGCGGGTTCGCATCTCCCACCGGACCACATTTGCCCACTGGTTAATCAGAATTGGCAGATCGCGGTACGACTGAATCCAGTCTCGATAGGAATTCCAAATAATCGTTTCAGAAGTGGGCCGAACGACTAACTCCTCATCGAGTTTGCTCTCCGGATCGACTTCAAGACCGCCCTCTTCACCGCTAACAAGTCTACTATGGGTAACGACTGCACACTCTGTAGCAAAACCTTCTACATGTTCGGCCTCGCGCGAGAGGAATGACTTGGGGATAAAGAGAGGGAAGTACGCGTTTTCATGCCCCGTATCCTTAAACATCTGATCAAGGGTATCACGCATGTTTTCCCAAAGGGCGTAACCGTTTGGTCGGATGACCATGCACCCGCGAACGGGAGAGTAGTCAGCAAGTTTAGCATGTTTAATTACATCCAGGTACCACTGCGAATAATCTTCAGTCCTATTCGTGATGTCTTGAGCCATAAACCGAGTGCCGCTTGAGTATTTTGGTGTTAATAGTATTTAGGTTAACTAGCGTAAAATAGTAGGAATCCGTCTATCCGCAAAAATCAAATAGTGGCTAATTGAGTGTAATTAAAGATTTCTAATCACTTCAATAGAAGCCAGATATCTCAATACCACCTCAACGTTTTTCCCTTCTTCAAAATTTATTATATTAGCGTTCGTTTTAGTGATCCGTAGAAATGACAGGTTATTTTGGCGTGGTAGCTCAGACGGTTAGAGCGTCGGATTCATAACCCGGAGGTCGGCGGTTCGAATCCGCCCCACGCTACTTGATATTAGCCCTAAGTTGTTTGGAAGCTATTTAGTTAGGTAGGGCATTTCTTTATAATCAACACGGTTTTCGCCTCTCTTTGATGGTCGTTTGCAGAAAAATTAAAGCATTTTGAGTGCCCGTTACACAATGCGGGAATGGCTCTGAAGCACTTGATTTGTTCGGCGTTAGGCTAACAAGTGTATGCTCTGCATGCCGTTATTGTGATGGTATCTCTTGCAAGGCAATGATCCGTCGAAAGTTTCCGCTCCGGAAACTTTCGGAACATCCCTGGTTTTTCAAACGGGTCCTTAAACTGGATCTGAAATAAAATTGTGAAAGGTTGAACGAATGGATCGCGGGTTATGTTTAAAAAGTAATATAGGATTTGTTATCCCTCGCCGTCCGGTACGTTCACTGTAATACGACAGGATAGCTGAAATTATACGCTAAATCAGGGGGGAGAGTTTAAGGTTGATTTAAATATTCTTTAAAGCAAGTGGTATACCTTTATCTCTATGGACCCGATAAATATTCTTATTACGGATGATCACGAAATAGTGCGCGAAGGTTTAATAATGATATTGAAGAATCGAGAGGATATCGGAACTGTTTTTCAGGCCTCTAACGGAGAGGAAACTTTATTGCTGTGCAGTACCAATGACGAGATTGACTTGGTTCTGCTGGACCTCAATTTACCGGATATGAACGGCGTCGAAGTAGCTGAGCAAATCAAAGAACACTATCCCGATAAGGAGATCATCATCTTGAGCATGATGAAAGATGAAGAATCAATAAGGAAAGCTCTCAAGGCGGGAGCGTCGGGTTTTGTATTGAAAGATGCGGGCAAGGCGGACTTGCTGCAGGCGATAGAGAATTTCAAGCAGGGGAAGCCCTTTTATAGCGAGGAAGTCACGTTCAAGTTTATGAAAGATTATGGAGAGGGCGAAAACTACTCGTCGAAAGCGAAGGAGCCGGTAAGTCTGACCGATCGGGAAATCGAAATCCTGCGGTTGATCGCCAATGAATTTACGAACCGGCAAATCGCCGAAAAGCTCCATATAAGCAAGCGAACGGTAGATACGCACCGAACCAATCTGCTGCAGAAAACCAATTCGAAAAATACGGCGGGACTCGTAAGGTATGCTTTGAAAAACGATCTGCTGTAAACAAACTACTGCATGTAGTTGCTTCCGATTCCACCGGTTTGTTTTTTGGTAAAGGTCAGTCGAAATTCGGCTCCCCGTTCGGAAGAAATTTCCAACTCCGCCTCCAGCTGTTTTTTCAATACGTTTATAAGTTTTAAGCCCAGTGAATTGGAGGGGGCCATTTCGTCGGACAAACCCTTGCCGTTGTCACGAATAATCAATTGAACGTTCCCGGCATTTTCCTGTAACCTTATATCGATTTTGCCTTCTTCTCTATCCTTAAACGCATGCTTAAAGGCGTTTGTAATGATTTCATTTGTGATTAATGCCGTAGGGATAGCCTGGTTTATGTTCAACTCTACCGGCTCGATCTTCTGATCAACTTCAATGTTTTGAGCACTGTAGTTGGTCTCCTGGATTTTATCGAGCAGTTTGTTAAGATATTTTTTCATAACAACCCGCGAAAAACTATTGGATTGATAAAGCAGCTCGTGAACAGAAGCGATGGAATGAATCCGGAGTTTGCTGTCGTTCAGCCCGTTTCGCAAATCTTCATTTTCACTCTCCATCGATTGCAGTTCCAGCATACCGGTAATGACCGCCAGGTTGTTTTTGACCCGGTGATGGATTTCTTTCAGTAATACCTGCTTTTCGTCGTGCGCTCTTTTTAAATCGTTCATCAGGCGATAGTGATCAGACAGGTCAATACAGCTGCCTATAATATATACTTCATCCCCCTGATGAAATTTCTGCCCGTTAACCCGATGTTTTATCGATTCCCCATTGCGGGCCACGAGGTCGACTTCAAATTCTGATTTACCTGTTTGGAATATCTTTTCCATATTCTCTTCAACGGTATCGACATCCTCACTTTTAATAAAGTCGTAAGGACTCATGCCTTTAATCTCTTCGCTCGAATATCCAAGTTTGTCCACCAGATTTTGATTCCACCGAATGATGTTTTGATCGGAGTCCATCATAAAAAAGATGTTCGGCCAGAGTTCCAGGGCTTTATCAATAAAAGCATTTTCCTTTTCGAGTTCCTGCTCATACTTTTTTCGTTCTGATATATCCCGGGTACTGGCCTGAATATCCGGAAGATCGGAATCTATGCTCGATTGCATTATTTTAATCGTGGATTCCATCCATTTGTATCCCCCTTCTTTCGTCCTTTTTCTGAATTCTACTTTTTGGGGCTTCCCGCTTTTAACGACATTGTCGCTCGTTTGAGCAACGGATTCGCGATCATCGGGATGAATGAAATTGTAGGCGCTTTTACCTATTAGTTCGTCGGGGGTAAAGCCGAATATCTCTTCCGACGAGGGGGATACATAGGTATAATTCCCATTG
Organism: uncultured Balneolaceae bacterium; assembly: GCA_964421495.1. Lineage (GTDB taxonomy): Bacteria > Bacteroidota > Rhodothermia > Balneolales > Balneolaceae > CAJXOW01. The sequence continues at coordinate 17,158 of CAYQXO010000041.1, read as the reverse complement.
GGAGCGTGCGTCGAAATCATATCGGTCGAATTTTCCGCGAGAAGCTGGTACTTCCTCTTTTCCTTCTGCATTTTCACTGAATACGACCGGGTTTTAAGGAGCAGATTAATACGGGATTGTACCACTCCCATAGAAGTCGGGATCGTCAGCATATCATCAATGTGTTCCAGATAAGAATTTAACTGCTTGATATTCCTGTTATCCTTGACCAGCAGTAAAACGGGGAGTAATACCGGTTCCGATTGCCTCTGAATTTCCCGGTACCTGTTGAAAATCTGTCTAAACCGGGACTCATCCGTTACCAACAGGTCGAACTTGCCGGATTGAAAAATGTCGGCATCCGGGGTTACGTGATATTTATCCGGCAATTTCTTCCGTATCATCTGCTGGTCTGAAGCCTTATGAAGCAGTAATGATATAGTCGCAAATTCTTTATTAGTTAACTTGGATTCCGTCATTTTATAGTAGGTACCAGTACGGGTTGTCGGGACTTCGGGAGAAGCTGGAGTAATTATAAAAGTAGATTAATGGATTGGGATGGGTTTGCTCCGAATAGGATCCTTCCTCAATTCGATCCACAAGATCCTAAATTATAGCGTATATTGCATGAGCATAAATACCCAAATTTAGCCCTACGATTTTATACGTATATTTCATTTTATTGTATTGATGGAGCTCTTTGAAGAACCCGGGGATGGCTCTGAAGCACTTGAGTTGTTCGGCCTTTAGGCTAAAAATGGTGTATTCTTTACAAGCCGATATTTTGGTCTTATTCCTCGTAAAGCAACGACCCGCCGAATTTCTCTGGCAGAAGAGCCATCCCCGGGTTCTTCAAAGAGCTCTTGTGATGGAGAAAGATTCGTAAACCGGCTCTTTTTTAATCTCTTTTGTATAGCTTGTGCCGAATCTTTATTATATGTGGCTAATTTAGCTCCAAATGGATTATAGACTTACTTTATATGGCTTGGAAACGAACACATACCTGTGGTGATCTGAATATTGATTATGTAGGACAAGAAGTCGTGCTGAATGGCTGGGTCGATACCCGGCGCGACCTTGGAGGCGTTATCTTTATCGATCTGCGTGACCGGTACGGCATTACGCAAATTGTTTTTCGCGAGGAGGATGCGGAGCTGCACGAAAAAGCGGAGGAATTGCGCCGCGAATATGTAGTCGGCGTTAAAGGAGTCGTGGAGGCGCGATCGGATGAAAACGTGAATCCTGAACTCCCCACCGGCGAAATTGATGTTAACGTCAGCGATTTGATTGTGTACAGCGAGGCGGAAACCCCTCCGTTCGAAATCCGGGACGATATCAAAACCAGCGAGGATCTGCGCCTGCAGCACCGCTACCTGGACTTGCGTCGACGGCCTTTGACGGATAACCTGATGCTGCGGTCCAGGTCGTACGAGGCGATCCGAAATTATTTTTACGATCTCGAGTTTGCCGAAGTGGAAACGCCCGTATTGATGCGCAGTACCCCGGAAGGGGCGCGGGATTACCTGGTGCCGAGCCGGGTCAACCCGGGCAAGTTTTTCGCCCTTCCCCAGAGTCCGCAGACCTACAAGCAGACCCTCATGGCGTCGGGCTTTGATCGCTATTTTCAGATCGTGAAATGTTTTCGCGACGAAGATCTGCGGGCCGACCGACAGCCGGAATTTACCCAGGTGGATGTGGAAATGTCGTTCGTGGATGAGGAAGACATCTTCGAGATGACCGAGGGACTCATGAAGGAGCTGTTTGAACAGGTGTCGGACCGGGAAGTCTCCACTCCTTTTGAGCGCATGACGTATCACGATGCGCTGACCACCTATGGCACGGACAAACCGGATACGCGGTTCGGGCTCGAGTTCAAGGATTTTTCCGACCTGGTGGAGGATTCCGAATTTCGCATCTTTTCTCAAACGGTCAAGGAGGGCGGCGGCGTCATCGGATTCACCCTGCCGGGCGAGGGAGATATGGGCCGGGGTGAGTTGGATCGCCTTACCGAGCGCGTGCAGGAAGAGACCGGGGCCGGGGGACTGATTTACATCAAGGTCAACAAAGAGGAAATTAAATGCAGCGTCGGCAAATTCCTGACGGAGGATACGATCGACCAGATGATAGAACGGGCCGGAGCCGATTACGGCGATCTTGTGTTGATTCTTGCCGGTCCCACGCCCACCGTCTATGAGCAACTCGGAACGCTCCGGCTGATGATGGGCCCGGATTACGATCTGATCAATGAAGAGGAGGACCATTTCCTCTGGATCACGGATTTTCCCCTCTTGGAGTGGGATGACGATGCGGGCCGGTATGTTTCGCTGCACCACCCCTTTACGGCACCGCGAGAAGAGGACGTGGACAAACTTGAGGAGAATCCCCGAAAGGTGCTTTCACGAGCGTATGACCTGGTACTCAACGGCAAGGAGATTGGAGGGGGATCCATCCGTATCCACCAGGCAGATTTGCAGGAAACGATGTTTGAGGTTATGGGACTTAATCGGGATGAAGCCCGGGACAAATTCGGATTTTTGATGGATGCCTTCCGCTACGGAACGCCGCCGCACGGGGGAATTGCCCTGGGACTCGATCGAATAATAATGTTGCTTGCCAATGCGCAAAGCCTCCGGGATGTGATCGCATTTCCCAAGAATAAAAGCGCTCAGAGTCTCATGGATAATTGCCCAAGTTATGTGGATACGAAGCAGTTGGATGATCTTCATATTGAACTGAAAGAATGGGTGGAAGAACAAAAACACGCCGAGTTGGCAGAAGTGAAAAGTCAGGACCAATCTAATTCTTCCGGGGATGCGTGAAAGTTGAGAAATGCTCCTGCCAGGGTTTTACTTCGTGGGTAACGCATCGCTCTGAGCGCTAACGCGGGAATCGCTGACGCTCGGTGCACTGTGTTGGAATCATTGACGCGGGTGACGCCTCGCTCAGCACTCACCGAGAAATTCGGGCTAGAATAAGATTATAAAATACTAAAATAGTACGGGAACAGGGGACCACATGAAAACAGTCGGAATGGATGGATGTCCGTTGGGTTGGTTGGCCGTTGACTTTAAACGAGGCGACACGCCCTATTGGGTGGTGCGAGACGAAAACGAACTGAAGGATACATTCGACCGGTATGATCGCATTTTTATCGATATCCCGGTGGGCATCCCCGAAGATAGCTATACCCGGCATTGTGATGAGTTGCTCCGGAAAGAACTTGGCTCGGATTATCAGTCGAGCGTATTTAATCCGCCGGTCCGGGCCGCTTTATATGCCCCCACTTACGCCGAGGCCTGTATCCAGAGCTATTCGGTTACCGATAAAAAAGTTTCCCTGCAGGCGTGGAATATCTCGGATAAAATTAGGCAGGTCGATCAACTTTTACAGAACAATTCTTCCTATACGGAAAAAGTCTGCGAAAGCCATCCCGAACTGTTGTTCCGGATTCTGAATGGGTGGGAGTCCGTGCAGCAAAGGAAGCAAACCCGCAAAGGGATGAAGCACCGGCTAAACCTGTTAAAGAGCGTAAGGGAGGAAAGTGAATCGATTTACCGTGAATTAAAGGAAGAATTTCGCCGTAAGGAGGTGGGGGAAGACGATATCGTGGATGCCATGGTATTGGCTTATTTTGCCCATCAATCCGAGCAGAACGGGATCCAACAATTACCGGAAAATCCCTCTGCGGATTCCAGGGGAATTACCATGGCCATTCATTATGTGGCGGTTTCATAGCTCGAATTCGTTACCCGCGAAATGCGTTGACAGCCTCCAAACCCGGAGATTTCAAAAATTTTTTATCGCAAGATGATCCGAGCCGAGCGAAAGGGGCTAGACCAGCTTTCTCACCAAGAAATTTGATCGTCTGCAAGGCGACAGGGTGCCGGCGAAGGAAATGTACAGTAGTACATTGATCAAGCCGGGCTAGGATTCCAGTATATTCCTATACTTTACGCCCGCCTTGTGCACCCGGTTGATACCGTTAAAGGCGGCGGTACGGTAGGCTTCGCCGTAGGTGGGATAGTTTAACACGTTGCGAATGAAGTACCGTATATCTCCGTCAAACGCCATGACCGACTGCCCCAGATGAACGAGGTCGCATGCCTGGGCTCCTATGATATGAACTCCGAGGAGTTTAAGGGACTGTGTTTCAAAAACGAGTTTTAACACGCCCTGCCGGTGTATGCTCAAGTCGGCCTGCGTGGTGTTCTTGAAATAGGCCCGGCCGACGGTATAGTCATAACCCTGTTCGCGGGCTTCCGATTCGTTTAGCCCGATCTGGGCAACTTCGGGAATGGAATGGATGCCGTGGGGAATTTCGCTCTTTTCTTCCATGGAGGGAGCGTCAAACATGTGACAGGCCGCCAGGCGTCCCTGCGAAAAAGAAGCCGAGGCAAGAGAGGGAAAGCCGATGACGTCTCCCGCCGCATAAATATTTTCCACTCCGGTTTGATAATGATCGTTTACGTTGAGGTGTCCCTCTGGACCGGTAGAGATTCCCGCTTGATCCAATCCGATGTCCCCTGTATTGGGATGGCGGTGTCCAATATAAAGTACATGTTCGGCTTCAATAACCCGGGGTTCCTCGGGCCGCTCGACATGATGATACCGGGCTTCGGTACATACGCGCAGTGGATTGAAGTCCACATCGTCCAGTTTTACATTGTGACGAAGCGTAATCTGGTTTACTTCCAGGGTCTCGTTTAGAGATTTCTTGATCTCGTGATCGAGAAAGGGCAAGTAATCTTCATTTTCATTCAGGATGGTAATGCGCGTTCCCATCAGGGCAAAAATGGTGGCATACTCAATGGCGTTGACTCCCGCTCCCGCTATTACCAATCGCCGGGGGATGTGGGTGAGGTTAAGCAGGGACTGGTTGTCGAGAATTTTGTCATGGTCGATGGTGAAATCTTCGGGCGGGGTCGGACTGCTCCCGGTGGAAATAAGAATATTATCGGCAGAATGAGTGGTGGTTTCGCCCGATTTATCCTCGATCTCCACGGTATGTTCATCCGCCAGCCGGCCAAATCCGTGGATGACGTCCACCTCGTTTTTATCCAGGTAGCGCTTAATACGCTCGTCTTCGCGCTGAATAACTTCATCCTTGAATTGCAGCAGGTCTTTCATCCGGAATCGATCATACGGCTTGTTTTCATCCTCAAAACCGAATTGCGACTGAAACTCGTGAATGGTGCGGGCGGCTTCCCGGAGTGCTTTGCTGGGAACGGTACCCGTGTTGATCCATGTTCCACCTAGGTAATGCGGGTTGGATTCAACGAGTAAAACCTTTTTCTCCAGCTTGGAGCTTTGCATGGCACAGGCGAAACCCGCCGGGCCGCTGCCGAGAATTATAACGTCATAGTCGGTGGACATAAATGAGGCGGTACAGGTCTGAAATTAAAAAAGAAGGATTGCAATAATTTTATAAGAGAATAGACTCGCATACGTTAATGCACATGAAGTTGATACTGGGAATCTGTCGGACTTTTCGGATCGTAGCGAAAAAAAGGTACCCAAACCCGGCTTTTTTGCAGTAGATTTGTAAAAGTCCGACAGATTTCCAGTATAAGAAACTTGCACCTATATTGAAATAGAGGATTCGCAGGATTTACACACTGTAAACACTCATTAACCAAAAAGACAGGGAGTAAAAATGGCTTACACATTACCTGATTTGCCCTATGACTACGATGCGCTGGAACCTCATATCGACGAGAGAACCATGAGGATCCATCATGACAAACACCATCAGGGATACACCAATAAATCGAATGCAGCACTTGAGGGGACCAACTTCGAGGATAAACCCATCGAGGATGTGTTGAGAAATATCAATGACGTACCCAGCGATATCCGTCAAAAAGTAATAAATGCCGGAGGAGGATACGCCAACCATAATCTGTTCTGGAAAGTCATGTCTCCCAACGGCGGCGGTGAGCCTTCGGGTGATATAGCTAACGCTATCGTCGACAAATTCGGAAGCTTTACCGATTTCCAGGACCAGTTCAAGCAAACGGCCCTCGGTCGTTTCGGTTCCGGATGGGCCTGGTTGTGTGTAGATGGAAGCGGAGATTTGAAGTTGCTGTCTACGCAGAATCAGGATAGTCCGTTGATGAATGGATTAACTCCCGTCTTTGGACTGGATGTCTGGGAGCATGCCTATTACCTGAAATACCAGAATCGCCGTCCCGATTATGTGGATGCATTCTGGAATGTAGCCAATTGGGATCAGGTTGAGAAGAACTATAAAAAAGCTCAATAAAGCGATCCCTTACCGGCATGCAGGTTGATTCTGCCGCAAAAGGCGCTCCTCTACGGGAGCGCCTTTTTAATTTAATACGTTGAAGGCTCGAAACTCAAAGCCTGTTCCTGCTGGAAACCACGTAGTGTAGGTGCAAACGGGGTTACCGATCGGGATAAGCTTCCGTCCCAGACAGTTGACGGGACTCCGACTTCGGGCTAGCTTTGAGCCTCCACTTATTCCAGCTTATTCTTCGGAGGGAGCCAACGTGATTTCAAACCAGTTGTCATGGGCGCTGGTCAACTGGCCGAGCCGTTGTTCCATTTTCTGGCGATCGCGTCGTCGTCCGTAAGGTCCCCGGTTGTCTTGTTGGCGACTTAAATCCACGGTGGTTGACTCGTTATCCCAGTCTTTGTCGGGGGGGTCAACCGCAAATCCCACTTGCAGGGAACGATTATTTGAAGGGGCGACAGCGAATTGCTGGGTTTTAGTACTCTTCAGGGGGATGCTTAGTTCGATTTGAACCCGGTTATGCCGCTGCTCGCGTTCGATCTGAATCCCCTGGGCCTCGAGTCGCTTGAGGTCAACAATAACTTCTTGCGGTGTTTGTTTTTTATGCTCCCGCTGAGTGATCATCGCCTTGTTGTAGTTTTCCTCTTTTAACTCTTCCAGCAACTCCTGATTCTCCGGTTTTTTCAGCCATTCCTTATTCTGTTTGAATTGGCGATACTGACCGGGTCTCTGTTTTAAAAAGTTATAGGCTCCCACGGGATAGGTGATACCGAGCGCTTTCTTGTTCTTTTTCTCGCCGCTGATATAAATGGTGAATCCCGCATCCTCTACCAGGTTTTTGTAGCGGATGTTTTTCATATTGATGAATAAATAGAGGTGATCCTCTTTATGCATCGCGTAGTAATTGAATGAATTACTCTCTTTTATCATAGCTTTGGTATGCGGCCAGTCAGACAGATCGCCATCCACGGTCACTTCCTGATTGGCAACAGGGGCTACCATCTTTTCCGAACTGCTGCAGGCGTGAATTGCAAACAATATTAGTCCGGCTAATAAAACATAGGATGTAGATAGCGGATGTTCCGTAATATTACGTGACAAAATGGGAACCATGGTATAGAATGCTAAAAAGGTTGAAAATTGAAGATTAGGGAAACCAGTTTATAATAAACCGCATCTCCCACAAGTTACCATATATGAAGTACACTATAAACGTAAAGGGATATATTGGATTGTACCGTTAATTACGTATTATCCTATCTCAGTTAACAAGAATAAAATAAACCCATTAGTATGCAATTTGGAAAAGGTGTAGGACCGGATACGGACTGGATGCGGAAGGAACTTACCGATCTGGGAGTCGAGGAGTTAACGACTCCCGAAGAAGTCGATGAAGCAATGGATCAGTACGGAGACGACACAATGTTACTGGTGATTAACTCGGTTTGCGGATGTGCCGCCGGTAACGCGCGTCCCGCCGTTAAATTGGCGCTCGATCATGAACACACTCCCGATCACATGACGACGGTGTTTGCGGGACAGGATAAAGAGGCTACGGAAAAAGCACGTTCTTATTTCAGCGATTATCCGCCTTCTTCTCCGGCTTTTGCCTTTTTTAAAGACGGCGAAATAAAGGCAATGATTCCCCGGCATCGTATCGAACGTCGCACCAAAGAGGAAATCGCGAAGGATTTGAAGATGGTGTTCGACGCCTATTGCAAAGTTGAATCTTCGGAAGCTTGATAGAGTTTTGGTGAACCTGCCCCGATCAGAAAAAACCGGGGCAGGGTTCTTTTTTTATCCCGGACACCCTGATCAGGTACTTCCGCTTGAATGCACGGAAGCGGAAAAGTCTATCTCCTCTCCTTCCTTCTTGAGTTTTACGCCTTCGGGACGGGATTTGCTTCCCCGGGGACCGTATTCAAGTACGGTGCTGGACAACTCGTCCTCGCTGCGATCACTGCGTGCCACACGGGGTTGATCCTTGTGAAAGCTGTCGACATGAAGCGTACGCGTCGGGAAGGCAAACTCAACGCCCACATCCTTGGCCAGCCGCATGATTTCAATGAAGAAGTTATGGCGCTGCTGCATCTCGTCGCTCCACGTCGGTACCTCCAGGAAACAATATACGAGCACATCGAGCGAGTGGGATCCGTAGTCGTAGAAATGGACTTCATAAAAATCTTTCCGCATCTGGGGAGTTGCCTGTATGATCGCTTTTATCCCCTCTACAAACGCCTCCATCTGCTCGGGAGTCGTGCTATAGGTCAGGCTTAAGGTTGTTTTTACACGTCGATACTGACGGAGTCCGAGGTTGTCGATCTCGGCATCGGCCAGTTTCGCATTCGGTACGCTGACCAGGGAGTTGTGAAAAGTACGCACGCGGGTTGATCGGAAGCCCACCTCTTCGACGGTCCCCTCGATTTCTGCCGTTTTTACCCAGTCGCCCACGACAAAAGGCTTATCGAGAAAAATAGTGAGGGACCCGAAAAAATTCGCCAGCGTATCGCGGGCGGCCAGCGCAAAGGCAAGACCGCCGAGTCCCAGTCCCGCAAGCAGCGAGGCAACGTTGATTCCCTGGTTTTGCAGTACGAGTAGAATCCCGAAGACGAGAACAAATATTTTGGCCGTTTTGCGGATCAATGGAACCAGTTGAAAGTCCAGCTTGCTTTCAGTTTTCGAGGTGTGCTCGTAGAAATAGTCTGATATTACGTTCGAAAGGTTATACAATAGCCAGATGACCCCGGCGGAGATGGCGATTTCCAGCGTGGGGGCCAGGTAGTAATTGACATTGCCCCCCAGATGAAGTGAGCTGTATGTGGCCCCGAAATAGAGCATCATGAAGATGAAGCCGCTCGGCTTTTCGACTTCGGTTAACAGAGTATCATCCCAGTGAGAGGTGGTTTTTCGGGTCAGCCGACGCAAATAGTTGGTTAAAATGAATTCGAATACTTTGCGAAGGGCAAGCCCGAGGAAAATCCAGAGAAATAATCCCACCAACTGCCACGCTTTTATACCCACCCATTCTTTGTGCATGTACTCGGGAAGGTTGTCGAGTACCACGTCGACAAAAACCGAAAACGTATTTCTGTAAATTCCGGGGATCTGTTCAACCGTGGCCTCGGAAAATACCCATAGGGAGTCATGACGCACTAAATAGACGTCCGGCAGTTCGGAAAACGGCGTGTAGCGATGCAAACCGGATAGAGTATCCTGGTAATGAGGCCGTGAGGGGACTTTCCGGTAGTCAACAGCCAGGCCTTTGGCATTGATGACTTCCAGGAGTTCCCGGGCCAGCTCAAGCTTCTGCTGCTGGTCGCCGTCGGCCAGGGCCATGGTTTGGGCAACCAGTTCCGGTCGCTGATGATCTTTTTGCTGCCAGTAAAAAAATGTATGCAGTGTTCGCTGCGGCGATTTCAGGAATTCGGCATTCTTCCCTGTGTTTTGCACGGTGTCAGTCGATTGTCCCGCGAGGGGTGCTGCGTATAAAATGCAGACAACGGTCAATACCAATAATCGGGTGGCGTTTTTGTAAAACATTGATCATTTATTGTTGTTAGAATTGTCCGGGATCTCACCGAATATATTAAAATATATTTAGCCGGGATTAAACATCGGGTTTTCATTGCCCTGGTTTGGTGATATTTGTTAATCGAAGAGCCCTTTGAAAACACGGGGAGGCCTCTGGAGCACTTGGGTTGTTCAGCCAATTGGCAGGAAACGTATAATCCCTAAACGCCGGTATTTTGGACTCAAAACCCGGTAAAGCACAGGTCAGCTGAATTTCCCTGGCTCCAGAGGCCTCCCCGTGTTTTTCAAAGGACGCTCGAAATCCGATAAAACCTTGTTAATATGTAAGAGAAACCCTAAGGAATTGTTTTGATTATTAAGTAAACTTTGTGACCTTTAGGGGTTTCTTGAAATTAAAACAAAGCGTTTTCTATGGCTGAATCAGAATATTACGATCTCAATATCCCTCCCCAGTTGAAAAAACTGAGGAACTATTTGTCCAGCATCGTGTTGGTGGTATTGGCTTTAATTGTGGTATACCTGTCGGTTTTTCAGGTCAATCCGGAAGAAGTGGGAGTGATTACTCGTTTTGGGGCTTTTGACCGGGAAGTGCAGCCGGGACTGCAATTTAAAATTCCCTTCGCGGAAGAAGTTGAAATCGTACCGGTACAACGGCAGTTGAAAGACGAGTTTGGCTTCCGGACGGCGGAAGCCGGGGTGCAGACCCGATACAGGCAAGACGATTATTCCCATGAATCTCTGATGTTGACAGGCGATCTTAACCTGGCCAACGTGGAGTGGGTTGTGCAGTATCGAATTATGGAGCCGTACAAGTACCTCTTCGAAGTTCGAAATCCGAGGAATACGTTACGGGATATTTCCGAGTCGGCTATGCGGGAAATTGCCGGCGACCATACGGTAAACGAGGTGCTTACGGTCGGTCGAACCCAGGTTGCCAGCGAGGCGCAGGAAATGATCCAAAAGCTGGTAAACGAGTACAATACCGGAATAAATATCGAACAGATTGTACTGCAGGATGTTAACCCGCCCGAGCCGGTTAAGGATGCCTTTAACAAAGTGAACGAGGCGCAGCAGCAGAAAGAGACTCTGATCAACGAGGCCAAGTCGGCGTATAACCGGGTCATCCCCAAGGCGAAGGGACAAGCCGAGGAGACGATTCAAAAAGCGGAAGGATATGCCATTGAGCGTGTGAACAATGCCGAGGGTGAAGTGGTTCGATTTAATGAGTTATACAATGAGTACATTAATGCTCCGGAAGTAACCAAACGCAGAATTTACCTGGAAACGATGCAGAATTTCATACCGAAATTGGGTAACAAGATTATAACGGATAAGGAAGGAAACAGCGTTCTACCCTTGCTGCAGATGAACAATCAGAATATAAGCATTCCGGGTAATTCACAATCTTCGAGTTCAAATTAGGAAACGACGGGCAGTATATTTATGAAAAATATTAAAACGATTATATCGGCAATTATTTTAGCGGTCGTCATCGGTATTGCTTTGGATGGCATGTTTATCGTCAATGAAAAACAGCAAGCCGTCGTCACGCAGTTCGGTCGACCGGTGGGCGTTGCGATCCAGAAACCGGGGTTGAAGTTTAAAATACCCTTTATTCAGAAGGTCCATATGTTCGATTCCCGCTTTCTGGAGTGGGACGGTGATCCCAATCAAATCCCGACCAAGGACAAGAAGTTTATTCATGTGGATACCTTCGCACGCTGGCAGATAACGGATCCGCTTTTGTTTTTCAAGCGCATGGGAACAGAGCGCAGCGCCCAGTCGCGCCTGGATGATATTCTCGACGGCGAGACGCGCGACGAAATCGCCAGTTATGACCTGGTGGAAGTGGTGCGCAGCTCGAATCGGGATCCCATGGATGCGGGGGCTATTACGGAGATTGTGGAAGACAGCCTTGCTGATATATCCGTTGGTCGTGATTCCATTCAGAAAAAAATTCAGATCGAGGGGAACAGTCGAGCCGAGGAATTGGGTATTGTCGTGCATGATTTTCGGATTAAACGGGTTAATTACGTAGAGGATGTCCGCAAGCAGGTTTATGAACGGATGAGGAGTGAACGAAACCGTATTGCCGATAAGTTCATTTCGGAAGGAAATGGAGAAGCCTCGAGTATTAACGGCCAAAAAGATCGAGAGTTGAAACAGATTCGTTCAGAGGCGTTTCGAAGGGCGGAGGAAATAAAAGGGGAAGCCGATGCCCGGGCGGCGGCTGTTTACAACCGGGCCTATAACAAGTCCCGGCAGTCGAGGGAGCTGTACCGCTTCACCAAGACGATGGAAGCGTTTGAAAATACCATGGATCAGAAAACGACCCTCATCCTCTCGACCAACTCTGAATTCTATCGGTACCTGAATGATATCGATTGATCATGAGTGCCGCTATTTGGAAACACGACTACCCGACTTCTTCCCGGAGCGATTCCAGCTTCTCCTGGGCCAGCTTCCGACTATGCTCGGTATTGACCTGCGCCCCGAGTTTCATTAACAGGTGATAGAGTCCCAGGTGCACGCGGGTACTGTAGATAAAGTGTTTTGATCCCCGTGTTTCCCTCAAAATGGGCATTTGCCGGGCATAGTTGTTGATCTTTTCCTTAAAACCCGGGTCCCCGAAATCAAAATGGTCGTGTTGGTAGGGGGAGGCAAACGCGTTGGCATAGTTGCGACAGAATTCGAAAAATCGTTTTTCCTTGTCGGAGGACGCCGGATCCTTGCGAATAATTCCCAATTTCAGGTATAGATCCTTGATCGCTTCAATATCGTGGTTTAAATGTGTGGGAAGCAGCTGAAGGTAATGATAGAAGAAGTTTTTGGGGAATGATTTGACGCATCCGTAATCTATAACGCCGAGTCGGCCGTCCGGCATAAACAGGAAGTTGCCGGGGTGAGCATCGGCGTGAATGGGGTCGCCCCGCTTGATCTGGGCGTGAAAGAAATCCCATAACAGCTGACCGAAATGATTGCGCTCTTCTTGAGGGGGTTTCTGCTCCATGAAATCGCTGATATGTTGCCCCTCCAAGAAACTCATCGCTAGCACTTTCTCTGTGGAATGGGATTCAAACCAGCGCGGAGTGGCAAAACGATCGGTATTGTATCGTCTCGCAAATCGCTCGATTTCTTTTCCCTCATGCAGGTAATCGGTCTCTTCGAGCAACCTCTCCCGGATTTCCTGGAAGTAATCGTCGACATCTCCTTTCAAAAAACGCTTAAAAAATAATTTAGCCAGGCGCAGATCGCTTTCGATCGTATTGCGTACGTTCGGGTATTGAATCTTGACGGCCAAAGGCGTTCCGTCGTCGAGCCAGGCGTGGTGAACCTGTCCGATCGACGCGGCGGCAAAGGCTTCCGGCTCGAAGTGTTTGAACAGGTTCTCCGGATATGCTCCCAACTCGCGCTTTATAATGGAACGGACCAGCGCCTTGTTGATGGGGGAGACCTTGTATTGGGCCTGGGTTAGAATCTTTGAGTATTCTTCGGGCAGCAGTCCCTGATCCATGCTCAGCGACTGGGCAATCTTCAGGGCAGTGCCCCGAAGCCTGGAGAACTCCTCCAGTATTTTGTGGGCATTATCCCCGTGCAGCTTATCCAACTCCTTTTGTTCCGTGGAGGTATTGTTTTCTTTATGTTTGGGCAGCGACTTTTTTAAATAATGCTTAGCATAATTTTTGCCAATATCTATGCCCGTTTTTGCAAATATTTTGCCGCGCTCAAATTTCGAAGAAGGGAAGTCACTCATAAGAGTCAGGATAGAATTTTGCGGGTTATTGATCCGACTATCGGTAACCGTGAAATGCGCCGATCATTTTGGGTCATGAATTTCAAGAGGTCCAGTCCCTCGTCAAGTACAGACGTGTACATCACTTCCTGGAGGAAAGAGGTCAGCTTGTCAGCATAAGCCATCGTTTTTTCTTCGTCGGGACTCTCATCCTCCAGCCAGAACGTAACCAGCTGAAGGTATTGTCGCACCAGGAACTCATAGAATATATCCTGCATTAATAACTGACTGCTGGCGGCAATGTTTGAATCTTGTGCGAAGAACTCCTTGAATAGTGTTTTTAGTTCCGTCTGAAACGGGTGGTCGCTGCTGGCGTTGAGGACGCGATTTTCAAAAGTTTCCTCAACATAAACCCGGTTTCCCGTCATCATGTCGAAGCTGGCGTAGATGAAATTGGATATTTTTTCCGCCAGATTGTATTGATCGAAGTTGTCGATATCGTCTGTCATGTTACGGTAACGATCAATCAGCAAGCGGTAGTAACCGTCCAGGATAGCGTATTTGTTCGGGTAGTAGGCATAGATATCGGACGGCTCGACCTCCAGTCGCTTGGCCAGGTTGGCTACGGTATAGGAGGTGTCCTCTTCAAGGTACAAGGTCGTAGCCTCTTGAACGATTGCAATTCGATCGCCCAGCGAGGCTTCAGCATTTGCATTTTCTTGAGTCATAACGGACCCGTTTTTTTATTTAGGGAATTGATAGTCACTTGGTATAACGTGGCCGGGGATGGGTATATGATTTTCAGTGGGAATGTGAGAAGTCCGGTAATCGTATTTAAATCGGAAAAAGTCGGTTGCACCGGGTTTGGAAGGGGATGTGGACGCTTGCCAACCGGTAAAAACTCTGTGGGATAAGTGTTTTTTGATGAGCATATTTCCGGCCGGTGAGCGTCATTTTGGCATTTGAGGAGTTTCCAGAAAATGGATATCAAGAGTATTTGATCAGGAGCCGGGGAGGAACCCCTCCCGGTCCACACACGTTTAAACGTTTTGAAAACCCCGATTGCAAATAAGTGTAACAAAGACAGAAACCGATGAGTATCAGTGCATCCAGTCCCGGTGTTTTACGAGATCGAGACACCTTATTCCTCTTGTTAAGCGGAGTTTTTCTTACCTCGCTCGTGCTAGGTAACGTTATAGGGACGACGAAGTTTGTAACCATATTTTCGATTCATCTCTCGGAGGGCATGCAGTCCATCATTCCCCCGCTGATTCGAGATAATGACCTCTACCGATTGAGCGTTCCAGCAGGAGTAATCGCCTATCCGTTTACGTTCCTGGCGACCGATCTGATTTCCGAGCTGTACGGTCGGCGCAAAGCCCAGGGAATGGTAATCGTCGGCTTTATCATGAATCTCTTCATGCTTTTTCTTATGAGTGTGAACCACTGGCTTCCCAACGCCCAGGGAGTGAGCGGGGGAGCCAGCCTCTTTGAGGGCGTCTATGAATTTATGGTGGCCAACACCATCGCCAGTATGATAGCGTATATCGTTGCACAGTCAATTGACGTGCAACTGTTCCATTTCTGGAAAA
Organism: uncultured Balneolaceae bacterium; assembly: GCA_964421495.1. Taxonomy (GTDB): domain Bacteria; phylum Bacteroidota; class Rhodothermia; order Balneolales; family Balneolaceae; genus CAJXOW01. The sequence continues at coordinate 2,070 of CAYQXO010000041.1, read as the reverse complement.
GACTTACGAAAGGGCGCTATAAGTGGATTCGTAATAACGGATCGACCATGGTAAGCCAGCTGGTCGACTCCATTTCCATCCTCAGCATCTTGTATATTTCGGGAAACCTCGGAGAGGAAGTACAGGCGATCGGCGATTTGTTCATTCTGATCCTGAATTCCTATGTGTTCAAATTCTTTTTTGCCCTTTTCGATACTCCACTCTTTTACCTGGGAGCCTATCTGTTGGATGACTATAAAGAAGATCCGGTCGAGTACGCAATGGAGGGCTAGCCGGAAATTTTTATTAATAAAGCGAATTCGGTTTGTTCCCGTTTCCCATGATTTATAGTTTCCGGGAGTCTGTCGGACTTTTTTCGCTACGATCCGAAAAGTCCGACAGACTCCCGGGCAATTCAGTATAATTGAACGCCGTGACAGGGGTACGACGATAACATTCCACCATTGAACAGACGATCTTGTAAGGTATGTCAAATAATAATGCATTCTGGCGGGAAGTCATCGACTACCTGCCGAAGTTGGTACTTGTGTTTCGTGTTGATGAAAACGAGCGGGCACAACTTATTTTTTGCAATAAGCAAATTCGGGAGCAACTGGGATATGCACCGAAAGAATACGTTCTGGCGTCGGAACAGGAGGGAGTCGTCCAGCGGGAGATAGAGGCGTTGGTGGATGAGATTGCCCGCCGAAGTCATGATGTAGAATCTATCGATCCCCGCCCCTGCACGATTACCGACAAAAACGGGAATGAATGGCCGTATAGGATCGATTTTCGGTTATTCCGGACGAAAGGAGGCGGTTCGCACCTGGTAAATGTAGAGTTATCCCCGGTGGAAGAACAGCCGACTTCTTCTGATCAACTGTCCGGCAGAGATGCGAAAAATGAGAAGGGGGAGGATGAATTTTTCGTTTGTGAATCGGATATCATGCAGTCTGTCTGTGATACGATTCAGCAGGTTTGCACCCAGACGGATCGACATTTATTGCTGCGGGGCGAGCAGGGTACGGGAAAGAAAACGCTGGCGGGTAGGGCCTTCGATCATTTTCCGGAGGGTGTGCAGACGGTGAGGTGGGATTTTGGCGAGGCCGGTGAGCGTGCGGGGACGGGGGATTGGCAGAGTGCCCGTCAAGTCTCGGATCCGCTGGTGCTGTTGTTGATCCATATTACAGGTATGCAGGAAGAAGCGCAGGAGGAACTGCTCGAGTTGTTGCAGGAACGGCGAAAACGGGGACTTTCCACCCGTGTAATCGCGACCAGCAGGGATAGTTTGGAGGAAAGAGTCGAGGAGGGAGCCTTCCGGGCCTCGCTTTATTATCATATGGGATTTCAGTCCGTCCTGATTCCGCCCCTGCGTCATCGAAAGGCGGATCTGCGGGCGGCGGCTCGTCGGTACGTCCAGCAGGCCGGTCGGGTGTTACGCATATCGGTCGACCGATTCGAGGAATCCGAACTGGAGAAATTGGAAGAGCCCGACTGGGAAGGGAACTTCCCGGAATTGTTTGACGTGCTGAGACATTCGCTGCTGGAAGCCGGGGAAGGTCGCTTCGAAGTGCGACTCAAAGAGAAGAAGAGATTTGAGCTGTTTCCCGAACAGCAGATTTCCGAAGATGAAGTGCTCGGATTCGATGAAATGAACAAGCGGTACCTGGAACGAATCCTGTCATTGACCGACGGGAAGATATACGGGAATGACGGGGCGGCGGCCCTGTTGGATCTCAAGCCTACGACGTTGCAAAGCAAGCTCAAGCGATTGGGAATAAAGTAGGGAAACATCGGTAAAAAAGCGCTGGCGTCGGGCTTTGCAGTACGCCGATAGCGGGCTTCGATTAACAAGCAGGTATGTCGTAAAACGACCGGCAATTAATTAGTAAAAAAATATTGACATTAGACGGGTATAGGTCTTATATTAGAGATCGCTTCAGAGGAAACTATTTACTGTTTCAACCGATATGCAGCGATGCATATAGAAGAATAATCCTTTGAGGCCAATTTTTTGTTTTGGTGAAACAGTAAGACCGTTCTTTGACGAGTTGGGAACAATGAGAACATCGAGCGCGGGCCCATAGCGAA
>CAYQXO010000040.1:0-20723 GCA_964421495.1 uncultured Balneolaceae bacterium | reverse complement strand
AGTATTACGACAGCAATAAGGATCAGTATCTGTATATAACGCCAATTACCTGTTTGTTGGGCTGAAAGGTCTGAAAAATATATCTCCTCGAGTGGCTGAAGTTTAACATCTTCTAAATATTTTTTGCCGTCAATTTCGCGAATATGCTCTAGAACGAGATCAGCAACAGCAGCGGTATCTGCGTCTTTTTTCAACAGCGCATACATGAGCTGACCACAATCAAGGCATCGTTTGGTCTTTTTCAATGATTCATAGGAGAGGAAGGCATCATAACGAAAGTGCGAATTAATCGGAATATCCTTCATTACTCCCGTTACTTCAAACTCATGAGTACCCCGATCCCAATTGAATTCGATGCTCTTACCGATTGCATCCTTTCCCCCAAACAATCGCTTTGCGGTACTTTCTGAAATTACAACGGTATAAGGAGCGTCCAGAGCGTTGTCGGGCGACCCGTAGATAAGCGGAAAAGAAAATATATTGAAGATATTCGATTCCGCACATGTTGTTTTAATATTGCTAAATGTCTCGTTTTCCACTGTAACAGGACCCCCGGCACACCCATCCATACGAACTGCATCTTCAACCCCGGTAAAATTGTTTCGCATTTCATTGATTGGATTGCCGGCGGTATGTGAACGCCAATTTTTTTCATTGAATCCACCATAGGATATAATCCGATATATTCGATCTTTTTTAGCATGGTAATCATCAAAACTGAGCTCATGCTGGACATACAAAAACATCAGCAGCACAGCCCCTATACCGAGTCCCAATCCCACGAGATTAATGGTGGAATACAGCTTATTCTTGGTGAGATTCCGCCACGCTATTTTGAGGTAGTTTTTGAGCATATTTGTTTAAATTGTCAGACTTTAGCCCTCCATTCTTACTGATTCTGCAGGATCAGCGAGGGCCGCCTGAATTGAATGCCAGCTGACGGTGATGAGAGTAACCATGGTTGTTATCCCCACACTCAGGATTACGACCCCTATCCCCCAATCAACTTTATACGCGAATTGCTGAAGCCATTGATTGACTATATATATTGATGTCGGAATAGCGAACAGTAAACTCACTCCTACCAGCTTTAAAAAATCCCTGGAAAGCAGTGATACGATGTTGCCTGTACTGGCCCCGACCACTTTCCTTATACCGATCTCCTTCGTTCTTCGCTGGGTGGTAAAAGCAGATAAACCATACAATCCCATACATGCGATAATTACTGCCAATATCGTAAAGTATTTAAATACTGATGCGAGTTTATCCTCAGATTGGTACAGGTTTTTAAAATCATCCTTCAAAAAGGTATAATTGAATGGTTTATCGGGTACGACTTGCTCCCATACCTTCTTAATTTTATCAAGTGTTAAACCGATATTTCCGGTATTAACTTTAATGTAGATATTCCGGGGAACCGATATATCCCCCATTAATACCAGGGGTTCAATTCGCTGCTTTAGGGATTCATAATGAAAATTTTCAACTATGCCGACTACCTTTGGGGTAGGTCTGAAACTCGGTAATGTTTTTCCCATAATTTCCTCTTTTTTCCACCCAAAACCCTCAACAGCCGCTTTATTTACAATCACCGGCATATAATCAATACTATCTTGTCTTAGGAGCGGATCGATATTTTTTCCTTTTACCAGGGGTATTTCCAAAGCTTCAAGAAAATGGGGACCAATACCCAAAGTATTGGATTGGCCAAAATAGTCCTCCGGGGATAATGACATTCCGGTCATATTCTTATTGGGAAGATTTGAAGTACTGTATGTCACATTCTTTACTTCGGAATTTTGAAGTAGTTTACCCCGAAGTGCCCCATAGGGATCATGGCGATCAAGATTTGCCTTTAACCGAATAACATTCTCAACATTTAACCCAAAGTCTTTATTAGATACATATTCCAGTTGTTTGTCGATTACAAGCGTACTTATCAGCAAAATAATTGAAATCACAAACTGGAATACTACCAGACTCTGACGTAAAAGCGATTTTTTCTTACCGCTGAATATCCCGTATAGTACACTTCCCGGCTGATGCTTTGAGAGGATAACGGCGGGATAAATGCCACTTAATATTCCAAAAATAAGAATTAGTAAAATCAGTATTATCGGAATCGGTAGTGGGACTGCAAACAAACTCAATTCCTTTCCAGTCAGATTATTAAAAAAGGGCAGGAGCACTTCGGTCAAAAGAAGTGCTATTACTACTGCAATTGAAAATATGGTAATAGACTCAATCAAGAATCTTCCTATTAAATGAGGGCGTGTAACTCCCAGTGTTTTTTGAATCCCCACCTCCTTGGCCCGATCTGCACTTCTGGCAGTCGTCAGGTTGACATAATTTATTCCCGCTATGATCAGTATTAATAGCGCTATACTACCGAAAATGTAGATATAACGTACATCGCTGTTCTGTCCCAGTTCATCATCAAAATCGGAATACAAATGAATATCGGTGACCGGCTGAAGTCTCAAATCCTGCGTTTTGGCCCGGGCCTCACTATGACGTTCTAATAAATCCGATAGTTGGCGCTCGATTTCTTTCCGCGTATAACCATCCTTTAGTTCTAGGTAAGTAAAGTGACCGACATACCCCCAGGATTCAAAATGCTTCTCGGGGTTGTGTAGCATTTTACGGTAGGTCTGAATCGAGGTAAGAAAGTCAAAGCTAAAATGGGTGTTTGAAGGTATATTTTTGAGAACACCTGTCACTTCAAATTCCCTGGTTCCGAAAGTCGTCTCTATGGTTACCGTTTTTCCTATGGGATTTTTATCGCCAAAATACCTTTTCGCCGCAGATTCTGTTACAACGACCGTAAAGGGACGATTTAAAGCAGTATTTGGATTACCATGTATGAATGGGAAATTGAAAATATTAAATATTGATGGATCCGCTATAAGCACGCCATCATATCTTTGATAATCTTTTGTTTTTATTAACGCTTCATTATACCGGTCAGTTATTCTGGCAACTGTTTCAACACCAGTCATCTCTTCCTTTATTGTCGGAGCAAGTACCGCTTGAGTTGCTACACTTTCTCCTGATCTCCCCTTATAGCTGTATTCGTAATAAACACGATACAGCTTCTCCGCATCCTCATGATATCGGTCATAACTCCACTCATCATAAACGTACAGCGCAATCATAAGAAACGCGCTGATTGCCAACGTCAGCCCGATGATATTAATGAATGATAATGACTTATATCTTTTGAGATGACGCCAGGCCAGTTTGAGATAGTATGTTATCATATGCGGGACCAGAATCTCATTAGGGGGTTAAATAGTGTGCAACTACCTGCCTCCACTACACATGAAATCCTTCCTGCATGTTCTGGGTCACGATCTCCCCGTCGAACAGGTGAATGACGCGCCGGGCGAAATCGGCGTCATGGGGTGAGTGGGTGACGATTACCACGGTAGTGCCCTGGTTATTGAGCTCGGCGAGCAGTTTCATCACTTCGTCGCCGTGATCGGAGTCGAGATTTCCGGTGGGCTCGTCGGCAAGAATCAACTTGGGATTGGCGACCACGGCCCGCGCAATGGCCACCCGCTGCTGCTGTCCGCCGCTGAGCTGCTGGGGAAAGTGGTTGCGCCGGTGCATCATGTTCATCCGATCGAGGGCTTCTTCAACTTTTTCTTTCCGGGTATCGGTTCTTTCTTTCAGATAAAGCAGGGGCAGCTCGACGTTCTCAAAAACGGTGAGCTCGTCGATCAAATTAAAACTCTGAAACACAAACCCGATGTTTCCTTTCCGCAGTTGCGCCCGATCGCGTTCGGAGTGGTTGGACACCTCCCGGCCGAGAAACTCGTACTCCCCTTCGGTCGGATTGTCGAGCAACCCCAGTATATTCAACAGCGTCGATTTTCCGCAGCCCGAGGGACCCATAACGGCGCAGAATTCCCCCTCTTCCACTTCCAGATCCACCTGGTTGAGCGCAGTCGTCTCTACTTCGTCAGTTGTGTAAACTTTCTTCAGGTTTTGTGTTTTAATCATGACTAATAAGCATTTTTTAGTGGTATTTTGCTGTTTAATAAGCCCCGTTCATCCTTCTAATTTAGCTTATCTATCTTCAAGCGTTTTCGCTAATTTCATCGTTCTGAATTTGCGTGGAGTTTATCGGACTTTCGCGAATCTACTACAAACAATCCCGATAGCTGTCGGGCTATCTTTCGTTACGATCCGGAAAATCTGACTCCTGGGTATAACAATTGCAACTATCGTTCCAAAAAGCTATGTCGTGGCTTAATCCCCCATACACCGGGATTTTTATATTATTTAATCGATTCATCACTGTTCGCCTGCGAACATATATTGTTCGAATCCGCACACCTTTTTTATATATGTAAGTAGAAATAGATGAATTAGCTTTTGTGGAAAATAAACCGTAATGCCCCCCTGTCACAGATTTGATGCCTGGTTATTATGAATAACTACCTATTCAAACTGACTATAAAGCAGGAAATAAAAATATGTCAGTATCCTGCTGGAAACAGTTCTTTAAGAAGAAAACAGGTTCAGGATAAAAAAGAAATATAACGGCAGCCATAAAATTCCTCTACAGGTTTTTATTTAAAAATTAACGAGAGACGTTTCGGGTTAAAGGATCACCACGATTACTGGTGATTAAATGCATAAACACTAACTTTTACACCTTGAATTGTGGTACCAAATATGGTACCTTTAAATACCATTAATAAATGGCAAAACTTGAAAAACTATTAAGGCAGGCCAGGCAAGGACCCCAAAACCTGCGGCTAAAGGACCTGATCAAAATTGCTGAAGCTTATGGATTCTATATAGACCGCCAAAAAGGAAGTCACCTCATTATGGTTCATCCTGACTATCCGGATATTATAAATCTACAGGCTGCCAATGGCGGAAAAGCCAAGAAATACCAGGTTAGACAAGTTTTACGAATCATCGAAGATTTGGAGGAAAATTATGGATACTAACTATAGTTTTGATATTAAATACAGCGATGAAGATCATTGCTACATTGCCCGGTGCCCGGAATTCCCGGGATTATCAGCGCACGGGGAGGATGCAAAAGAGGCGTTAGCAGAAGCCAACACTGCATTGGAGGCCCTCATAGAAACGTATAAAGACCACGGCAGGGAATTACCCGAACCTAAAAAGGAACAAGAGTACAGCGGTCAGTTCAGAGTTCGGCTGCCCAAGTCTCTGCACCGCCAACTTGCCGAACAGGCGGATCGCGAAGGCGTTTCCCTGAACTCCTACGTCCAGACTTTGCTTGCTTTGGGTATCGGAAAAAAGCAGAAAGAGAAATTGGTTAAATAGGGCGAGCTTTGCTCGCCCGTCGGAGGTCAGAAGACGGATGTCGGATGGCTATTCCAGTCCGTAACTTCGTTGTGTATATACACCAACTATTTACCGGTCGGAATAGGCATCCGACCTCCGTCCTCCGACTTCCGACATTTATTACTCCAACTCCAGTACCTGGTTGTCTCCGAAGATCTCATAGCTTGAGGTGATTACTTTGTCTCCCGGCTCCAGTCCGTTTAAAATCTCAAAGTACTCGGGATTTTGCCGGCCGATTTCGATGGGATGTCGTACGGCTTGTTCGCCGTTTTCTTCAACTTTATACACCCAGTTCCCGCCGGAACTGCTGTAAAATCCGCCGCGCGGCAGCAGATTGGCTTTCGACGATTGTCCCAATTCCAGGCGGATTCGCACCGATTGTCCCCGGCGCAGCCGCGTCGGATTTCCCTCGACGAATTCCATATCCACCTCGAATTGGCCCTCTTCAACCACCGGGTACACCTTGGAGATTTCCAACTGGTATGTTTTATCCGCATAGGTAAAACTTCCCTCGAGGCCCTGCGATATTCGCGGCAAATGGTATTCATCGATACCCAGCCGTACTTTATAGTTTTCAAGCACATCGACCTGGCCGATGCGCTCGCCGGGAGATATCGTCTGTCCCGGGTGCAACTCTTTCATCGACAGTTGTCCCGCTATGGGAGCCGTCACCACCAGCTTGTCCAGTATTCCCCGAACGGCGTTGAGGCTTTCCCGCATGCGGTCGAGCGACTCGTCAATCTGCTGCAACTGCATCCTGGCCCGAAGCGAGTCCTGTTGATACGACTCGGATATCAACCTATACCTTTTTTGCTGATGCTCGTAGTTTTCTTTCGCCTCCACATATTTTTTCCGGGCATTCAGTTCCTTTTCGTGCATATGCTTCTGCCGCTCGTACTCGGCGCGGGCCAGCTTCAACTGTTTTTCCGCACTTGCCAATCGCTCCCGCAGGCTCAGCGTATTCGACTCGATATTCAGCCGCGAATTCCTCGCCTGGTTGATCTGATCGTAGATAGAGGAGGTCCGCTGCATGACTTGCAACTGCAGATCAGAATTCGACAGGGCCAGGATCGTATCCCCTTTCGTTACCATCGTTCCCGACTCCCTGTAGATATCTTCCACTACGCCTCCCTCCAGCGCATCCAGGTAAACCGTCCGGATCGGCTGTACCGTACCGCGGACCTGGATAAACTCCTGAAACGAGTCGCGCTCCACCGTGCTGATGGTCAATTTATCCCGATCCACGTTAAGCGTCGATCGCACGTCCATAAATATGAAACTGTAGATAAACAGTCCGACTACCGCCACTCCGAAGGCCAACAGACCAATCCGCCTCCACGTCCAGAATACCCGCGGGATCTGCCGGTCCATCCCTTCGCTGGAAATTCGCTTTTTCGATTCGCCTTCGGACATCGGTAATTTCTATTACTAAATCATTCGTTTTTATTCACTATTATTATAATTGCAACTACTGTTCCAAAAGACCCGGATCGCTTACATCCCCCGTATAGAGGGATATTCTCATTTGCCACCTCCTTACCGCTGTACGATCGCGCACATTAAGTGTTCGAAATCGTACAGTTATTTTTACATTATAGTAGGTGGAACCAATAGTGATTCAGGGATTTGAATGGCTGCATAACCCGTTTGAAGGTATTTTCGGGGGATATTCGATCTACAGCGTTTGCAAGGTATAATTTTTGCATCCTTAAAGAACCGGGCTACTGGCGACTAATCAAAATTCGTGATATTCTGAACCAACATGACCAATCAAGCCGGGAACATACTGATTGTCGATGACGACCCGGACGTGCTAAATGCCGGACGGCTATTTCTAAAGCAGCATGTGGCGCGGGTCGACACCGAAAGCGATCCGCAGTCGCTCCCCAATCTGCTGCGCAACAACAATTACGACGTGGTGCTGCTGGATATGAATTTCACCGAAGACGTCAGCAGCGGAAAAGAGGGGTTCCGGTGGCTGCAAAAGATCCAGGAGATCGACCCGTCGGTGGCCGTCGTCTTTATTACGGCGTATGGAGATGTCGAGAAGGCGGTGCAGGCCATCAAAAAGGGGGCGACCGACTTTGTGCTCAAGCCGTGGCAGAATGAAAAGCTGCTGGCCACGGTGAATTCCGCCATGAACCTGGCGCGGTCGCAGCGCGAGGTGGAGACGCTGCGCAACCGGCAGAAGGTGATTAGTGACGACGCCGGTCAACACTACCAGGAGATGATCGGCGACAGCGAACCGATGATGCGGGTCTATGAGACGATCGAAAAAGTGGCCGACACCGATGCCAATATCTTAATTCTCGGGGAAAACGGGACCGGCAAGGAATTGGTCGCCCGCGCTATCCACCGGCGGTCGGACCGCAGCGACGAGGTGTTTATCAATGTGGATATGGGAGCCATCCCGGAAAACCTGTTTGAAAGCGAGCTGTTCGGTCACGTAAAAGGCGCCTTCACCGGGGCCGACGAAGCTCGGGCGGGTCGGTTCGAGGTAGCCTCCGGCGGCACGCTTTTTTTGGACGAAATCGGCAACCTGCCCAAACAACTTCAACCCAAATTGCTGTCGGCCCTGGAGAACCGGACGGTCCACCGCATCGGATCAAATAAGCCGATCGATATCGATATACGCCTGATATGCGCCACGAATCACCCAATCGGCGAGATGGTCGAGCGCGAAGCATTTCGACAGGATCTGCTCTACCGCATCAACACCATCGAAATCGAGCTGCCGCCGTTGCGTCGGCGGAACGACGACATCCCCCAACTGGCCCGGCATTTCCTCGCCCAATATGCCCGCAAATACCAGAAGGAAATCAACGGTCTGAGCGACGGCACCCTGCAGAAACTGCAATCCTACCCGTGGCCCGGCAACGTACGCGAGCTGCAACACGCGATCGAACGGGCCGTTATCATGAGCGACCACAACATCCTGCAACCCGGCGATTTTCTGCTCTCATCAACCGATCAAAGCGGCGAGACCCTCGCCCTCTCCGATTACAACCTCGAAGAAGTCGAAAAAACGCTCATCCGAAAGGCCCTCGACAAACACGACGACAACATCTCCAAAACCGCCGAGGAACTGGGATTGACGCGGGCGTCGCTCTACCGGCGGATGGATAAGTATGATATTCAGAGTTAACCTCGCAAATAATCATAGGAAATATCGTATCCACCCATTATCAAAGGTGGTGCGATCGGCTTTTAAGTCTTCGTTTTTCTTTGATATTATACGTTCTCAGACTTTTTAGCCTATTTTTGATAATTATTGATTCCATGCTAAAATCCTTCAAATGGGGCGTAACCTGGCGTGTCGGACTGCTGATCAGCACGATATTTCTATGGGGATACGTTCTGCTTCGGACCGACTTCTACGTGACGATGACCATGCTCGGGCTAGTCGTGGGTATCGAAGTCTACACGCTGATTCAATACGTGGAACAGACCAACCGCAAAGTAACGCGATTCCTGGATTCGGTTCGCTATTCGGACTTCTCCAGATCGTTCTCCGACGAGGGACTCGGTGCCTCCTTCCCCGAACTCAACCGGGCTTTCTCCGATGTAATCGAGGAATTCCGGGAAGAACGCGGCAAAAAACAGGAAAGCACCCATTACCTGCAAACCGTGGTTCAGCATATAGGGATAGGCTTGATCTGCTATAAGGAAAATGGCAATGTAGAGCTTATAAATTCGACGGCCAGGGAATTATTTGGACTTAAGACGCTACTCAATATTAATGCCCTGAATGATATTGATGAGGAGTTGGTGAATAAACTTGAAAACATAAAAGGAGACGGGCGAACATTGGTGCGTCTGGACACTTCCGACCAGCCACTTCAACTGGCGATACACGCCACTGAATTCCGCATGCACGGGGAACGCCACAAACTGGTTTCCTTTCAGGACATCCACACCGAACTCGAAGACAAGGAGATGGAAGCCTGGCAAAATCTTACGCAGGTCCTCGCCCACGAAATCATGAACTCCATCACCCCGATCGCATCGCTTTCCGACACTGCTCACAGCCTGCTTGTAAACAACACCCATCCGGAAGACGGCACATACAAAATCGGGGAGGAAGCACTGAATGATATTAAAGATGCCCTTGACACCATCAAAGGCCGGAGCCGGGGACTGATGCGCTTCGTCAACTCCTATCGCGACTTCACCCAGATTCCCGAACCCGACCTTGAACACTTTGAAGTAAAGGGATTGCTTGAACGCATCCGGAATCTCAACAAAGCAGAAGCCAAAGAACAGGATGTAACTATTGAACTAAACGTCCGCCCGAAGTCGCTCGAGGTCGAAGCCGATCCGCAACTTGTCGAACAGACCCTCATCAACCTCGTAAAAAACGCTTTCCGCGCCGTCAAAAACACCCATAACCCCAGGATTACGCTCACCGGCGAAAAAGAAGAAAGCCGCGTGCAGATTCACGTGGAAGACAACGGACCCGGCATCAAGCAAAGCGAGCTGAATAAGATATTTATCCCCTTTTACACCACCGATCAGCAAAGATCAAGCGGCGGTTCGGGCATTGGACTTAGCCTGTCCCGACAAATAATACGCAGGCACCGGGGGACGCTGACCGTTGATTCTAGTGAGGGCAAAGGAACAACATTCACCTTGAGCTTCACATAATTAAAATTTGATGCAGCAAGCAATTTGGCCACTGGCGAAGTCCTTAACACCAAGGATTGTTCTTCTCATATTAATTAATAATAATGGGCCAGCCGGGCGCAATTAATAAAAACATAATTGCTTGCAGAAAATAAGGAATTGACATCGCAATTTTAGGCTGGGGAGCCCAAATCTGTCAACCGAAGGGTTTGGCAGATCTATATAAGGGTCCTCTGGGAAAAAAGCGGATAAATTGGGATTGATTTGTCTAAGTGATGTTTAAAAGTTTATGAAGACGAAACTGTTTTACAGTCTGACATCACATTTACTCGCAAGGCGTGTTTTCAAAGTTGGCATCCCAGCACATTTGCTCGCCATCCTGAATTACATAACCGGTTCCCTCATCTGTATTCCAATATACCTCGCTTGACGGTTCATCATCATTCGTTTCGATGGTTATGGTATATTCAGGAACCTGTTCATTATGATTCAATCTCGTATCCCATTCCTGGTCGGTATAATCCGTAAAATTGAGTTCCTTTTCCGTTTCGCTTGTCACCTGCCACTCAAAAGTACTTGCTGCCGTTGTATTCTGACCGGGCTCATAAGGATATACCTTCCAATTACCATTTTCACCATCTGTAGCTACCGTACCTTCCATAAATTTGTAATTATCAAAGCTTTCACCATCGCTGTAGGTACCACTGATATACAACTCCCATTTTATTTCATTATCGTTCACCTCTTCGGCAACCAATCGTACGCTAACGGATTCTCCTTCGTAGGTATGTGAATATTCCCAAATCCATTCACCGTCACTCTGATCGGCTTCGCTTGATTGAGCTAAAGTTAGCCAGTTGGTAGCAAGTTGCAAACCAGCAGTTAAAGCTGCTGACGTGGAAGTTACCATTAACGAAGCCATATTGAAATTTGAATACTTATTATCATTACCGGGGTTATTATTTTGAAAGTAACTAATCTCCGGTTCATGCTGACTAAGATCAGGTATATCGGGGGATTCACCGGAAGATCCCTCATCCAGTGCGTTATCGGAACAACCAATTACAAGGCCCAGGCTTAATATGAAAACACCAATAATACTCAAGTATTTAGACAAGTACATAGTAATATTATCCCTTATTCATTTAATAATTAAAAAGTCGACTAATGTAGGGGCGACGCTACAGACCCTTATGCATCATTTTGCTACTATAATCTATAATTTTAAAGTAATTGAATGCAAAAAAAATACTGCAGGCAAACTCACTGACCCATCAGTACCTGCAATATTTAAATTGAATTACTTGGCGAGCATTAGCTTACGCGTCTGCACATTATCACCAACCGAGAGGCGATAGAGGTACACACCGGACGGCATATTTGCTGCATCCCACGTAATTGTGTGTTCACCCGCCGAATATTGCTCGTCGGCTAGCACGGCAACCTTTTGTCCCAGTACATTATAAATAGATAGATTAATATGCATCGGATTGGTTAGTTCAAATGGAATTACCGTGGACGGGTTGAACGGATTGGGATAGTTCTGCCCCAGCGCTACCTGCATCGGGAGTTCCTCTATTCGATCCAGATCCGTGGAAACTTTGTCCAGAACCTCGCCCGTACTCATATCCACATAAATGGAGAACCACTTAACTTCCGGATAGCCGGTCGTCGTATCCACCGAAAATGCATAGTAGTACATATGCCAGAATACGGGAGCGGAAGCGGTGGAATCTTTGGGATAACTCGCATACAAATGTCCGGCGTTCATTTGGACAAGCAAGTATGTGTCCTCCGACAGCGTAGCGCGAAACTCCCTGCCTCCGTTATCCTCGGCCGTCGCCATAGCCTGATCCGAGTCGATAAAGGATTCTGAAATGGTTTCCATCAGGTCGGGATCTTCCTCATATCCCAAATCCTCCACCGACGCCGTGTTGGAATACGCGAAATGACCCGCAAAGAGGGTGACCACCGTGAAGGAGTCCACCGACGCCGAATGATACACATAGGTCCAGTACTGACTTTTTCCCGTTAAATCGGACTGATTCAGCGTCGAATAGGTATCACTCTCCGTTGAGCCGGTAACAAGAAACATATCATATCCAAACTCATACCCCTGAATCCACTTGAGCTCGTTATCGGAATGACGAGCCAGGGCCGTTGAATTGGCGCGATCGATTCCCGCAGAAGCCGTAATCGGATCGAGTGACAGAAGCGTCATATCGATACCGGAGGCACCCTGGTTATTGATAACTATCGAGTCGGGACGCTGGTCCTGGTTTTCGTCATAATACCCCAGCTTCATGGAAAACCAATTCGTGGAGTCGCTAAGCTGCATAACCATCGGCCAGTATGTACCGTTTCGTACATACTCCATGGTATAGTCGCCGCTTGAAGGGTCCACCACAGCCGCTGCCGTGATATCTCCGTCGGTGGAATCACTTTCAAAAAAGTTGCTCTTAACCAAAACGGCTACCGTGTTTGAATAATCGTCTTGATTCACCTGTGAGGCCATACTGCCTGCCTGCAGGATATTTGATCCACTCGTTTTTAAAACTGTTGACCCCGTTGTAGCGGAGGTCTTCCGGTTGTGATGTACAGCCCGGGCAACCAGTCTTTCCAACTTTTTATGATTAAAATCGAAGAAGGGATCGGCTGTTTGTTTTACTTTCGCTTTTTTGTTCTGCGAGGTGGTTATGGTACCGCTGACCGCGTTCGATCCGAGGCTTCCCGCCGTCGTATAGGTTAGTACATAGGTGTTATCCAGGTGATCTCCGTCACTGCTGACCGCTCCGAAGACAAACCATATAAAATCGGTATTACCTGTGTGCTCTACCTGAAAACGCACCGTTTTGTTATCTGACGAAAGGGTTACCGCCTCTACATAAACCGAATCGTACGGCTCATAGGAAATGACCTCTTCCCAGTCGACCGAATCAGTATTTACGGCCTCGCTAAACGTGAAGGTTACCGTGGTCGATAAAGCTACATTTGCCGTGCCGTTGGACGGCGATGTTCCGGTCAGCGAAAAAGTCTGACCCCACGCCAGTTGCAACGTTATGGCTACGGTGAAGATAGTTAGTATAATCCGTTTCATATTCCATTCCCGTGAATTAGGACAACATTTATTGTAGGTTGGCTCACAAGCCCTTAGTGAACAACTTTACGGCTAATCTTGTGAACGTTCGTAATCTTACAAATTTACGCAATTCCGGAGTTTGGGCCAATAGTTCGCAAAAATATTTTTTTGAGATTGTTGCAGGATGGTTGTCTGATTAAATCAAGCCGGTTCAATGGTGTGGAGATCTATAAAAACCGGGGCGGGAGCCGTTCCTTCGATTGAAAATTTTCACATGCGGTTTTGCCAGTTCATCCGTAGTCACTGGTAAATCATTCCATCACTTGACGAGGGTCATTTTTCGCTCTTTTACGAAATCATCGGCTCTCAACCGATACAGGTAAATGCCGCTTGAGAGTTGGTCGGCGGTAAATTTCACGGTGAACTCTCCGGCGTTTTGGCGCTTGTCGACCAACACACGAACCCGCTTGCCCAGCATGTTATAAACGGAAAGCGTGACCCGGCTGGCCTCGGGCAACGTATATTTTATCGTGGTGGACGGGTTAAAGGGATTGGGATAGGCAGATTTCAAGCTGAATTCTTTCGGCCGTTCTTTTTTTCCGGGCTCTTCCTCCTTAATATCGGTAATGAGATCACTTGAATAGATTGTTGGCCACAAACCACCAAATGAGTGTGTATTCGAACCGGCACTGGATGTTGTTGCTATTTGACCGACACTTCCCTCCAGCGAAACGGCGCCGGACGAGGCAACCGTGCCTCCTGAAGTTATGGCATCAGCTTGCAGTTGTAATTGGGCCTGACCCGTATTCATGCAGGCAAAAAGAAGGACAACCGTCAACAGAACGGTACTTCGCAAAACTTGCAGGGGAGCGGACGTTCCGAAACGTATCGAGGAAAACCACGGTTTGTAGTAAACTTTGTCTGATATAGAGGCCAAAAAACACCTCCATTTCCCGAAAAGTTGGCTAAAAGATATACTGACAAAATTCTGGCCATGAGTTAGCCAAATCCGACTCTTTCGCTGTAACTTTTTTAAAATACGTCCAACGGCAAGGAGTTTATTGGTAACCATATTGCTAAGATAAGATTGAAAGCTGATGTATATTTTGTGAGGGGATCCCCGATAATACACCCTTGTTCAAGGGTGTGCCTGCTATATCGATTTACTCTACCGATTCGGGCAGATCCCCGTAAATCAGATCATTTAACGCTCTACAGAAGTCAACCCGGAGTCATCTATATCCTCTTCCTGCACTTTCTCCGCAAGTCGGTTGATCCGCTCTTTCAGCGTTTCCAATTCGGCTTTACGGTCCGTCTGGCTTTTATCAAGCTTTCGCTGCAGTTCACGGATCTGTTCCTGCTGCTCCTGGACCGCCTTGACGAGTACCGGAACGAGTTCGGAATAATTCATGCCGAGATAACCGTCTTCAGTACCCGGTTCCTCGACCACTTCGGCGATCACGTTTTGAACGTCCTGGGCAATCAGTCCGAGGTGACGCTCGGCGTCGCTGTTATTATCGTCGGCCTCTTTCTTCCAGCGATATTCCACCGGATTAAGATTCAATATTTCCTCGAGTCCGTATTCCACCTCGTTAATTCCGATCTTCAACCGGCGATCGGAGGTCTGAATGGTCCCGTTGGCGGCGTGGACTTCCGACCAGCGGTGACTGGCGTTGCCCAGCGTAATATCGTCGTCGCCGCCGGGCAGTACGCCCCCTTCGGTTACCCGCAGCCTGAAGCGGGGTGAAGTAAAGTCGAATTCCAGGATCCATTCATTTTCACCCGGATCAAACAAATGCCAGGCCTGGGCGTCATTCGCACCGGCATAACCGTAGAAAGGCCACGCCTCGGCTCCTTCCGTGTTTACATACATACCGCCGAACACGTCATCGGCGACCAGCGCATCGACGCTAAAGTAGTCATTGCCGGTTACCGGAGATGACCGGTTAACACCCACGTAGTCTTCAGACCGATTGACCAAAAGCTCGGGACGCAGGGTCTTGAAGACCGCATCCGGATCCAGCCGGGCGCTGTCAACCGCCATATAGTCAAGTTTGTTCGTGGTAACCGCGCGATTTTCAATATGGGATTCCGAAACGGCCTGTACCGTCAGTTTGTCCGACGTCACCGTGCTGTCGTCAATCGAGTGAGCTCGCCGGGCGTAGGGAACGGTAGTCAGCCGGGTCCGCGGAGAAAGTTCGTCCCCGCCGTCCACCTGTATTCCCAGGTAAAACGGACGGTTAAAGGTAAGGGTATCAATGGGATTGACGGATCCCAGGTGCGCCGAAAAAATGCCGTTGGATGTTTCCAGATTCTGGGTTTCTTTCCAAAGGGCCGTCCCCCCGCTTTCCTGATCGTACAAACTGAAAACGACCGTATGGTTGCCGTCAGACACCGCATTGCCGTCCGCATCGGTCAGCCGTCCCTGGTAACTGATCAACAATTCATGATCGGATTGAACCTGCGGCTCATTATCCTGTCCCTGAACAATTCCGGGATGAGACATCTGCAACACAAAGAAAACTCCCAAAAAGATGGAAAAACGCTTGATGACGGTATTAAATATATGCATTGGAGTAACCCGGGCTTTATTCTTTGGCATTGGTTTACGTGTTACTATACAGCATAAATAAAATAGCCACTCGATTCAAACTCCCCGGTAAGTTATCACTACCTTAAAGTACTTTTATCGCTACTCATTATCATTCCTTCTATTCCTATTCAATCAACGTTTTGGGCCTATATAAACTTGTGAATAATCCTGTTATTAATAAATGAGCATTTTTTGGTTTTATGGTTTAAAAGCTTGTATTATTAACTAGTGTTCCACTTTTCGAAAGCTCAAAATAATATTGTTGGGGATGGGGAGCCGACAGCATACTGTTTGGATAACAGGAACCCGTTCTGCAGGGCAGGAGGCGGGGACACCTGAACGTATAACAAACCGGTTACAATCAAGGTATTATGACTTCATCGCCGACCGAAAACTCGTCTCCGGATCTCGAAATTAACCTGCTGGGTAAATTCGAGATCCGTATCAGAGGAGAGCCCCTTCGGGAGATGGAAATAAAAGGGCGCAAAACACGCTCCCTGCTGAAAATACTGGCCCACCGGCGGCAGCATCAAATGGTGAGGGACCACGCAGTCGATATACTTTGGCCCGATCTTGACGAATCGTCGGCAAACACACAGCTTTACAAGGCGATCCATCATATCCGGAAGGCTTTTGAAAACTATTGCGACGGAGCGGACGAATGGATTGAGATGACCGACAACCTCCTCCGACTGGTCCCTCCCGGCAGACTTACCACCGACGTACAACGTTTCGAAAACCTGGCCCGTTCTGGCTTGAGAAATCATCGTATAGCTGACCTGGAAAAAGCTTTCTCCATTTACGAGGGTGAATTCCTGCCGATGGACCGTTATTCCGAGTGGACGTCTATGCCACGGAATCACTATAACCAACTCTACCTGGATGTTCTCACGACACTCGCCCAACAATATGAAAAACAGGGAAATCTGTCGGATGCCGCAGAGATGATGCGTTTGAGCCTGGACAAGGAGCCGACCCTGGAAACCGCTCACCGCGGAGTAATGAGGATTTTTGCCCGAAAAGGCCAACCTACACGGGCGTATCATCAATTTGAGGTCTGCAGAAAAGTGTTAGGCGAAGAGCTCGGGGTGAGTCCCTCGTCTGAAACCCATGAAATGCTGGATGATATTCGGGAGGGACACTACCGGGAAGAGCTGAAAAAGCCTTCTAAACCGGCTATGCTCGCGGAGCCCTCATCCACCATTATCGGTCGGAAGCAGGAAATGGATCGGATCGAACAGTTCCTGGATGATCTTGCCGCCGAGCGGGGTAACGGACTGATTATCAGCGGGGAGGCCGGCATCGGAAAATCACGATTGATCCGGGAAATAATTCTACGCGCACGTCGCCGGGGACGGTCCTTTTTTGCCGGACGGACCGGAGCGGGCAAGGTGGCCTACGGACCTTTCCTCGAACTATTCGACGACATTCTGCATAAACAACCCGGTATGGAAGAGGAACTTCCCGTCGAATTGGGCCGCCTCATCCCCGGTTTCACCGGCGATGGAAAACCTTTTCCTCATGCCGACAAACTTGCGGCAAAAGGGTATCTTTTTGCACAGATCCACCGTTTTTTCTCGAAGCTGGCCGCGGATGATCCCCTGGTGATTATCCTGGAGGACCTTCACGCAGCGGATCAGAGCAGTAGGGACCTGTTTTCTTACCTGCTGCAACACCGAAACCAGTTGCCAATCCTGCTTGCGGCAACGCTTCGCAAAGAAGAAGAGGACCCCCTTCCGGAATTTATCAGGGATCTCCCGAAGCAAACCATAGAACACCTCGAACTCGGACCGCTTTCGTACGAAGAACACACAAAACTGCTTCAACAACATGCCGGAAATGCCATCATAGGCTCGGACACGGCCGATCACATTTATCAACTTGCCGAAGGAAATCCCCTCTACGCCCTGGAACTGCTGGAACACTATATGAAAGAGGATCAGGATATCTCTTCTCAGGCTACACAAGATGCTGAAATGAGTCCCTCTTCTCCTTTTGCAGACAACATACCGGCTTCCATTCACAAGATGGTGGAGGAGAAACTGGAAAATCTGTCGCCGCCCGCCCGTCACCTGCTCTATATCGCGGCCGTTATAGGTCGGCGGGTGCCTTATGAATTGCTGGATTCCCTGTGGAACGCCGGGGAGAGGGATGAAAAGAATGTTCTGTTTAATGCACTCGAAGAGGCTGTCCATGCACGGCTTCTGGAAGAACAGGGCTTCGACTACTCTTTCCGACACGCCATCGTCCAGGAAACTATCTATGCAACCATATCTACAGAACGCAGAAGCATACTTCACAAGCAGGTGGCCGAGCAGCTTTTGAAACTTTCGGAGAAGAGGGATGATCCGCCGGTTGAACAGATTGCAAGGCATTACCTCGGAGCCGGCGAAATGCTGAAGGGAATACGGTATCTGTTACGGGCGGGAGAACGAGCCGAAAGTGCGTACGCCCATGATGACGCCCTTTACCGATACCGGGAAGCCTGCAAGGTGCTAGACAAAGTTGAAAACGGCCAAACCAGAAATTTGGAATGCGAAATCCGGGAACGTATCGGGGATGTGCACCGTTCATGCGGCCGGCTCGATAAAAGCAATGAGGCATATGAAAAGGCAATATCCCTGGCAGAGGAATATTCCATCCAAAAGACGGACCTGGCGGAACTTTACCGCAAGAAAGCAGTCGTCGCCATCTTCTGCACCGAAATCGACCGTTCCGCCAAATGCCTCGAAAAGGCCTTCGAGCTGGCCGGGGACGACTCACGCTCGCAAGCCCGACTCCTTATTACAAAAGCGCTCCACCTGTGGCACCTGAACCAACTGGAAGAGGCCTACGACCTGGCGCTGCAAGCACGCAGTGAAGCCCAAAAAGCAGAGGCCAAACCCGAGGTATCGCAGGCGTGCGAAATACTTGCAATGACCTGCCTGCCGCTCGGTCGGTGGGAAGAGGGACTCCAATACGAAATGGAGCGCCAATACCACGGCTGGTCACCTGAAATCGTCGTGGCAACCGACGCCCACCTCTGCCTCTGGGAATATCACGTCTCCGGTGACCAGCCCCTGCAAAAAGCACGTTCTTTTATGGAACAGGTAGCCGAGCAGGCTACGGAGATAGGGGACCTGCGCTGCGTGGCCGTATGTCACTATGCCCTGGGAACCATGTACCTGTGGCGGGGCAACCGCCATCTTGCAGTCAAAGAACTCACCTCGAGCCTCGAGCTCCACGACCAGGTTGGCTCGCCGGCCGGAATGGCCTACTCACTTGCCAGAAAAGGGGTGATCCATACCCTGGCGGGAGCCGGAGATCTCGGATGGCAGGCCGTGCAAGACGGACTTGATTACGCCCGGCAAGCCGCCGTTCGGGATCACTGCCTGCAACGGCTTTACGGAGTCGGTTTATGGAACCGTATTGAAACGGGAAACCTCGACCAGGCCCGTGATATAGCGAAGAAAAGCGAAGAATTACTAGACGAATCAGGGGCCTGCGCCGCTTGTGCTATGGAGTTGTATCCCTGGTTGGCCTATTTCTACCTGTACAACGACCAGTTTGACCAGGCCCGGGCTTGCGGAGAGGCCGTCTCCCAACTTGCCGAGAAAACCGGGAATCCCATCGGAAAAGCGATCGCCTCTATGATTAATTCCAACCTCTGTATAGCGGAAAGCGATAAAGAGCAAGCCAACGCTTATAGCAACAAAGCCTATCAAACCCTTGAAGAGGCCGTCCCCGAATCGGATCACTCCCCCATAGCTCGCTACCTGGACCGTATGGCCGAACAACAGAAAGATCTTGGGTAGTATCCTTATTATTACTGTGTTACCAACGAATATTATTTTTTGTCACGGCATCAAAAATACAGACTCTGCAATCACGCTACCCTATCGAGGAATGAGGTCCATGATGTAAAGCATTACTCCCCATTCCCGTTAAATAAGGTTCTATGCAGCGTCCAATTCCCAACCGTTAAGCCAAAATACAGGCCGCTTTCATACCGGACGTACAAGCCGGAAGATGAACGGAAGATTAAGGGAAGACTCGCTTTTAGTTTACGAGTGTAGCATAAAAAAACAGCAAGCAACTAAGGAGAATAGACGCCATGGATACCCGCACCACGGAGATTGATAAAAACGAAATAGAGAAAGCGGTACAGGAAATGTACGAAGAGGTGGCTGCTTCTCCGAACAACGAGTTTCATTTTCCCACCGGCCGAAACTCCTGTCTGCTTCTCGGCTATCCGAAAACGGAACTGGATGCGCTTCCACCGTCGACGGTGGACTCATTTGCCGGCGTCGGTTATCCGTTCCTGGCGGAGGTCATCAAACCGGGAGATACCGTGGTGGATATAGGGTCCGGTTCCGGCGTCGATGTCTTGG
The DNA here is from genome assembly GCA_964421495.1 of uncultured Balneolaceae bacterium. Taxonomy (GTDB): domain Bacteria; phylum Bacteroidota; class Rhodothermia; order Balneolales; family Balneolaceae; genus CAJXOW01. The sequence continues at coordinate 727 of CAYQXO010000040.1, read as the reverse complement.
TAGCCGCTCTCAAAACGGGAACGAAGGGCAGAGTCTGGGGAATCGACAACACCCCGGCTATGATAAATAAATCCCGCGAAAACATTGAGCAATTAGATTGGACGGGGGATCATATCCGAATTGTTGAAGGAAGAGCTGATGATATTCCCATGGAGGACTCGTCGGCCGACGTTGTCATCAGCAATGGCGTAATCAACCTGGTCCCCGACAAGGAACAGGCTTTCAAAGAAATCTTCAGGATACTCAAGCCGGAGGGACACCTGCAGATCGCGGATATTGTTCTTTCCAAACCGGCTACCGGGGATTCGAAAGCGGACGCCCAACTGTGGGCCGAATGTATTGTCGGGGCCGAAACGGTTGATATTTATCTGGATTTGATCCGCTCTGCCGGATTTCAAAAAGTGGCTGTTATTGATCGGCTGGACTACTTTGCACGCAGCTCCCATGAAAACACCCGAAATACTGCAAAAAACCTGGGAGCTCACGCTATTGTAGTGACGGGACAAAAAGAATCCAATTCTGCGGAGGCATGAGATCCCGGAACTGAATCAAAATCGACACTTAAAAAGGAAAACCATGAAAGTTCTACATTACCTGCTTTCAAGCGGAATCGTGATACTATTGTTGATATCGGGCACCCTGCTGCAAGCCCAGGATGCCCGCCAAAACAATCCCGGGGCAGATGACTCTTCCATAGGCGTGGTTGAATTCAACGTAGACTGCGATG
>CAYQXO010000039.1:0-20758 GCA_964421495.1 uncultured Balneolaceae bacterium | reverse complement strand
CCCATTCGCACCGAGAAAACCGAATATCTCTCCTTCCTGTACGTCGAAAGAGATACGGTCCACGGCCGTGAAGTCTCCAAATTTTTTAGTCAGCTCCTCGGTCTTAATCGGTGTCGGCATAATTTCGGCTTTGTAACAGATCCATAAAGCGATCCTCAATAGTCGGTTCAATCCGGCTTACTTTGGCATCAGGCAGATTATTTTGATACAAGTAGGATTGTATCGCCTCAGATGGCGTCGACCGTTCCTTCATCGTTACATGGATGGAATCTCCAAAAGGGTGTACCGATTCAGCTTTATCCCAGGATTTCAAGGCCCGGATAGTTCGATATTTATTCTTCATGCGAACGGCATAAAGCTCTTTATCAAAAGAGCGAGCTACTTGATCCGGGGTAGCTACCTGTAGAAAGCTCCCTTCCTCAATAAGTCCGATGCGGTCACATTGGGCCGCCTCATCCATATAAGGAGTGGATACAATAACCGTAATACCCTCCTCTTTCAGTCGGTTTAGGGTTCTCCAGAATTCTCTTCTTGATACGGCATCCACGCCCGTAGTCGGCTCATCCAGCACCAGCAATTGAGGTCGGTGTATCAAGGCGCAGCACAGGGCAAGTTTCTGTTTCATTCCCCCCGATAAATCGGCAGCCTTTCGCGACTCAAAAGGTTCCAGTTGCCGATAAATGGGCTTGATTAGATCGTAGTTATCTTTCGGATTTACACCAAAAATCGAGGCAAAAAACTCCAGATTTTCCATCACGCTCAAATCCGGATACAGGGAAAATCGGCCCGGCATATAACCGAGCTTCGGTCGTAATTCTTGCCACTGGGTAACCACGTCAAAGCCCAGCACCCGGGCTTTCCCTTCATCCGGAACCAGGAGCGAGGTCACGATCCTGAAAAGCGTGGTTTTACCTGCCCCGTCTGGGCCGATCACCCCGAAGAGTTCATTCTCCGCCACCTGCAAACTGACTGTATCCAGTGCCGTCCGGGAATCGAATTTTTTACTTATCTTCTCAATTGAAATATCCATTTTCAGCTATCAGTCCTGATTTGGTACATGTGTTCCATTACTTGCAGACTGCAAATATGTAACCCGTAGCAGTGAGGGAATTTGAGGTAGTGATAAAACGCTGAAGACCGACTCACCGCTGAAAATCGAACAAAATCTCGCCGGGCATACCGATCTTCAGTTTCCCGTCATTAGCTACCCGTACGTCCATCGCATACACCTGGCTAACCCGTTCCTCTTTGGTTTGAATCATCTGGGGAGTAAACTCGGCTTCAGAAGCCAACCACTGAACGGTGCCATTATATTCCCGATAGGCGTCGCCCCCCTCATCAACTAACACCCGAACTTTCTGGCCAAGCTCAATTTCCGGAAGCTGTTCACCTGACACATAAACTCTCAGTTCCATGGTATCGAGGTTGGCAATCTTATATAAAGGCTGACCGTACTGTACCACTTCACCTCTTTCCCTGTACTTCGTCAGCACCGTTCCTTCCAGCGGATTGAGAATCAAGGCATTATCCAACTGTGACTCGATTCTCTGCAACTTCGCCTCCAGCGCCCGCTCCTCCGCCAGTGCGGAACGGCGATTTACCTTCACAGCTTCAATTTTGCGCTCCAGGACCTCTACTCTGCCTCTGGCATCATCAACTTGTTTCTGGGTGGCCGCATCTTCCTTTTTCAACGCCACAAGCCGATTCAAATCCTTGCGGGCCGTTTCCAGTTCTGACTGCAACACGCGGCTTTCGGCCTCGATGCTCGGCAATCTACTATGCGCCGCCTCCAACTTCGCTTGAACCTCCTTTTTCCGGGTTGCCAATTCAGTGGTATCGATCCACCCGATCGAATCTCCCCGTGCAAGACGTTTCCCTTCTTCAATATTCAACTGACGAATCTGTCCCCGATGTTCAGCCGCTACCTGCACCTCCGTGGCCCGAAACTGACCGTAAGCGTCTGCCGACTCCTCGGACCACTGACATCCAGCCAAAACCAACAGCATACCGGTCCAAAATATCCATCTAGTCAATTCCATGATTCGTTCATTTGAGTTAACAGTTGTACACGTGCGTAGATTTGTTCCAAACGATGTAATTCGAGTTGAAGTCGCGCCCGCCTGGCTTCGTAAAGCTCCTCCAGGTAATCCGATGTGGTGATTGCTCCATTTTCCAACTGGCCTTCCTTTTCCTTGACAATTTTCTTTCGCTGTTCAACGATCTGTCGATCCTTTTCCATCAGCCGCTCCATTTTATCGATTTCCCGGTAATATTGCTGTACCGACGAGCGCAGCCGCCGGGTAAAAGCACGGCGATCCTCTTTGACCTGTTCCCGCTCCAGTCTGATCTGCTGCATTTTTCGGTCGTTATTTAACAACTCCCACATGCTCCATTGAGCTTTCAGACCAATGATGTAATATGAGCGGAATTCCGGATCGAAACGATCCAGCCCCGGTCGGCCGTATCCCGTAGTTGCGAACGCCCTGATCTCGGGTCCCCATTCTGATTTCACGGAGTTCCGACGGGCCGACAGTAATTGCAATTGATGATGGAAGACTTCATATTCGGGTCGCTTTCCAAATTTGCCCGGTCTCTCAAATGACGCCTGCACTTCCGGAGCATTCAAAATCGTAGCAGTATCAAGCTCAATACTCAGTAACTTTCCCAACATCCGGTAGGAGGCGACCCGGTCGTGTTCGAGTCCGATTAGTTTTTGCTGCAACTTATTTCTCTCCACCTCCAGAACATGTAAATCGCTCGGCAAAAGGTTTCCATGCTCGACCTGCGCATTCACCTGTTTACGTCGCGATTCTATTTTCTTGATTGCCCATTGGAGAGAAGCTTCATTCTTTTCCATCTGAAGAATATTAAAATAGATTCGATCCACCATCTTGCGGACCTCGTGCAAACTTACCTCCACTTTCGACCGTCGTATATCGCTTTGACGTCTGGCCTGATCCTTCTTTGCCTCAATTCGTCCTCCGGCATATAAAAGCTGTGAAACCCGTGCCTCCGCCCTATACTGATCCTTATGAAATTCCGGAGTCGGAACATTCGGAGGGGTGAAGTTTATCTCCGTTACGTGCGATTGGTAGGTTCCATGCACCTGCACGTTGAGCTGGGGATAGTAGCGAGTGTGCAGATTCTGTAACTTCAAATCGGCTATTTCCCGTTCGAGCACGGCTTTATTCTGAAGCGGATAACGACGTTCCAGTTGTTCGTAGCTATCCTGCAAACTAAGCGTATCCGGGGGTAACAACCCCGTTGAACACAGTATTAATACAAGAGTAATCATGGCTTTACAGCATTGAGTATGAAGGTGGTAAGTTCATTTTTGCGCACTTCCAGAAATTGCTCAAAAGTCTCATCATCCATTTCCAGCATATACTGTATCATGGGACGAGCGGCGAATGGGAAAACACACAGCGATAGAATATTCACCAACAGTTGCCGGGGGGCTATATCCATGATCTCTCCCTTTTGCCGTTTCTCCTGTATCTGCTGCAAAAAGGCCTCTGGCGCGCCTACCTCCAATCCTTCAATGAAATTAAACCATACCTCCCGGTTTTGGTGTAACTCCTGTATTATAAAACCCGGCAAGCGCGGATGCTCCCGCATTAACGAAATGTACCGCTCAACCAGTTTGGAAATTTTATCTTCCAAAGAAAGGTCAGCATTTAACAATTGCATCAATTGCGGCATCATCCTGGCCACCGCCCCCCGGTAAACCTTCTCGAACAACTTCTTTTTACTGCGAAAATAGTAATGAAGCATTGCTTTGTTAACTCCCGCCTCATCTGCGATATACTGCATTCGCGCCCCTTCGAAACCATACTCGGTAAATACACGCCTTGCAGCTTCCAGGATGGATTTTTCCGGCGACTTTCCCATAAATCCAACATTAATTAACTGTATAGTTTAACTTTATGATTTAACCATATAGTTAATCTTAAAAAATAAATTATTCCAAAGCAAATCAATTGCAAGGAGATATGGAAAAGAGAACTAAAGGGGAACACCGGTTTTTTAATCAGGCTATCCCGGATAGAGAAGAGTGGTTTTTTATAACGATGAATTTATGTATTCTTTTATTTGAATGAAGTCGGCCCAAAATACATCATCACCGCACAATTTATTTACCATGCTTCAGCAACGTAAGAACGTCTTTTTCTTTGTATTATGTGTTTATTTTCTATTAGCGGGAAACTTTAGTCCGGAGCCCGCCCATGCTCAACAGTTAAAACAATTCGAGGAGAAAGTCACTGAATTTACGCTTGACAACGGACTTACCTTTCTGGTGGTTGAACGCCCAATTGCCCCGGTAGCCAGCTTTGTGACGTTTGTAGATGTGGGGGCTGCCAATGAACCGGCCGGAAAAACCGGAATAGCTCATATATTTGAACACATGGCTTTCAAGGGCACCTCCTATATCGGGACCCAAAACTGGGAAAAAGAACGTCCTCTTATTGAGAAAATGGATCAAACCTATCAGCGTTGGAATCGGGAACGCAATCAACCACAACCGGATACCAGTCGAATCGATTCGCTTTGGAATCGTTTCAAAACGCTGCAGAGTGAGGCCGAAGAATATGTTGAAAACAATGAGTTTGCCCAGGTTATCGACGTACACGGCGGGACGGGACTGAATGCCGGAACCGGAGCGGATCAGACGATGTATTACTACAGTTTACCCGAAAACAAGATTGAACTCTGGTTCAGTCTTGAATCGGATCGATTCAAGGATCCGGTTTTCAGGGAGTTTTATAAAGAGAAACAGGTTATACTGGAAGAACGGCGACGCCGCGTTGAATCGAGTCCCGTGGGTCGTCTTGTCGAAGAAATGATTTCGGTTTCCTACAATACGTTTCCCTACGGTCATCCTATAATTGGCTGGGAATCCGACATCGAATCCACCACCATCGAGGATACGCGCCGATTTTTTGAAACGTATTATGTCCCCGGCAATATAACGATTGCCATTGCCGGAGACGTCGAACCCTCTCGCATTAAAGAGCTAGCCCAAACCTATTTCGGCGATCTTCCCGCCGGCGATCCTGCCCCTCAAGTCACTACCAAAGAAACCGAGCAGCGCGGAGAACGGCGTTTTGTAATCGAGGGGGAGTCTCAACCCTTTTACTTGATGAGTTATCACACGGTAAATATGCATCACCCTGACGCCAAACCCCTTCAATTACTGGGATCCATTATTTCAGGCGGACGTACTTCCCGGCTGTATAAACGACTGGTCGAGGAAGAAGAAAAAGCGCTCCAGGTTTCGGCCTTCAACGGATATCCAGGTCAGAAACTCAAATCGCTCTTTATTACTTTTGCCGTCCCCAATCGCGGGGTGAGTCCCTCGGAAATAGAAGAAATAGTCCTCGAGGAAATAGAAAAAGTAAAAGACGGAGCAATCACCCGGGAAGAACTGGAAAGAGCCAAGACCAACGCTCGGGCGAACCTGCTTCGAAGCCTCGATTCAAATACGGGGCTCGCTCGCCAATTTGCAGCAGCCGAAGCGCAGCGGGGAGACTGGAGAGCCGTCTTTACCGAACTGGAGAAATTGCAGCAAGTAACACTGGACGACTTACAAAGAGTAGCAGGCAAATATTTCAAGAAACAGAATCGAACCGTTGGCATCCTTAAAAATGCCGACCAGGATACCTCCACAGCTTCCGCAGCAAAATCCAACTGAACACCCTAACATGAAGTTATCTTTACTCCCTATGTTTTCAAAAATATTCAAATTCATAGCTATTCTGTGTCTCGTCGGTATTCACCTTGGAATACTTTATGATACTTCCTCCGCCCAGAAAAAGTATGATCAAATTGATTTTCCGGAACTTGATGAATTCAACCGACCCGATGTGGAGACTTTTACGCTGGAGAACGGTATCAAGTTCTTCATGGTTGAAGACCGGGAATTGCCGTTGATCAAAATGCGGGTCAAGGTTAAAGCCGGCGAGATCCAGGTCAATGATCAGAACCTCGGGTTATCCGATATTGTCGGCGAGACGATGCGCAGCGGCGGAACCGAATCCATATCTTCCGATTCTCTGAATCAATTACTGGAAAACAAAGCCGCCAGCATGGAAACCGGAATGGGCTTTAATTCCGGTTCCGCCAGTCTTAATGTTCTGAAGAAAGACTTCGATACGCTGCTTCCCATATTTATAGAACTTCTGCGGAATCCGGCTTTTCCGGAAGAAAAAATTCAACTGGCCCAAAAACAGCTCAAAAGCCAGATTTCCCGCCGTAATGATGACCAGGGCCAAATAGCGCAGCGGGAATTCTCTCGCTTAATCTACGGTAAACAAAGTGTTTATGGTCGCCTCGCTCAGTACGCCACGGTAAATAATATTGAGCGGGAAGATGTAATCGGTTTTCACGAACAGGCTTTCCAGGGCGAAGATATGATGATTGGTATTGTAGGCGATTTCGATGCCGATTCCATGAAGTCCATGCTCTCGGAAGCCTTCCAGGCTTATCCGGCGGGCGAGGAAAACCAATTAGATTTTCCACCGGTAAACTATGAATATCAATCTTCCGTCAATTTCATTCACAAGTCGGACGTCAACCAGAGCCTGGTTCGCATGGGACATATCGGCGGAAAGAGGGATAACCCGGACTATGCCACCCTGCAAGTCCTGAACAATGTTTTAAGCGGCGGTTTTTCCGGCAGGATCCTTCAAAAAATACGAACCGAACTCGGTTTGTCCTATTCTCCCGGCGGAAATTTTGGAATGAATGTATTTTACCCCGGTCTTTTTTACGTATCGGTTCGAACCAAAAGCTCTTCGACGGCCCAAGTTATTGAAGCTGTTAAAGACGTCATTCAAAATTTACAGCAGGACAAAATTTCCAAAAAGGAACTGGAAGACGCCAAAAATCAATTCCTCAACTCACTGGTTTTTCAGTATGACAGTCATGAAGAAGTTCTTCGCCGACAAATGGATTTGGATTACAAAAGCTTGCCCCCCAATACGCTGGAAAGATTTGTTGACAGTTTAAAACAGGTAACCCGGAGTGATATCCTTCAAGCCGCCCGCAACTATCTCAAGCCTGAGAAAATGGAGATTCTGGTTGTGGGCAATAAAAATCAAATGGGGGACCAGTTAGAGCAGTTCGGCGGGGTAAACGAAATCGACATTTCTATACCCGAACCCGGCAGCCAACAAAAAGCTTCCAGCAGTTCTTCGGGAGACAGAGTCGAAGGGAAAAAATGGATGGATCGTATGTCACAAGCGCTATTATCTGACAACAGCTCCCTGGAGAGTATCCAGACAGAAGGAACGGCCACCCAGTACAACTCTCGGTTACCCGGAGGACAGATGACCATTGACAAATCCACTGTGCTTCATTTCCCCGACGAGATGAAGACAGAATTGAATACGCCGCAGGGAAAAATCGTAATTGAACTCAAAGAGGGAAAAGCTACCCGCGAAATGGGCGGAAAAGTTCAGGAGCTGCCAAGCAGTGCAGCCGAGGAAATAAAAAAGGGGTTGCGACGCAACTTCCTCAATATCGCCTTACATAAAGACACTCTGTCGGTGGACTATATGGGAGAAGAGACCGTCCGGGATTCCAGCTACGTAAAATTGAACCTGACAAACCTTGATCCCCAGCTCACCCTGTTTGTGGACCCCGACACTCACCTGCCCTATATGTCATCCTACTCAAAGTTTTCGCCGCAGGAAGGAAGCCAGGTCACTGTAAAAACGTATTATGAAGACTGGAAAACACGGCAGGGCGTGGCTTATCCTTTTACTCAAAAATCATATCGCGGGGGGACCCAGGTCAGCCAAACCGAGGTAGAAAAAATTAAAATTATGAAATGACATTCACTGCCATTAATTCTCGTTTTTTATTACTTTTCCAGAGATATAAATTTACTTGAATTAAACACCAGCTTTGTTATGGTCCTGGAAAGCCAAGATAAGAAAGTAGTTCATGCCCACCTTGGAGACATCCCCTATAAAGTGGATCTGCAAGCCGGGAATCATCAAATGTTTGCAGACGAGCCTCAGTCCAACGGAGGGCAGGATACCGGGCCCGATCCGTATGATTATCTGTTAATGAGCCTGGGATCCTGTACCGCCATGACGGTTCGTATGTATGCGGATCACAAGGATTGGCCGCTCGAAGATGTTTACGTTGAACTTCTGCACAGCAAAGCACATGCTAAAGACTGCAAAAACTCGGAGAAAAAGACGTCAAGAATTGATCACATCGAAAAGGATGTAATCGTTAAAGGCAACCTGGATGAGCAGCAAAAAGATCGGCTTCTCGAAGTCTCCGAACGCTGCCCCGTCCACCGGACCCTCCAATCCGATATAAAGATCACATCCCATCTCACCCACAAATCGCAGGACAGCTCGTAACGGGATCCAGAGGTCGGGGCTAAACAAGGGGAGGCCTCTTCAGCCAGGGAAATTCAGCTGACTTGCTGCTTCACTGGGATTTGAGTCCTAAATGCCGGCAATTAGGGATTATAAGTTTTCAGCCATAAGGCTGAACAACCCAAGTGCTTCAGAGTCCTCCCCTTGTTTAGCCCCGACCTCTGGATAATTGCTCACTATAATGATGGGGCGACTTTCGGCCGATTTCTCTTTTGATAGCGGACTCTATTTTCCTCAAAATCGCTGTATCGGAAATACAATCGGACATTCATCTGCTGCACTATATTATTTAAGTCCGAAAGTCTCTCCGTTTTCAGCTAATATTTGCTATTCCCGACGCTAATTTTACTCGACGGAGACCGGTTCCTGGCCGTCTGCATATTGTTCCATCGGCGGACAGCTGCACATCAGGTTACGATCGCCATAGGCATCATCCACCCGACTGACGCTCGCCCAGAATTTGTCAAACCGCAGGTAATCGAGCGGAAAGACCGCTTTTTCACGACCGTACGGATGATCCCAGTCATCTGCAAGCGCAGTGCGTTGGGTGTGAGGAGCGTTCTTTAACACATTATCCTCTTTATCCGCGTTGCCCTCCTCCACTTCTTTTATTTCCTGACGTATCGAGATCAGGGCCTCACAAAAACGATCGAGTTCCTCCTTGGTTTCACTCTCCGTCGGCTCGATCATAAAGGTGCCCGGCACCGGATACGACATGGTTGGAGCGTGAAAACCGTAGTCCATCAATCGTTTGGCAATGTCTCCGGAGTCTATTCCGGCGGTTTTGTTAAATTGCCTTAAATCCAGGATAAACTCGTGAGCCGAGCGCCCCTGTTTGCCGGTAAACAGGATCGGGTAGTGTTCCCGGAGGCGGTCTTTCAGATAGTTGGCATTCAGGATAGCCGTTTCCGAGACTTTTTTAAGTCCCTCGGTGCCCATCATCTTGATATAACCGTAGGAAATGGGGAGGATACTTGCACTGCCCCATGGGGCGGAAGATACGGCCTGAATCGATTTTTCTCCGCCGGTTTCCACGAGGGGATGACCCGGCAGGAACGGCTTGAGCTCTTCTGAAACGGCAATCGGGCCCATACCCGGTCCGCCACCTCCGTGGGGGATACAAAACGTTTTGTGCAAGTTAAGATGACACACATCGGCTCCTATTGCGGCGGGACTGGTCCATCCTACCTGGGCATTCATGTTGGCCCCGTCAAGGTACACCAACCCTCCATGCTCATGGACCAGGTCACAGATATCTTTTATATCCTCCTCGAAAACTCCGTGCGTGGACGGATAGGTAACCATCAGCGCCGCCAGGCGGTCTTTATACTCTTCGATTTTCTCATGCAGATCGTCGATATCGATATTGCCTTCGTCATCACACTTGGTTACAACCACTTCCATTCCGGCCATTACCGCACTAGCCGGATTCGTCCCGTGGGCCGAATCGGGAACGATGGTAACATCACGCTGTTCCTCGCCGCGGTCCCGATGATAAGCTCTAATCATCAACAAGCCTGCATATTCCCCCTGGGCTCCGGAGTTCGGCTGAAGAGATACATCAGCCAGGCCGGTAATTTCTCTGAGTTGGTCCTTGATCAGGCCAAAAAACTCTTCATAGCCTTCTGCCTGTTCACGTGGAGCAAACGGGTGCATGCCGATAAATTCAGGCCACGAAAGCGGCTTCATGGTAGTCGTGGGATTAAGCTTCATCGTACAGGATCCCAGGGAAATCATCGAATGAACCAGGGATAGGTCCTTGTTCTCCAGGCTTTTCAGATACCGCAGCATTTCATGCTCCGAATGGAAAGAGTTGAAGACCGGATGCTCCATGTACGTCGTCTTCCGTTGAATCTCTTCCGGATAATCAACTTCCATTTTTTCCGCCAGCTCATCCACATCAATGGTAATATTCTGGTCAGATGCCACGGCCAGGATATGCAGTATTTGTTTGACGTCGGAGAGTTCTTTGACCTGATCAAGCGACAAACCGATAAACGGTCCGTCGTAATATCGGAAATTAACCTGCCGCTTCTCGGCTTCCTTGCGGATAGCTTCTTTCGACGCTTTTTGATCCACTCGCACTTTCAATGTATCAAAATAAACATCATGCACTATATCGTAGCCGAGTGAGTCAATTCCCTTCGCAGCCAGTTTGGTCAATCCGTGGATACGGCGAGCTATATTTCGCAAACCATCGGGACCGTGATAGACTCCGTAAAATCCTGCAATTACCGCCAACAGTACCTGTGCCGTACAAATATTGGACGTCGCTTTCTCCCGGCGTATATGTTGCTCGCGGGTCTGCAGGGCCATACGATAAGCGGGATTATCTTCGGCATCCCGCGTAACCCCGATTATTCGACCGGGAACATTGCGCTTGTACTTTTCTCGCGTAGCAAAGAATGCAGCGTGTGGACCGCCATATCCCATGGGCACTCCAAATCGCTGGGATGAACCTACAACCACGTCGGCATCCATTTCCCCCGGCGCTTTTATCAACGTAAGAGAAAGTAAGTCAGTGGCAATCGTTACCAATACCTTATTTTCATGGGCCGCCTCGATAAGATTTGAATAATCGGTAATGCATCCTTCCGTATCCGGATTCTGCAGTATTATGCCAAACAGATCTTCGTCGGTTACGTCCACTTCCTCCGGATCGCCAATTACCACTTCAATGGGCTGGGGTTCCGCACGATTATAGATCACATCCAGAGTCTGCGGATGGCAGTTTTCGGACACAAACAAGGTATGGGCCTGCTTCCTTTTCTTGCCTTTACGGCGATTATACATTAGTGACATAGCCTCAGCCGCCGCCGTTCCCTCGTCGAGCAGCGAGGCATTTGCCAATTCCATGCCCGTCAGGTCACACACCATGGTTTGAAAATTGACCAGCGCCTCGAGCCTTCCCTGTGAAATTTCAGCCTGGTACGGGGTATACGAAGTATACCAGCCGGGATTTTCAAATACATTCCGCTGAATTACCGGCGGCATTTCCGTGTCATAATATCCCATTCCAATATACGAGGTGAAAACCTCATTTTTATCAGCCAACTCCCGTATATGGTCCAGGTAGCTGGATTCATCCATAGGCTCTCCAAGGTCAGGCCGCTCGGATATACGGATCTGACTTGGAACCGTTTCCTCCATAAACTGCTGCATGTTTTCAGCCCCGACGGACTCAAGCATTTTTCCGACATTATGCTTGTCCGGTCCGATATGCCGATTAACAAAATTCGGTTTCTGCAGATTAATAGTCATGAGCGTCAGATTTTCTAAAATTTTACTGATAAATTTCTATTTATATACATACCACCTGGCCAAATGGGATCTTATAATTAGCACACTTAACAACGACTGTAAAAACAATTATTATGCTTTATTTGAAACTTGAATAAGATAGTAAGTATGCAGATTAATAAACACCTTTTCCAACTTGCTGTTCTTCCCATTTTTTATCATATGAACGATTACACATTGGCACTATCATGCCGTTCATTTCTCATTAATATGGAATTCTGGACAACCGGAAATTTGTTGATGATCTTTGCTACCTTATACCCGATCAGACTGAATTGATTATAGGTGTATAAAGGAAAACTATCAAATGATAATCGAGTCCTTAGTTCAATAAGCCTTTAACCTATGGAATTATTAGCAATCAAGGAATGGTTTTTGGGATTGGGGCCCATCTCACAGTCCTTTATTTCAGGCAGTTTTACCTGGACTCTTACTGCGCTGGGCGCCTCCCTGGTATTTTTCACCAGGTCGGTCGGCTATAAATTACTGGACAGCATGATGGGATTTGCTGCTGGAGTAATGATCGCAGCCAGTTTCTGGTCCCTGCTTGTCCCTTCCATCAACATGGCTGAATCTCAGGGTTTCATCTCTTGGTTGCCGGCAGCAGTGGGATTTTTACTTGGTGGTGCTTTTCTGCGCTTTTGCGATCAGTATCTCCCCCATTTGCACATAGGCGGTGCACGTTCTGAAGCAGAAGGTATCACTACCACGTGGCGACGGACAACCCTGCTGGTCCTCGCGATTACTCTTCACAACATACCGGAGGGACTCGCCATCGGCGTTCTATACGGAGCATCGGTCGCCGGCATCGACCCGTCCGGTACGGCCACCATTATCGGAGCAATCACTCTTACCATTGGTATCGGCATTCAGAACTTTCCCGAGGGACTTGCCGTTTCGATGCCGCTGCGACGCGAAGGTATAGCACGCGGCCGATGCTTTTGGTATGGACAACTCTCCGCCATTGTGGAACCCCTTGCCGCTGCCATCGGTGCCGCTGCTGTGCTAACCATACAACCCATACTGCCCTATGCCCTGTCCTTTGCAGCCGGAGCCATGATTTACGTTGTGGTGGAGGAGTTAATCCCTGAGTCACAGCAACATGGCAATACCGATATTGCCACGTTGGGAACCATGGGTGGATTTGTAGTTATGATGGTATTGGATGTGGCTTTTGGCTAACTTCCCTTATGGTCATGCAAGGATGCAGAACTCGATACAGGCTGGAATTTCTTCGTGATTGTGAGCATATGCTCCAACATTCTTATGATGGAGAGGTCTTTATTCAAAAGGTTCTCTAAAACCGAGTTGTTTATTTATTGTCATTTTACTTATAATATTCATTGAGCTTTTATAGCGGAAAGTTATGTGAATCATACGCATTGGAATGAAATGGGGATGAACATTGGGAAATAGCCCTTTCCAAAACCGGGTGTAGATAATACTCAGTAAGACCATATGTTTATATGACCGACGACGGTTCCACGCAAGGTATCTTGATTGTAGAAGATGACATGATAATTGCCATGGTGCTTGAACGCATGGTTAAAAAACTGAATCATACAGTCATCGACAAGGTTATTACGGGTAAAGAGGCTATTGAATGCGCTCAGGAACAAGATCCCGATTTGATCCTCATGGATATTCAACTCAAGGACGATATTGACGGGATTGATGCCATGCACAAAATTCGTCAAACTTCTGATGTGCCCGTCATCTATATAACGGGGAATTCCGACCAGTACAATCTAAATCGCGCCAAAAAAACCAATTTCGTCGAAGACCTTGTAAAGCCTATCCGTATGGAGGATCTGAAAGAATCCTTCAGCAAAGCTTTTTCAGATAAATCAGATAAAAAAGTTTAGCGACCCGTCGGATTCCCGGGGTTCTCTCGGATTTTTCGGATCGTGACGCAAAAAGTCCGACAGACTCTTGGCATAATGCCCTTCTCGGCACCCCGTTTCACAATGCTTCTACTTTTATTTAGAACTTTATCCAAATAAGCCATTCTACTACAATGAGTAATAAGCTTAAGACTTTATCTGCCAGCCAACTTGAAAAAATCATTTCCAAAGAAATCAGTAATTATTTAAACGAAGAGTGTGACTGTAAAATATCAGATCTCAGCACTCCCCGTTTCAGTGATGAAAATGAAGAAGATACTCATAATGAAAATGATCTGAGTTTCCGCGTACGACTAAGTTATAGAGAAGAAACCTAAAAGACAGGAGTCCGACCCTAACAGTCCGGTCGACAAAGATCTCATACCTATCGTTATTCCGGGGCGGGCTGGGACATAGGCCCCTCATTTGAGTTTAACAATCAAAGCTCCAGGCAATTCCCATCCTCACACAGAAATAGCGTTTCATTCAATGAATATCCCTCTTCGCGGGCCAGTGAAGCATAAGCGGCCTCCATCTGCAACGTGCCATGTGCGGGCACAATAGTGTCGGGATTCACCATACGAATCAACCTTTTCGTATCTTCACGACGCGCATGGCCCGAGGTATGCAAGTCGCGATGTAAAACAGCCCCCTGGGCCTGCAAGCTTTGTTCCAGCTGTTGACGATTATAACGGTTGAGCAACGTGGGTATGGTGCTTGAAGAAAAAATCACATGATCCCCTTCCCGAATATGCATCGGATAATCATTGTTAGCCAATCGTGTAAGTGCGGCCCCCGGCTCGCCCTGATTACCGGTGCATACCAGGATCCACTCCTCCCTCTCACCGGCAATGCGTTTTAAGAAATGGTTGACTTCATCGTAATAACTCAAAACCTCAATATCATCCAGGCTAATAAGATCCAGCTCTTCGGCCAGTCTTGTATACTCTTTCAGCGACCTCCCCAGGAAGGCTACTTTTCGTCTTCCGTCGTTTACCTGTAACAACGCATTTATTCGCTCAATATGGGATGAAAAGGTAGTAAAAATGATCGCACCGGCTTCATTGTGCAATCGATCAATTCGGTTCCGCAACAACTCCCGCACCATCGATTCAGTAAGTGCGGCGCCGCGTAAATTCACCCGCGTTGAGTCGCCTATCATCACCTTCACCGACTCCCGCCCAAAACGCCTGATGCGATCGTAGTCACTGGGTTCTCCAAGAACGGGGTCCTCGTCAAATCTAAAATCCAGCGTGTACAAAAGTGTTCCCTCCGGGGTGTGGAGAGCAGTCATCACCGAATGAGGAATAGAATGCGTCACATGGATAAATTCAATTTCCAGCCTGTTAGACAACCAGTGGCGTTCTCCGGCCCGCAGCGTAACGCGGTCATTTCCAACCCCCTTCCGATCTTCACTGATTCGCTGTTCAGCAATTTTCATGGTATAGGGGGTGGCGATGATCGGGCAGTCGTATGCACCCGCCAACTTGGGAACTCCGCCCACATGATCAAGGTGACCGTGCCCTATCACGATCGCTTTCACTTTTTCCCGTTGCTCATGGATAACTGCGTCATCCGGAACAGCTCCCGTCTCGAAACTCTCCCGGGTCGACTGTTTTTCAAGTTCTGCCTGCTCCTGAATCACCCTTTCAAGATCCAATCCCATATCAAGTATTACGATCTCACCCCCTACTTCTACGGCCGTCATGTTTTTCCCGACCTTGTTGTATCCGCCCAGCGTATATAATTTCACAGATTGATTACGATTTTATGTTATTTATCCTATTAACGTAGCTCTTCGAAAACCGGCGGGTGTTCATCAGCCAGAAATATCCAGCGGTTTCCAGCTTTACTCCAATTGTGCCTTATGCACTACATAATCAGGTTTTTTAATACCTTGCTTTTAGCTGCATAATTCAATTGCTTCTGAACACCCGCCGCTTTTCAAGGAGCTCTATCGATCAGTACAAGTCCTGTCTGTATACGGCAACCCATTCAAATTCACAAAACAAGTTACGGTATATCGGGACTAAATTTAAAATTGTAACGGCTGCCGTATTTTCCATGTATCTTTCCCTTTTTGACTTTGGCCGGCTCGGTTTGTAATTAAGGAAAAATAAATTTTTAAAATGACAAGGGATCTATGGCTGATTTTCAATCTCGCATATTGCGCGCCGCCAAACTGGATGTCCATCTTTATGAGGAAGTAGAAGCCGACAAAGACGCTATGGGACAAGCGATGGGTGTCGTCGTGCTCTCCAGTATTGCTGCCGGAATCGCAACCTACGATATGGGAGGATTTGCAGGTTTGATTACCGGGACGCTTGGAGCCCTGTTAAGCTGGTTTATCTGGGCTTATATAACCTATTTTGTCGGCACAAGAATCCTGCCCGTCGAACAAACTCATGCCACACACGGTCAACTTCTCCGCACGATTGGGTTTTCGAGTGCGCCCGGAATACTGCGGATTATCGGAATAGTTCCCGGTCTAAACATTATCGTTAGCTTTGTAGCAGGCATCTGGATGCTGGTAGCGATGGTTGTGGCGGTACGGCAAGCGCTTGACTATGAGAGTACGCTGCGAGCAGTAGGCGTTTGCTTTATTGGATGGGTAATACAGGCCATTATTCTGGTTCTTATTTATTCGTTATTCGGATAAAATTGTTCAATAACCCCGGGGAGTCTGTCGAACTTCTACAAATCTACTGCAAAAAACCCGGGTAACCGTCTAACTTCCGAGGCCTTTTGGTGAAGGATAGATTTCTCATCATTTTCGTTTCTATCAAATAACCAGGGATGTATCCACTCATCAATACCGACGTCCATATGCTGGACACGGAAAGAAGCACCGGTACGACCCGATGCCACGGTGACGATCACATCTGAAACTTGTCCCCTCTTCTGAAACGGATTTTGCGTAAAGGTAACTCGTTGAATACGCTTACGCGGGATGAGGACCGTGGTTCTGCTTAATCGACGATATCGCATAAAAATCATATCCTCCGTACGACCCAGGGCCGTATCCTTATATCTTAACCAACCCCAACCCGTCACAACCGGCAATACCCCCAGCACTTCATACCCCATTATATCATAATACAAAATGCCAGCAACTCCTATTACAGCGGGAACCACCAACTTAACAATAAAACGCCTGCTTGCCCGTAGCGGCGGCGAAATCCCCGGGGCTTCCAGGTCAAATTCGGGTAACATATCACGTATAAAAGGTTGTACCTCTGATCGTTTCATGAGTGGAAAAAGCTCGGTTGATTTCCCTTCTTCGTCGGCATAACCCGCACTGTCCACTTGCAGGCTTAACAAGCCAAAGGGTTGCCGAAGAACTCCCTCTACCAATCGTATCGACTGTATTCGATTCAGGGGAATCGTCATCTGCTTTCTTTCAAACAGTCCCCGGCTGATCACCAGTTGATCGTTTTGCCGCTTCACTGAAAAATCGGCAAAACGAACAAGGGTTCCCAAAAAAGCCAACAGCATTCCTGCCAGCAGAAATAATAACGTGAGCGTAACCAGCAATCCCGTAACCGATTCAAAATAATCGGCCAGGTATTCATACAGCTGGGTCTCCACCAATATATCGGTTACCTGGGAGAGGATGGTGGCGATGATCGACAGGGCCACCCCGATGCTACCGGAAGTAACCCCTGCAACCACCAGGCGATTCAGGCTTAGTTGGTGAGTGGGTCCCCGGGCAGCAGGACTTCCCTCTTCCTGCTCCTCTTCATCCTTGTCCACGCGAAGTTCCTCCCTTATACGTTCCGCCTCCTCCCGGGTCACGGCACTTATTTCGGTCTCTTCCGAACTTTGTCCGGCCGTCTGAACCTTGAGGCTGACCAGCCCGAACATTCTTTGGACAATCCCCGAGGATACATCGATAACCTGTATACGACGACTTGGGATATCAAGCTTCTTATGGACAAAAACTCCATATTCGATCTTCAGCGACCCCTCTTCGACCCGATAGTTAAAACGCATCCACGAAAGGACTCCCCATAGTAACAATACGCCGAGAAGTATACCCAAACCCGTAAAGCTGAAAAAGGTGGATTGAGACTGCTGACCGCCAACCAGGTATAAAATAATGATCTTGACAAGGTGCTCGCGTACCACCTTGAGCGAGTTGGTAAGTGCAGCTACCGGATGTTGTCGGCGAGCTTCAGACATCTTCATCCGCTATTCTTGCCAATTCAGAAATACGATCACGCACCACTTCGGCTTCCTGTTCTTTCAACGCGGGAATCTCGTGAACCGTTGCCGCCGTATAAATGCGAACGCCTGCAATACCATAAAATCTTTGAATGGGATCCTGCCGGGTATCAACGTGCTGAACGCGCCTGATCGGGATTAACGTGCGGCTGACAACAAAAATACCGTGTTTAAGATCGATTTCGTGTTCGGTTACCTGATACCGCCAGTGTTTCCATCGCAGTCCGGGGATCAAACTTATTCTCAGCAACGTATTCAGGAGCGCACATACAACCAGCAGGTAGACACCCCAGAAGGAAGCTCCGAGCTCATTGTACGTCAAATAGTACCCGATCGGGATCAGCCAGAAAAAGGTTGAACGCAGACCATCCGCCAATCGCCAAACCTTGACTGCCTGCGGCGGTAATCGATGTTTGGGGCCCGATTCCATGGTATAACAGCTTTAGTTTTAAAAGATAATCCCGATTGATTCGAAAGTAAGACAAATATACCGCAAATACATGCCAACAAGTACCGAGTTAAAAGCAAGACGATCCAACTACTTCGGAGCTCACCCGGGTGTTCAAAAGCTTTATTAAAAAAAGAAGGTATAAGAATTCCCTTGTCTTGCCAAACACGACATCCCCGGAAAATATCATTTATAGCCTTCCATTTTTACAATCGCCAGTTTTTTTATTAGCCTTTGACTCATTTAGCGGCCTTTTTCTTTAGCGGTTGTATTATTCAACGAATCTGGTAATTTACAAACTATGAATCGATTCATTTTCATAGCAGGTTTTGTTTTCATCCTATACGGATTGACCGCCGGGGGGACGGTGGTTCAAGGCGTCCCTACATTCGCCACTGATACCACCACCGAAGTAACCTGGATCACCGTTAACGGAACGATAGATCCGACAACTACACGCTTTATAGATCGAGCTGCCACCCATGCCGAAGAGCAGGAGTCGCAATGCCTGATCATTGAGCTGGATACGCCCGGGGGACTATTGGACGCGACGAAAGAAATTGTACAACGGATGCTGGCTACTTCAACTCCGGTCGTCGTCTATGTATCGCCTGACGGTGCCAGTGCCGGAAGCGCCGGCGTTTTTATCACCATGGCTGCCCATATTGCGGTAATGGCTCCCGCCACCAACATTGGGGCCGCCCACCCGGTCCAGATGGGAGGACAACCCATGGATACGGTCATGAAAGAAAAACTGGTCAATTACGCCGAGAGCTATATCGAGAGTATAGCCGAGCGGAGAGACAGAAATGTGAAGTGGGCCAAATCGGCCGTGCGCAACAGCTCGTCCATCACCGAAAACGAGGCTATAGAAAAAAACGTAGTGGATTTTATTGCTGAAAACCAGGAGGACCTCCTGGAGAAACTCGACGGCCGGGAAGCAGCCGGGAAAACTTTACATACGAGCAATGCGAAAATTACCACCCTGGAACGCACCTATAGTGAAAACTTTCTCGGATTTCTTTTTCAACCCCAGGTGATGATGATTCTCATGCTGATAACCATCTACGGACTGCTCGGTGAAATGAGTAATCCGGGGGCTATATTTCCCGGCATGGCAGGTGCCATAGCCTTGATTCTTTTTCTTTACACCGTTTCCGCCGTTCCGATCAATGTGGCGGGATTTGCTTTGATCGGTCTTGCCATCATCCTTTTTGTCAGCGAAACCTTCACCCCGACATTCGGTCTGTTGACGATAGGGGGAGCCATTTCGTTTTTTCTGGGAGGACTACTTCTTTTTGAGGATCTCACCCCTGTCTTTCAGCTTTCGTGGTCATTCCTCATCATTATAACACTGTTGACGGCGGCGTTCTTTGCGTTCATCGTCAGTGCGGGACTCAAAGCCCAGTTTCTGGATACCAAAGCCGGATCCGAGGCTATGATTGGTAGCGAGGGACGGGCCCTGGAAACCATCGGACCCGACCACGG
Source organism: uncultured Balneolaceae bacterium (assembly GCA_964421495.1). GTDB lineage: Bacteria > Bacteroidota > Rhodothermia > Balneolales > Balneolaceae > CAJXOW01. The sequence continues at coordinate 1,019 of CAYQXO010000039.1, read as the reverse complement.
CCGGATCTTTGTCGATGGGGAGTACTGGAAAGCCCGTACAAGGGGAGAGAGCATTGAAAAAGACCAACATTGTGAAGTATTGGATCGTAAGGGATTAACACTGATAGTTCAATCAAAAAAACACAACCACAACGGGGAATCATCATGACTAATATGTTACTCTGGATTGTCGCGATCGTAGTCGGTTTAGCTATTTTTATGCCACAAGTCATTCGCATCGCCCGCGAATATGAGCGACTCGTGGTATTTCGACTGGGAAAATTACTGCGGGCTAAAGGACCCGGCCTGGTATTTTTGATACCTTTTATCGACCGTATCGTGCGAGTCGATCTTCGAATTTTCACTATAAATGTTGACAAACAGGAAATCATCACAAAAGACAACGTTACGGTCAACGTTGACGCGATTACTTATTTTAAAGTGGTCGATGCCGAAGCGGCGATCGTTAACGTCGAACAGTACTTGCAGGCTACCTCCATGTTTGCTCAAACAACACTTCGTAGTGTTCTCGGGCAGGTTGAGCTGGATGAATTGCTTTCTGAGCGTGACAAAATCAATGAAAAAATCCAGAATATCCTGGACGAACACACCGATCCATGGGGTATCAAGGTAACCTCCGTGGAAGTCCGCGATGTAGTACTCCCCGAAACCATGAAGCGTGCTATGGCTCGACAGGCTGAAAGCGAGCGAGATCGTCGAGCGCAAATTATCAACGCCCAGGGAGAGTACCAGGCCGCCGAAAAATTGGTTCAAGCAGCCAGTATGATTCAGGAGCAACCGGTTGCCCTGCAACTCCGGTACCTGCAAACAATATCGGATATCAGCGAGGAAAATACCATGTTCGCTCTCATGCCCCTTCCCATGGAATTTCTGGAAGCGTTCCAGGGAAATGAGGAATAGGGCTCGCTACGCTCGCCCTGCCGGAAGTCGGAAGCCGGAGGCCGGAAGGCTTATTCCGATCGGTAACAAAGTTGTGTATATACACAACAATGCAACTTGCCGGAATAGCCTTCCGGCCT
>CAYQXO010000038.1:0-20773 GCA_964421495.1 uncultured Balneolaceae bacterium | reverse complement strand
TTTACCTCCCCTCTTTCTCCCTGGATTCAACTGGCGGGGATGCTGACGTCGATCATTCTTATTTTTGCGATGGGACACGTCTCCATTCTGTTTACCGTAGGCGTAGTGGTTTTCGCGGTAGGCTGGTATTACTACTATGCGTACGGGAAAATAGACCGCCAGGGAGCCATCTATCATGTACACGCCCGCCTCGGTGAATTCAAGGACCGGGGGTTGGAAAGCGAGATGCGAACTATCCTGCAGGAAAAGGGATTGCGGGAGGAAGATCCCTATGAAGTGGTGGTAAGCCGTGCAGCGGTATTGGATTGTGACAACGATTATCAATACAACGATATAATTAAAAATGTCTGTTCCCTGTTGGCCTCCAAATTGCCGATAGGAGAGGATCAACTGTACGAGGACTTCAGCCATATAAGCGACTTCGGGGCTATTCCCATCGGAAAAGGAACCGCCCTCTACCATACGAGAACCGAGAAGGACGTTCAGCCGGAAATGGTGCTGGTAAGGGTGCCCAACGGTATCCTGCCTGATACCGACCCGGACAAGAGGATTGACGAAAATGAATTGTACGCCCTTATTTTCCTGGTCAGCTCGGAAAAACATTCCAGCCAACACCTGCGTTTTCTGGCTCATCTCGCCGAGATGATTGACAAGGATTCGTTCCTCGAAAAGTGGATCGAGGCGAAAGATGAAGTTGAACTGCGCGAGATTCTTCATCGGGATGAACGCTTTCTTCGGCTGAACGTTACGAGAGATTCTTCATTCGAGTATATGATCGGAAAACAGATCCGTGACATTGACCTGCCCGGAGAGAGTTTAATTACCCTGTTGAAAAGAGGTGAAAAGATTGAAATACCGCATGGAAACACTTCCATCCGAGAGGGAGATCTCCTTCTGATCATAGGCGAAGTCAAAGATATCGATAAATTAAACCGACTGGCTAAAGAAAAGTAAAGGAAATCCAACCCCCTGCGGTTACATGCTTCAAATATGAAATTCGAAAAACTGGAAAAAAACCTGGGAATTTTTGACGTTTACGCCGTAAGCACGGGAGCGATGTTCAGCTCGGGATTTTTCCTGTTGCCGGGTATCGCTGCCGCCGAGACGGGTCCCTCCGTATTTCTGGCTTACCTGATGGCCGGCGTACTCGTGCTGCCGACGATGTTCAGCGTAGCCGAACTTTCAACGGCCATGCCGCGGGCCGGCGGAAGCTACTACTTTATAGATCGTAGTATGGGTCCGCTCATGGGAACGATCGGCGGATTCGGATCCTGGCTGGCCCTGGTGCTTAAAAGCGCCTTTGCGCTGATCGGAATGGGAGCTTATATCAGTATTTTTTACGAGCTGCCTATAACCCCCGTGGCCATCATACTTACCATGGCATTCGGTTTGTTGAATGTGGTGGGAGCCAAGGAAACCACCTTCCTGCAAAAACTGCTGGTGGCGGTGCTGGTAACCATCATGTTTTTCTACATATTCCAGGGACTGTTCACCATCTTTTCATTCGACTTCTATGAGCTGACCCGTCAACAGTTCACCCCGTTTTTCACCAACGGCACGAGCGGTTTCCTGTCCACCATCGGGATGGTTTTTGTCTCGTATGCCGGACTCACCAAAGTGGCCAGCATATCGGAAGAAGTGGCCGAACCCCACAAGAGTATTCCCCTGGGGATGTTTTTGTCCCTTATTACGGCGTTGATCGTATATGTAGTAGGCGTTTATCTTATGGTAGCCATCCTGGATCCCACCGAACTGAGAATGGACCTGACGCCGGTCGCAACCGCCGGCGAGGTTTTCCTCGACTGGCTGCCGGAACCCACGGGATTAATATTGGTCGTTATAGCAGCCATCGCCGCCTTCGCTTCAACCGGTAACGCAGGTATTATGTCCGCTTCCCGATACCCCATGGCCATGGCACGCGACCGCCTGATAACCCCGATGTACTCGCAGCTCGGACAATATGGCACTCCCACCAAATCGATAATAGCAACCACGGCGCTCATGATATTTTTTCTGTTGGCTTTTAATGTGGGAGCGGTCGCCAAACTGGCCAGCTCATTTCAGCTGCTTCTATTCGGCCTGTTGAACCTGGCCGTCATTATTATGCGCGAAAGCAAAATAGAAGAGTACGATCCGGGATACCGTTCTCCCCTGTATCCCTGGGTGCAGATCGTCGGTATGATTCTGTCGGTCGTATTGATCCTGGAAATGGGCTTGCTTTCCATCATATTCACCGGGATCGTTTGCGTGTTCTCGGTGGGCTGGTATTACTATTATGCATCCGGCAAAGTGGAAAGAGAGGGAGCTATTTTCCATGTGCACGCAAGGCTGGGTCGACGCCGCTACCAGGGACTGGAACACGAGATGCGGACCATCCTTCGTGAAAAGGGGCTGAGAGATGAAGATCCCTACGAAGAGGTCATCGCCCGATCCATTGTAATAGACGAGGGAGATACCGTGCCAGACTACGAAACCATTATCCGCAAAGCCTCGCGTAAACTCTCCGAACGAATCAACGTTGAAGCGGATAAACTGTTCGACTCATTCTACCGCAACTACGAAACTGGAGCCATGCCCATCGGCCGGGGTGTGGCCCTGGACCATATTCGCGTCTCAAAGGATATCCATTCCGAACTGGTAATCGTCCGGATACCCGGGGGACTCGACATCAATACCGATCATTACGAACTGTTGAGTAACCGCACCGACGATGCGGGCGAGAAAATACACATGTTTATATTCCTGGTCAGCTCAGAAAAACATTCCGGCTCCCATCTGCGCATACTGGCTCATATCGCCGAGATGGTCGACTCGGATCATTTTCTGGAGAGATGGCAGTCTGCAAAAGACGAAAGGAAGCTCAAAGAGATCATGCTCCACGACGAGCAGTTTATCAACCTTAAAGTCAATACCGAAGATATGACGGCGAGGATGATCGGTAAAAAGGTCAAGGATATTGAACTCCCCGGCAAAAGCCTTTTAGCGCTTCTTAAACGCAACCGGGAGGTAATTATCCCCCACGGGAATACGGTCATACTGGAGGACGACGAACTATCGGTCATCGGTGAAATAGAGGATATCGAAGAACTAAAAGAGAGATGCAAGGGCAGAGATAAACTCAGATGATCGAGCCCGCTACCGCAAAAATTAAATAGCAGGATTTTCAAAAAGCTCTGCTATTAGTTTTCAGTGGATTTGCATATATTTAATAATAAATGTACTAAAAATCAGCAATTGAGGGTTTCGCATCCCTGCAAACCGGCCTCTTCCGCCAACAGGCTGTGGTAACATAAATAGGTGCATTATCTACGTGTTTCAGAGAAATAAACGGTTAGAAATAAAATTCTCCGACTAAAGCAGGCTAGGAGTCTGTCGGACTTTTCGGATCATAGCGAAAAAAAGTCCGACAGACTCCTAGTATTTCTGGAAACAGATAATGACGTTAACCAGGGAATACAATTTTAAATCTGGCAGGTTATGATATGACATCAACTTATGGTGTAGTATTACTGGGAAATGGCTCGGATCTCTCCTTGTCTGTCGCCCGCTCTTTACACCAGGCGGGTATTGCAAAAATACACGAGTTTGCCGTGGAAAATGGTGAACAGCTACTAAGTAAACATTCTCGTCATATTTCCACCTACCGTTTATTCCAACCCGATTTTGACTCCCTCGACCCACAAAAGATAATCGAATTCGGTCGATCCTGCGAGGCTCATATCCTGCTTCCCGTAACTGAAGAAGCCGTTATGTGGACCGGCAGTCACCATGACTCGCTTTCCGACTATTACTATCTGCCGCCGCTTCCTTCCACGGAACTGGTTCAAACCTTGCGCAGTAAACTTCTCTTACACCAATGGCTCACCGATCACCATTTTCCGACGCCCCGGATCTGGAAACTGGATCAGGCGGATATAGTGCAGCAACTGGTTAATGAACAGATTGCTTTCCCCCTTTTGCTGAAAAATCGATCGGGTTCCGTGGGACATGACGTTTCACGGATCCGGGATGCCAGTCACCTGGAAGAAGTTATCCACTCACTGGGCCCCCAGAGCTCCAATTATTTACTACAGGAGTATATCGAGGGGAGTGACATGGATTGCAGTTTCATGGCCCTGGAAGGGGAATTGCTGGCCATCACGTTGCAGGAACCCGTAGTAAGTCGAAATTTACGATTTGCCTCTTCTATCCGCTTTTTCAAGCAGCCCCGTTTCCGGGCTTTTATAGAGTACATGGTACGGGAACTCGAGTGGTCCGGCGTCGCTCATCTTGATTTCCGCTATGATGCTGAAAACCAGACCTGGTACCTGGTTGATTTCAATGCCCGGTATTGGTCTACGCTGTTGGGATCCGTTTGCGCCGGAATCAATTTCCCCTATCTACAGGTTCTGCAGGCGTTGAAATTACCGGTTGAAACGAACGGCTATCAAGAAATTACATTTATGTTAATTCACGACGCGCTGAGGCAACTGGTTAAACAACCTTTTGGCTCTTCTGCCCGGGAGGATTTCCGCATCAAAAATACGGAACTGAATTTCAGCTTTCGGGACCCCCTCCCTGAATTGATACGCCTTTACGCATTCGGTCGGAGATGGTTAAAAAAGTTGAATCGAACCTCTCCCGCTCAAAATACGGCCGAACTTAGCAAGCCTTCCCTGCCTGATTCGGTCTAGTCCGCATTTTGCTTACGCGAGAATCGCTGACGCTCGGTGCACTTCGTGGATAACGCTTCGCTCTGAGTTCACAACAGAAAATGATGTGTGACGCTATGACCATGAAATCCAACTGCTTACCTTTAACTTCAGATATTATCCTAAACAACAGTCTGTCAGCGCTGCGCACCAAGCCCATTGCGTCTGACTCTGGAAAAGATCATTTCGGCATGACATAGTTTTACCGTCTGGAAGAATATATAGGAACTCATTCAGGAAGGCGACTCTCTCTTTTTTCGATCAACTACTTACAATATACGCCGGTTTACCCCTATACTCCAAATTGGATTTTAAATACCTAAATAATGCCCAATTAATAATAATCTATAACTAATTAAAGTTGCACTAATATAGTACTTGAAGTACCTCATTAAAACCTTTTGTCTATACGCTTATCAGAAACGCCGTACTATACATGATCAATACCCCCGTGGCCAGCCCGGCAAGATTGACAGGTGACAACCCGTAGTTCTTGAGTCCGGCTGACTGCCGCAGCAGGTAGGAGCCCAATTCGACAATAACCTGCAATATGGCTCCGGTTCCGACGGCAAACAGGGCGGCCGCCCAGTGTGGAGAATAGGAAAATCCGCCGATCCAAACGCCCAATATCGCCGGGGCGCCGGCAATGAGTGCATAGCCGACAAAACGGGAGAAAGGTACTTTCCGATTAACCAGCGGCACGGCTATACCGATGCCCTCGGTAATATTATGCAGGGTAAAGCCGATAACCAGGAACGTACCGAGGGCCGCTTCGCCGCTGGCATAGGCGGCCCCTACGACCAATCCCTCTCCCAGGTTATGCCATCCAATCCCGATCGAAAGATAATAGGCCAGGGACATGCCTTCGGGGGCTTCCCCGTGGCGCCGGCCAAAAAAGAAAATAAGAATAAAAGTACCGAGCATGATCAGCCATACCATCACCTGCATTTCGAAGACATCCGCCGCCCGTTCAGCCATTTCCAATCCTTCGAACAGCGTGTCGAAAAGGAGAAAAGCCAGGAGCCCGATGGTGAGCGACATCAGAAAATTCATCGTCGTCTGGCTGAGCAGGTTGAGTCCGGGATAGAAAAACAGTCCCAGGGCAACCGGTATAACCCCGATATAGAAACCCAGCAAGGCGTAACTCAACAGTCGCTGCAGGGACCATTCAGGCGTGGCCATCGCCACCTCGATCGGGTGATCAAAAGTAAGTCCGGTATTCGTTATAAAACGTATCTCGTGAGGCTCTCCGGACACCCAGGGATAGGGGATATGCACCCAGGCAGTCGATAATCTTGGAATGGGACCCTCCGGCTTTTGCTCAAAACGCCAATAGGCCTCGTCAACCAGCACCTGTGCAATCTTCATCGGCTGGGAGCCGTGGGCCCGCACCAACAGTCGTATCTCCCCCTCTTCGAGGATCGTTCGCTCGACAGTCAGTTCCTCGACCGGTGGAGCGTTAACCCCCAACGGGGCCAGCGGATTGATCGTCAAGAACAGAATGATGAGGGCCACCAGGATCAGCAGGGGACCCGCAATCCAGGCGAACTTGCGCATATTTTTATTTCGGCTGTCCTCCGCGTATTGCCTTGAATCAGTCATAATTATGCTATCGCTTCTCCGTCTGTTACTTCAAAAAAGCTCATCCAGCCCAGTTCCGCGAATTCGGACTGGTGGGCGTGGAACATATATTTTCCCAGCTCAAAATCTTCAAATGAAAACTCCAGAATGCCGCGTTGTGCCTGACACATCATGACCGTGTCAATCGTGGTCCGGTCCGGCACCAGGGTGGTACCGTGATCATAGAAGTCGAAAAAATTCGCATGCAGATGCAAGGAGTTTACCGGATCGAATTCGGTGGCGTTGACCAGGTAGAGGCGGACGGGACGATTGCGGTCGATTTTGATGGGATTGTTCGCATACGTAAAAGCAATGGAATTGGCCGCATAGATCTCATTGTCCCCGTCAAAATTGGTATCAAACCCGTTCATGATCATCATCAGCTCCTGCCACTGCTCATTTTCGGGAGTACCCAGCAGTCGAGAACGAGCCGCCTGCACATGGTCAGGATGCTTCGCTGGATCCGGATCCACGATAAAGGTGCCATATAAACCTTTGTGAATATGTCGCTTGAGGGGCGTCGAATGGCAGTGGTAAAAATGGCAGCCGAAAGGCTCGGCATCAAATTCATACACCGTCGATTCGCCGGGTTCAATCTGTCCGTCTCCCGCCCCGGGAACCCCATCCATCGAGGCATCGTGAATCCCGTGAAAATGAATGGTATGGGGATGCGTTCCGGCGTTTACAAACTCGACCCGCACCCGATCCCCCTCCGTACAGCGCAACGTCGGTCCCGGTACTCGGCCCTCGTACGTCCAGGCATTGAACTCAACACCCGGAGCCACTTCAATCACCTTGTCAACCGCCACTATTTTATATTCGCGAAGGGTCTGTCCGCCGGGCAGGGTGGATACGCTCCCCTGATCCCAGTCAGTCAACATTTCAATCGGGTCAAAACCATTTTTACGATGATCCACCTCTCCCATTGTAATCATATCCATCGTCTCGCGACCCACATCGCCGGAATCATTCGGAATCGCAGACTGACCCGCAGCTTCCCGGGTCGTATCCGACTGGCCGAAAAGGGACCAGAGCCCGCTGGCCAACGTACCAAAGCCGGCCGCCAAACCCGATTTTATAAATGTTCTACGTGAAGAACCGTCTTCCATATCCATACCTTTTCTTTTCACCACTTTGTTAGGGGTCTTTTTGAAAAGCCGGGGCGGACAGCCGTTCCTTCGATTGAAAATTTTTTCTCACGGCTTTGCTGAATCATCGTTGGCTGCCGGCAAATTCATACTCTGCGGCGTTTAACAAGGTCTGTTCGAAAAATTTTTAGTTCTCGGAACGGCTGTCCGCCCCGGCTTTTCAAAAAGTTCTATTATGCTTAAATAAAATAAATTTTAGCCTCATCTAAAAATTTTGCGGGATACTCTTTTTTCATGGGTGATTTTACAACTGAAAATGGATTGTTTAATGATTCATTATTACGGCCCAAGAGGAAAACGGGGCAATCTGCTCAGTTAAGCGTGGGAAAAGATAGAGATACTCTCCCTTTTATCTTTACGGTAGGTAAAACCAGCTCTTGATGATAATATAAATAAAAACCGCCGGTCGGTGAAACAGACCCGATCCGGCGGAAGTACCTTAATCTTCTTCCTGAATAAAGCGGTGACCAAACTTATAGCTGGTGCATCCGTTGTCTTTACCGTGCTTTTTGCACTTTTCGTATGTTTCGAAACTTTGTTCGGAGTGGTATTCAATATTGTCGTTTTTGTCGACGCGTCGCCATCTCCAACCGCCTTTTATATCCTGATATATTTCGCACTTGGGCATTAGAAAATCCTGTTTTGATTCAAAAATGTTTATTCTCACCTGTTACTAACGAACGAGATACCATTCTCTTGCGTTAAGCGTGTATAAATTTACGGTGAGCGAAAAACTCCCATTCTCGCTAATTCCTGACTATATATAATATAAAGCTTAACCCTGAGGGAACCAATTTATCAGCGTTCTGCCAGTGGTCAGGTTGTTATGCCATTTTCATACATTCCTATTTCAACAAAAGCATAGTGCGCTCTTCGCGGCCGTTTTCAGTCGTTAGTCTATAATAGTAGACGCCGCTGCTCATATCGGCGGCGTCAAACTTCACCTGGTAGGTACCCGGGGATTGACGTTTTCCCTTTATTAACGAACGCACCTTTCGTCCGCTGGCATCATAGACCGATATACTGACCCTGGTGGCCTTCGCCAGCTCATAGGGTATGGTCGTAACGGGATTAAAGGGATTCGGGAAATTGGAACCGAGCCTGAATTCTGAGGGACTTTCGGGTTTATCCGTAAGTCCGGTAGCCGCTCGCCCGGGAATAGTTTTCGACTGGCGGCCCGATTGAATATGATAGCTTTTTTCCAGTTTCTCTTGTCTGACCGTCAACACAAAGCTCGATTCCGCCTCTATTTCAGTCACGATTGAATCTTCCTGCGTGGGACGTGCATCTGCAATAATACTCGTGGTATGATTTCCCCACGCAAGATCCCGAATTCCGTGCCGGCCCGTCAAGGTCGGCCTCCAAACTAACGTATCAGCCGGTGCATCGGGTCGAAAACCCAGAATGTTTTCAATCAACAGGGTAATGGGTCCATTACCGCTCCATCCGACAAACCCCGAACGGGCCGGACTTCCCGGATTAGCCGATTCCGGTGCATAGTTTTCCCAAATGGAGTGAGGTTCCACCTCGTTGTAAACGCGGGTCATCATGACCAGATGATTCCGTGCCGCCTCGGTGGCGAAGGTCTCATATCCGGTTCGCTGCAATCCTTTTATGTACATCACATTGGTCGGGGCCCATACGCCGCCGCGCCAGTAACCGCCATCCTCGGCATAGGCCGTGTGATCCGCCGAGAGCGTCGGAAACAGGTGGGGGCGATAAAACTCGTCCGGATTTTTCAGGTGTTCAACCAGTTGGGCGGCCTGGCTCGAATCGGCAATGCCGGCCAACATCGGCCAGAAACTGGCGGCTGTTTTCGTCTTTATCTGCTCATTATTTGCACCCACATCCCAGTAGTACCCGTCTGACTCGTTCCAGGAGAGTTGGTTGACTCGCTCCTTCAAATCCTGATATCGCTTCCGATAGGTATTTTCCATCGTGGAATTACCCGTAACTCCGGCCATCTTAGCTATATAGCGGGCGGCCAGGGCTTGCTGGGCGGTATAGTCGATCCAGCCCGTGATATTATTTTCGGGCCGCGGCGAATTATCCATCCCGCTTCCCAGGTTATTATATCGGTACATGCCGTTGGCGCTTCGTCGATTCCGGCGGGTCCAGTTATAGTAATCATCCAGGTACTGCAGTACCCGATCAAACCTGCTGCTGTCGCCCGTCGTCTGATAATAATCCCATTCCGTCCAGGCAAACAGGGGCGGATTGGTATAGGCCAAGTCATCCTGGTCATGATAATCCGATCCGTCCGACTCCAGAATCTCCCGGTCGATCGCCCCGTCCGCGTGCTGACTTCGATAAAAATTGTCGAGCGAAACGATGGAGGGAACAAATCCGTTGGCGTAGTTGGCGAAAAACATCATGAAACAGGTATCCCACTGAAAGATATGATCGTTGAATCCCTCGTCGAGATAGGAATCTACAAAACCGTTCTCTTCGGTTCCGTGCTGCACCTTGCCGGAGGCAATCTGCCAGGCCGCCCAGTAGAGATCAACCCATTCCGGATGGTCTTCCACCACCGGCTTGGGCAGGGGATCCTTCCACGGCAAATCGATTTGTTCGCTGGAATGGACGACCAGGTTATCGGCACGTGTCCCGTTTCCATAATGACGGAATCCCACCCCATCCACTGAAAATTCCATCGGGAGCGAGCGAGAAACCTGCCAGCCGGAAGGTTCGGCATCTCCCCGCTGCCATGCTTTCATCTGCATAAACTGCTGTTCATCTCCATATCGGGTTTCGATCTTAATATGAAACCACTGCCCGCTCTCCAGTGCTATAGAGGCCGTTTCACCCCACGAATCATTCAGCATGATCGACATTTCATTCTGTTGACTAAGGCTTGAGCCATACGCCAGGGTAGCCCAGTATACATTGTTCTGTTGCTCGTCGCGGAGTGCCAGAGCTACCGAACCATACTGGTGCCGATCCCCCTCCGGAATATAAACCTCGCCCGTCACCACAACTTTATTACCAAATGAACGATCAGAGTAAAGAGCCGATTCAGGATTCCCTGCAAGCGTGATATTCCGGACTTCTTCGTTCCATGTAATCTGTCCCTCGATCTCGTATTGATCCAGTGAATTGGTGGCAAAAGAGTCGGCAAATACAACATCGGCCGACTGCCGGGCCTCAGTCGACAGAATAGGGACCAGCGTTGCCACCGCCATTAAAATGACTATCAACCTTATTCTATTGCCGGGAGGTAGGAGAACATGATTCATATGACTGATAATTTTTTGGAACTGCGAAATTTGACCGTCTGCTGCGTTAACAGGGTAACCGGCTTGATCAATGTACTACTGCAGGTTTCCTTCGCCTGGTCCCTGTCGCCTTACAAACGATCAAATTTTCCAGGTGAGTACAGAGCGAAGCGTCACCCACGAAGTGCACCGAGCGGAGCGATTCCCACGTTAGTGTACCGAGCGATAGCGATTCCCGCGTATGCGAAATCCGGGCTGGCACTTCCGGTTCAAGAAGTAACGCGGTCGAGCGAATATTTTCCTGGTCCCGTAATGAAAAGCACGACAAAAATCAGCAGAAATAACAGCGCCTTCTCTTTGTGCGCAAACGGATCACCGGCGTGGGCAAAAATGACCGCAACAGCCATATTTATAATCAGGGGCAGGGTAGCCAGACGGCTTTTCCATCCCAGCAGGACAAACAACGAGCAAATGCCTTCGGCAAAGGCTGATAATATGAGCGAAACACCCGCTCCCAGTCCGACAGGATCACCAAAACTCATATCGCCGTTAAGGACCTTCATAATTTTGGGAAATCCATGCGTCAACATAAAGAGACAGGAGAATACACGAAGTATAAAAATCGCTATATGGCTACTCCATATAGCATCCAGGGCAGTGGAGGTTAATTTCTTCATGACGTAGAATAATTTTTTTGTTTTGGAATAACGTTAATTAAATCAGCAGACAATTACTTTACAAGTCCGATTCCCAATCCAGGAGTATGCGATCTTCAAGCCCATCTAATTTAATGGAAGAAACGAAAAATCCCGAAATCAAAGGCCATAACCGGTACTCGAACATTAGCAGTTTTCGAATTTACCGTTTCTTTCCGGAAGCGACATAATGAAGTTAAATTGCAGTATGCGGGGATATGTTACGTCATAACATAGGGTGGGATTTTCATAAAAAAAACCCGCCTTTTTTAAAAGCGAGTTCCGCGTATTTCCCTCTTTTTCACGTAATTCATTTTTCAATATACGACGAGAGTCCCCGATACTCCAAACTAAATTGGTTATTATCGTTTAATCTATAAGTAATAGGAATTTAAACGCTATCAATATGTAATCATTACTATAGTAATAGAAACCCGCAAGAGGTCCCAAAAGAGGGATTTAAAGAGTAATTGACCTTATAGAGTCATTTGTCAGGAAATAAAATACAACTAGCCCGAATTGCGCTGGTGCAGATGACGCTTCTCCCTGTACTCACCATGATATTCGGGCAATAGGAGAGAACGAGGTTCGACCCGCATATCTGCTTTCGCTATTGGTTGAGTGGCACCTTGATAGGAGGGAGGAAGAAACCAAAGGGTTTTCTAATTTTTCTTTGTAAGTGGGGATTTTTTTATAAAATACTTACCCAAATGCAAAAACTTTTAAAAAGTTTTGTAGATTGTTCAATGTTACAGTAATGACCTGAAGGGGTAGAATAACAGTCGTGATTATATATCACGATTCAAACCAAAATATAAAGGGAGAAACATATGAATCAGCTAACTTTCGGCAGTATCGTCATGAATGGTTTCAAACTGGGGTTCAAAAATTTCGGTTCCATTCTGGGTGCCTTGATACTGTATGTCATCACCATCTGGATTCCATATTTGAACGTTGGGACCACCATTGCACTCCTGGCGCTTATACCTGCTATCGCAAAGGGCGAGGATCTGAATCCCACCGGAATATTTCAAAAAAAATACCGGGAAAATTTCGGAGACTTCTTTCTAATTCTGGCATTTATGACAGTGGGTCTGACGTTGGGATATGTGTTTCTGGTCATTCCCGGCATGGTATTGAGTATTGCCTGGTGTCTCGCCTTGTATCTGCTAATTGATAAAGATCTCTCTCCGCTTGAAGCTTTAAAATCGAGTAATCGCCTGACCTACGGCAAAAAATGGTCCATCTTTTTCGGAATCCTCCTGCTGGGAATTATTCTGGGTGTAATCGTGACGGCTCTCACCTTTGTGGGAGAAATGTTCGGAGAGACTATTGGATCGATTTTTGCCATACTATCGAGCCTGATCATCATGCCGATCTACCTTGGTGCTTACGCTCATATATATCAAAAATTGGCGCTTGAGGAGAGTTCAGATCAACTGTAGTCCAACATAACCGTTTTTTAAATGCAATTGAGGAAATAACGCCTCATTGCTGGTTATAAAGAAGGCGGGGCCCTAAAGGGTAAAGCCCTCGCCCGGATTTCTTGGTGAGAAATCCGGGCGAGCCTTCTTATTTTGTATTTAGGTGTCTTCCTTATTATTGTTTGGAATTAAGAATAAGACATAACGCCGGAACAGGAATTATACAGAAATCAATGTCGCCATGGAAAGACGCGATTTTCTACAGTATTTGTCCGCCGCAACGGGAGGATCACTCTTTGGTAGTCTGTTGCCTGCTCAACGGGAGAACGATCAAGACGAAAACGATCACCATCAACTCAAGGAACACCGGATCACACGTATCGAATTCCGTGACGTTGAATTGCACTATCCGCGCCTGGTAGGAAAAAATGCGTACAAGGGCATTCACGGAAGGGGACCCACCATCCGGGTCAGCCTCCTTGAAACCGACCGGGGAGCCACCGGATGGGGCTTTGCCCGGGGTGGCGGCGACTACCTGAAAAAATCGACTGAATATGTCAAGGGCAAGAGAATTACCGACGTCTTTGATCCCGCTCAGGGGATAACCGACAATCAGGCGCTTCCGTTTGACATCGCCCTGCACGACCTCTCCGGCATAATCCTGGACAAGCCGGTCTATGAAATGATCGGCCGCAACGAGCCTTTTGTAACGAATTGCTACAGTGGAATGATTTATTTCGACGAGCTCGAAGCGGATAATTTGTCGAACGGAATGGACAAGATTCTCGAAAATTGCGAATACGATATCAACCAGGGCTACCGGCAACTCAAAGTGAAAATCGGGCGCGGCAACAAGTGGATGTCACGCGAAAAAGGACTGCAGCGCGATATTGAAGTCACTAAAATGATACACGAGCATTTTCCCGAGATCGATATCCTGGTCGACGCCAACAACGGCTACTCGGTGGAAGATACCATCGCCTACCTGGAGGGAATCGGCGACATCAAGCTGTTCTGGTTTGAGGAACCGTTCCATGAGGACCGGGAAAAATACCTGAAACTGCGCAAGTGGATGTTGGACCGCGGGATAGAAACCTTCCTGGCCGACGGGGAATATCAGCCCGAACAGGAGTTGTTGCGCAAATTATACCGGCAACGTCTGTTGGATATGCATCTGACCGATATCATCGGACTGAGCTTTACGCGTTGGCGGCAGCTCATGCCGAAGCTGGTGGAGATGGGCATCTCCGCCTCCCCGCACTGCTGGGGCAGCCAACTAAAAACCTACTATACCGCTCACTTATGCGGTGGACTGGGTAACATACCCACTATCGAGGGGGTCACCTGCACTTCCGAGGATGTGGACTTCGGGGATTACAAGCTTGAAGAGGGAATTCTGACGCCTTCGTCAGATCCCGGCTTCGGTATGAAACTGCTGAAATCGTGATCCCGAAGGCCGATATCAGGCGAATTCTTTCTCTTCCTGTTTTTCAGCCCGCTTGCGTTCGTTGTAATCCAGATGCATTTTACGGATGCGCAGGCTTTTCGGGGTTACCTCAAGCAGCTCGTCCTTGTCGATAAATTCGATACACTGTTCCAGGCTCATCTTTTTCGGGGGATCGAGCTTCACCTCGTCCGCACTCTGGGTTTCGCGGTGATTGGTCAGATTCTTTTTCTTCACCACATTAACGACCAGATCGTCCGAGCGATTGTTAATGCCGACCACTTGTCCCTCATACACCGGATCTCCCGGCTCGACCAGAAAAACGCCCCGGTCCTGCAGTCCCTCAAGACTGTAGCTGGTAACTTCCCCTTTCTTCATGGCAACCAATGCGCCGCTGTTACGACCCGGAATGGTACCCGCATAAGGCTCGTAACTTTCAAACTGTTGATGCATGATACCCGTTCCCCGCGTCTGGGTCAACATCTCGCTGCGGAAGCCAATCAAGCCCCGGGAAGGGACTTTGAAAATCAGGCGATTATTCTCGCCCTCCCTGGTCATCGAGGTCATGATACCCTTGCGCTGCTGCAGGTTGTCGATAACGCGGTTACTGTAATCCTGGTGCACATCCACCACGACTTCCTCATAAGGCTCGTACAACTCGCCGTCAATCTCCTTATACAACACTTCGGGACGCGATACGGCAAATTCATAGCCCTCGCGACGCATCGTCTCCGTCAGAATCGCCAGTTGCAAGTCGCCCCGGCCCGACACTTTGTATATATCGGGGTTTTCGGTCTGTTCCACCTCGAGCGAGACATTCGCACGATCCTCGCGCATCAGGCGATTCTTGAGCATGCTTGAGGTTACATATTCGCCTTCCTGTCCTGCATAGGGTGAATCGTTCACGCGAAAAAACATCGCCATCGTCGGCTTGTCGATGTCGTAATACTCGAGGGCTGTCATGTCGGTTGTGGCGGTCAGCGTATCGCCGATATCCACTTTTTCATATCCCGCCAGTGCAAAAATATCGCCCGCATAGGCTTCCTCGACCGGTTCTCGTTTCAGCCCGTTAAAAGTAAACAGTTTGGTGGCCTTCGCTTTTTCCTTGAGATTCCCCTTGCGGTCGAGCAACGCGATTTCCTGTTGCTGTTTAATCGTGCCCTGCTCCACACGTCCGATACCGATCCGCCCGACATAATCGTTCCAGTCTACACTGCTGACCAGCATCTTGAACGGCGCGTCCAGTTTCTGTTCGGGCGGGGGAATATGGTCTACTATTTTATCGAAAAGCGGCGCCAGATCCTCGTTGTCATCCTCGAGCTCATGTTTGGCGATACCGTTGATGCCCTCGGCATACAGAATCGGAAAATCCAGTTGATCATCATTCGCATCCAGCATTACAAACAGGTCAAACACTTCATTCAATACTTCGTCGGGACGGGCATCCTTGCGGTCGATTTTGTTAATCACGACGATCGGTTCGTATCCCAATTGCAGGGATTTACGGAGCACAAACTTTGTCTGCGGCAGCGGTCCCTCGGCCGCATCCACCAGGATAATCACCCCATTCACCATCTTCAGAATACGCTCCACTTCGCCGCCGAAATCGGAGTGTCCCGGCGTATCCACGATATTGATTTTGGTATCGCCCCACTTGACCGTCGTATTCTTGGAACTAATGGTAATGCCCTTCTCCCGCTCCAGGTCGCCGGAATCCATCACCCGCTCGGCCACCTGTTCGTTTTCATGGAAGGTGCCGCTCTGGCGGAGCATTTGATCCACCAACGTGGTTTTTCCGTGGTCGACATGAGCGATAATCGCAATATTTCTGATATCCTGGTACATGGTACAGTAGATTAATGAAACGACGTGAGACAGCTATCGAAATTTAACAGCCTGCAAAGATACGGCTTTATTTGCTGAATTCCTTATGTACGGGCTAAAAAATATATTATCGATTTAGTCCTTACTTCCTGGTGGCCCCGAGCGAAGCGATCCCCACGCACTGCTCCGGGCGTTAGCGATTCCCGCGAAGCGTCCCGGGCGAAGTGATTCTCCCGTTAGTGAACTCCGGGCTAGCGGTGGTTTAACAATTCCCTGATTTCGTTCGCGTCGAGCAACGTTACATCAATGCGTTCCAGCTCCTCTTCCGCCCGTTCATACAAGCCTGAAACCACGTCTCTGGCCAGCACGATGCGAAAGTCCCGTTCGCTGGCCTCATATATGGTCGCTCGCGGACAATTGGGAAAATTACAACCGGCTACCACCACCGTATGTACCTCCAGTTCATCCATCATCTCCTCCAGGGCGGTTTGATAAAATGCTCCCCAGCGGGGTTTATAGAGCACCCATTCCTGATCCCCTATCTGTTGGGCACTCCCGTCCAGCAACCGCTCATGATCAAGGGTGGGAGAGCGATCAGGGGTAAGCTCCCGCACCAGTTTTGCCCCCTCGGAACCGGGGGCGACAATCGGCGAACCCTGCTCGATTATCTCACGTCTGCATAAATCAACATTTGATCCATCTGTTCGGTACAGCCGTATGATGTGTATCACGGGCAAACCTCTACTACGATAATGCCGAACCAACTTCGCAAGCGGTGAAAGTATCTTGTCCGTTCCGGAAACATAGGCGGGAGCGCCCGGTCGAGAAAAATCTTCCTGAACATCAATAGTTAATAATACGGACCGTTGCCAATCCGGTCGAGTATATTTATTCATGGTATTCGTTTTATTTGTGTAATTTTAGACATGATGAACAACATACAGCCAGACTTTAATTGATGAAACGTAAGAGAGTGAAAAAGTCAAAAGCTATCGCGTCTCCCGTACGTATTAAGTTTTCCGGGTGGATTAAAATTGTGTGGCGGACATTTGAGCGCATGGGAGAAGATAATATATCAATAGCTGCAGCAGGAGTTGCTTTTTTCGGGTTCCTTGCCATTTTTCCAGCGCTCATAGCAATTATATCGATTTATGGCCTGGTAATAGATCCTCAACTCGCGGAACAGCAAATTTCAATGTTGACTAAATTGTTACCCGAAGAAGCCTATTCGATTATAGCAAAAAGAATTGAAAATTTATTGTCAACTTCGGGAACCACGTTAGGCTGGGGGATGATATTTGGAATCCTGATCAGCCTCTGGAGCGCCAACAAGGGAACAAAATCTCTTTTTAACGGACTGGATATCGCCTACAAGAACAAAAATGCAAGAGGGATAATTATACAAAATATAATTACTCTTCTTTTTACGCTGGGCGCGTTTCTTGCCCTGATATTAAGTATGATTCTAATTGTCTTATTTCCAGCGATTGAATTGCCCGGCTATCTGGGAACTCTTGTGAGTTGGCTTAGATGGCCCCTGCTTGCCATCATCGTAATATCAGGGATAAGCCTGCTTTACAAATACGCCCCGGCCCGGAAAACACCAAAATTCAAATGGGTACTATCGGGTGCCTCACTGGCCACCTTGCTCTGGTTGATAGCCTCGTGGGGATTCTCTTTTTTCGTGGACAATTTCGACAGGTACGGGGAAGTATACGGATCGATTTCGGCCGTCGTCATATTACTTTTATGGCTTTTTCTCACCAGTTACATCATTCTCCTGGGCGGCGAATTCAATTCAGCCGCCGAAGATTATGTTGAAAATACTCTTAAAAATCGGAAATAAAGATCAAATCGTGAATCAATCAAAGCTCGAAAATCAAGAAATCAGCATCCCTTGTTCTCCCAGGTTCACCAAGGGATGCCCGACTCCAAATCCATTTTTACCCATGCTGGGAGCCACCGAACAGAATGCCGGCGCCTAATACGAATCCGAAGTCGTACCATCCGCCGTTATTGTAGATGGCATAGATGGCTACGTCGGAATCAAACAGGGAGATGACAAAGGAGATCGGACTGATGATACCGTGCCAAAGTCCATGCCAGAAGCCGACCGGGTCGCGAAGGGCCGCCTCCGTGAAATCCGGATCGTCCGCACAGCCGCTTAAACTTATCAAGACTCCAAAAAGAAGTACCAGACAGAGGCCATATTTACGGGATGCAGGAGCGTTGTCGGATATTACTACTGAGTTTTTTTGTGCCATAATATTTTGAGTTTTTAGTTGCTGGAATTGACACTCGTGAAACAATTACCTGGAGGTCTGTCGGATTTCACTTTGTGGGTGACGCTTCGCTCTGAGCGCTTACGCGGGAATCGCTGTTGCCCGGAGCATTTCGTGGGTGACACCTCGCTCTGAATTCACAAGAGATATTCGGACTTTAATTATAATAACGCTTTAAAATTACCTGTGCCGGGGAGTACCTTTTGCTCTTAATTAATATAAATAAACAGCTTTTGCTTTGCCGGGTTATTTTTCAGTCGTTCTCACTTCTTTCCATCCGCATCCACCCGTTTCCACAATCCCCGTTTTTCTTTTCTTGCCTCTTTTTCCAATGCACGAAACTCTTTCTCGTACTTGAACGGATATTTCGTATACGCCCTCGCATACCCTTCCCGCACCATACGTCGATTTATCATATATTCCCGCTCCCCCTCTTCATCCAGTATCCATACGTACGCCAGCAACCTGCCGTATCCGCCGCGATGATCCGTATCGGCATTTGCCGGGTCATAGGTTCACTCAATACTTTTTCCATTTACCAGCTTTTGGGCATACCTGCTGGCTTTTTCTCCCAGCTTCCGGATCGTTTCAATATCCAGCCCGGCCTTTTTCGCATCCCTTTTCAAATGATCGCTCATATATTTTTCATAGGAATCGATTCCAATCAACCGGACCGTTTTCCCGTTGGATAGCTCAAATGTATCGCCGTCGACGATCCGCTCGACCGAATGCTGGGCCTGCACCACGCAGGGGATTAAAAAAAGCAGCCATAGCAGCGCCTTCACGGAAGCTGTCAAACCAGACCGTGGTCCCCGAGACATCTCTGTCGTGGTTCGAAAATTCATATTATTGATTATTTCTTACCGTAAAATCCCAAAAACGTTTTATATTTATAATACCAACACTTAGACACTTCATCGTCAAAGAGCGATCTCCGGCAGACTTTTATAAACAGCAACCTCAACTTAAGCATCACAATACCTTAAATTGTAGAAATATCCATTTAAACTTACACTGTATGATGGATCATAGAATAAGTCTCAATCCTTCAACTGAACGTTACTTTCAATATAGTCATTAAACTACTAAATCAAGCGGCCATGGCTTATTCCGGTGATAAAAAGATTAACAAGAGCCCACTCTCGACTCCTTTTCTGCAACTTACGGCTACCTATTCACTATTAACTCTTCTGCTGGGATTTGCCTATATTTCGGGTAACCTTTTGAACCTTCCGATAGAGCATATGACCGGCGATCCCGCCATGGTTTACGGGGCTCATCCCTTTACGGGACTGATTTCCAATGTTAGCGTCCTGCTCTGGTCCGTTACCGCTTCTGTATGTCTGTTTTCCTACCTGGTCCTGAAAAACAGACACCCTTCCGGGAAATTGCATTTTCTGCTATCGTCCGGTCTGATCACTACCATGCTATGTCTCGACGATCTGTTTATGCTGCACGAAGCTGTTTTTCCCTGGCACCTTCGAATACCGCAAAACCTGGTCTACGTCGGTTATATTCTGGCTGTGGGCGGATATTTAACGTATTACGCGAAACACATCTTTCAAAGCGAATATATCCTATTGCTCGTTGCCCTCGTATTCCTGGGCTTGTCCATGGCCGGTGACCTTGTGTTGCCCCAGGAGGGGGTCGCCTATTTTATTGAGGACGCTTTAAAACTGTTCGGAATCGGAACCTGGTTATTGTTCTTCGTACGATACAGTTTTCAACAATTTTACGTTATGGAAGATAGGTAATTGGTATCATTCAAACCTGAGCCTGCCCGCCAATGGAACAAAGCCCTTTTTGATTGAGTAGTGAAATACCGCGGGAGACGAAAATGTTGTCATCATACTCTATAGTATCGGGTAATCTTACGATGATCATATCCGGCTCAATAATCCAGATATTCGTCCGTCGTCAACCATAATTCCTCGATCCGATACATGTGAAAATGATCGTGCATCATCACGTGCCGCAGGAAGAGGCGGGGATTGTATTGTTCGTATTCGGGATGATAACCTTCATTTTTCCAATCCTCTTCGGTAAAGGTCTCAAGCAACGCTACCAGTTTGTGTCGACCCGTACTGAAATCCTGCAGAGCTTTCTGCAGATCCATGTTTTGGAGGTGGTCATCCGGCGTATCGTCGGTTCCGGGAAGAAAAGGAGTGAATTTGGGACTGGGAACCTCCTTGAAGGTCTGAAAGCGTTCGAGTATCATCTGCTGGGCATCCGGCAGGTGACAGGCATGCTCGTGGATACTCCATTTTCCGGGTATCCGCCGCTTTTTCAGACGATCATCAGGTACCTCTCCCACCAGTTCCTCCAAAAAATCCGGTGCCTTCTTCAAAACTTCCAGCTTTGATTGTATCTGTTCCATAGGTTAACAATTTACTTGGTGTTCATACGTAGTCTTATAAAAGAGCATAAGTG
>CAYQXO010000037.1:0-21166 GCA_964421495.1 uncultured Balneolaceae bacterium | reverse complement strand
AATCTCAATTATGAGGCCCTGACCCGTATCCCGTCTGAATTGCCCAGGTATGTGGTAGAATAAAAAGTGCAGACTTTTTTAAAAATCCTTCTATTTTTCTGGCTGTGTGAAGCGTGAAGCTTCGGCCAGCGAAGGAAGAAACAGGATGAAGGCATGGTAAAATCAAAATTGACAACTACAACTAATGAAATGACGGAATAACATATACTAAAAAGACTGATACTCGGCTTATAAAGCTAATTTGTTAACATATTTGACAAATTATACCGTACCCATTAGATTGCTTTCGACAGATACTTATTTTAAAGAAGATGAAAAGTTTTACTTACAGTTTACTAAATAGCACGTTAAACCATAACTAACCAAAAGGGGATATTTATGCTTAGAAAGCTACTATTCGCGGTATTTGTAGCTCTGCTATATACCGGGTCAGCGGTTGCACAGACAGGTACGATTACAGGTAATGTTACTGATGCAACTTCGGGGGAAACACTTCCGGGGGCTAATGTGCTTGTCGTTGATTTGGATAAGGGTACATCTACAGATGCCAATGGTAATTTCGAGATAACAGAGGTTCCACCGGGCACTCATACAGTACGAGTCACATACGTCGGCTATAACCAGGCTGATCAAACCGTTTCTGTTGAAGCCGGGGAAATAGTCGAGGTAAACTTTGATCTGGGTGCCGGTGTTGACCTTGGACAGGTAGTGGTTACTGCACTGGGTCAGGAAGTGGAAGAAAACACCATTTCTTTTTCCAGCCAGGAAGTGACCTCTGAACAACTTAATATTGCTGACAATGATAATATAAGAACGAGTTTGGCCGGTAAGGTCGCAGGGGTTCAGGTACTCGGACAAGCCGGGTCCAAACTTGGAGCATTCGGCAATATTCGATTGAGGGGAGCAATCTCGCTGACGAATGATCTCTCGGAACCGTTGTACGTGGTCGACGGTGTTCCGATGAACAATCCCAACATGATTAACATGAATGATATTGAAGACGTTAACGTGTTGAAGGGACCCAATGCAACGGCCCTGTACGGACAGCGTGGTGAAAATGGGGTTATTTTGGTAACCACCAAGGAAGGCTCCGAAACCGGAGTCAGTGCCGAGGTTAACTTCTCGATGACGCTCGATCGCGTTGCCTATTTGCCGGACTTCCAGAATAAATACGGCCAGGGTTATTCGCAGGGCGACTTTGCCACTTTCCAATATGATGCCTCTTTTCATCCGAGCTATTTCGAGGATCTTGACGGTGCGCGCTATTTAACGCAGCCGTACGCGGATGAGAGCTGGGGACCGCGATTTGACGGTAATTCTTATGCACCCTGGTATTCCTGGTGGCCGGATAGTCCCTATCATGGTCAAACGCAACCATGGAATGCTCAACCGAATAATGTCGAGAATTTTTATGATGACGGAGTTACGACCCGAACCGGTTTTGCTTTGACAAGTGCCGGCAGTGATTATTCGGCGCGTGCTTCCTACACCAATCAGTCGCAAAGTGGTATTCTACCCTATTCCAGTCTCGATAAACATTTTATGAGCGGTCGCTTTACCTACGATGTGACCGATAGATTCGAGGTTGGTGCCAATTTTAAGTATACCATCCAGGATGTTAGCGGCGATGTTCGCAGCGATGGTTATTCCAACCAGACCTCGGGTAGCTTTAACCAGTGGTTTGGACGGAGCCTCGAAGCGGATAAGATGAGAGAATTGCAGGATCTGAACAATCCGGATGGTTACCAGGCAACCTGGAACTGGTGGGGTCCTAATTCCTATCCGCTCACTGTAGGCGATAATGGTTATAAGAAACCTGTATTCTGGTTCAACAGTTACAAGTGGATGGATGATTATGACATCAATCGGAGTACCGATAACCTGCTTCTCAGTTTGCAGGCTAATTATGAATTCAATAATAACTGGGAAGCCCAGGCGAATGGTAATATAACGAGGGAATTGTATACCCGACGGTACGAGTTGCCCTTTACCTTTGAAAACTCCGCAGACCAAACGGGATTGTTCTATAATTACTGGGTAAACAGTTTTGGTCTGTTAAAGGATGATCAAAAGGAATATAACTTTGACGGGCAGCTTGAATACAAAAATGATTTTGGTGATATCAGCCTGACTGGATTAGGGGGCGGTACCATACGGATCGAAAGTTTCGACCGCTTCCAGGCTGATATGGACCGGGCTAACTATCAGAGCGGTGGCCTGATTATTCCCAATGTCTACAATTACAATAACTCGCGCGAGCGCATCGTGCCTAATGAGTCCGACTGGAATAAGCGGGTTTACAGCTTGTATGGTAAGGCTACGCTGGGATACAAGGATTTCTTGTATCTTGATGGTACCTACCGGCGCGACTGGAGTTCCGCCCTGCCATCCGATAACAACGGCTACGGGTATCCTTCCGTAGGAGTGTCCTTTATCTTCAGCGAATTAGTGGACTTCGATAAGCTATCCTATGGTAAGTTGAGAGCAGGCTGGGCCCAGGTCGGTGACGACGTGGATGCTGAAGAGATCGTTTCAAGTTATGCGCTCTCTAGTGATCCCTATACCAACCCGGCTACCGGACGATCAGTGCCGCTCTTGTTTACCGATTCCGACCTGATCGATCCTGAGATCCAGCCGGCTCTTAATACGTCGTTTGAAGCCGGATTCGATGTTCGTTTCTACGACGATCGGATAGGCCTCGACGCGACCTATTACAATGAGGTTCGGGAAGACGAGATTATCCCGATTACGATCTCGAGTTCAAACGGAAGCAGCTCCTTTATCACCAACGCAGGTTCCACCGAGCGTGAGGGTGTTGAGCTGTCGCTGAACACCGTGCCCGTGCGAACTCAGACTTTCCGGTGGGATTTGACGGTTAATTATGCCAGAAATCAGACCATCGTCACTTCGCTTCCCGAAGGTCTGGACTCCTACGAAATTTCGAATACAACCTCGGCCTTCGATTTTGTAAGCATTACCCAGCGCGAAGGCCAGGAGTGGGGTCAGCTTCGCGGAGCTGCGATCAGTAGAGCGGACAATGGAGAACCCATTCTGAATGACAATGGTCTCTATGTCGTTGAGCAGAACCAATATCTGGGAAGTGTCCTTCCGGACTGGACCGGCGGTATGGTCAATACGCTCTCCTATAAAAATCTGAGCTTGACCGCGGCGATCGATTTCCAGAAAGGCGGACAGTTCTTCTCGCTTTCCGAGAACTGGGGTATGTACTCCGGTTTGTTGAAGGAAACGGCTGCTCAAAACGACCGGGGCGAACCTAGACGAGCTCCCGTTTCAGAAGACGGTGGGGTCCATGTCGAAGGACAGACACCGGACGGTCAGGATGTTGATACCTATGTACCGGCTCAGGACTATTACAAGCAATGGTACTCCAACCGATTGGCTGAACCGTTTATTCACGACGCAAGCTACGTTAAGCTTCGATCGCTGAACCTGTCATACAATCTTCCGCAAAGATGGGTTGGAGGATTTTTACAGTCAGCCAAGATCGGAGTTGTTGCCCGTAATCTCTGGAGAATTTATCTCCATCCCGAAAATGATCATAACTGGGATCCCTCTGAATTGGCGGAGACTTACGGCGAAAACGGACAGCTTCCGGGTACCAGAAGCTATGGTGTCAACGTTCAATTGAACTTTTAATCAATAACATTACTGACTATGAAGAAACATAAATTATTACTTCTACTACCGGTAGTCATATTAGGATTGTTTGTGTTTGCGTCGTGCGATACGGTGGATTTCGGAGACACAAACGTTGATGATGACGCTGTATCAGAAAATCCCAGTACGGAAGGATTGATGGCTGGCGCTATGAATAGGTTCTTTACCCTGCCGGGTAGGGACTATCATACCAAACCCCAGCTGTACGTACAGTATATGTCCCAGAACGTGTATACGGACGAGCAGCGATATAATGAGTCTCCGGCCCCATGGAGCGGGTATTATGTTCAGACGCTGAGTAACCTCAAAGAGGTGAGAGATCTGACCACGGGCGAAGTTAGCCCGATTACCCGGGAATACGGTGCTCCGGACAATCAATATGCGGTGGCCGAACTCATGAGTACGTTCATCTGGAAACGCATAACGGATATATGGGGTCCGGTTCCTTACACCGATGCAGTGGGCAAGAGCGAAACCATTACGCCCGCGTATACGGATCAGGAAGAGATTTATCGTGATCTGATACAGAGGGTGAAAGATGCCCGGGACATGTTGGATTCCAGCCAGCCCGGTCCGACCGGTGATGCCGTATATGGAGGAGACGTAGCAAAATGGGAGAAGTTCGCTAATTCTTTCATCCTTTCTCTCTCCATACAACTGTCCAAGAAATTCCCCGGCAGCAATGGTTTTGCGGCTACCGAGTTTCAAAATGCCCTGGATCATTCGGCCGGCGTCATTGAGAATGTGGGTGACGAGATGTGGTATCAACACAGCAATCAGCCGGGTGCCCTCAACCCCTTTGCACAACTTAGAGGTGCGGATTACAACATATCCAAACCGCTAACGGATGCAATGTCGGGTCAGGCTGACGAGTCCACCATCACGTTCTCCAGTGACACGTATGACGAACGGCTCGATGTTTACCGCGATACCAGCATAGCGGGTCGTCCTTATGGTTATGCGAGCTATCCGGATACCAGTTCCTATGCCAACATCAGCGGTCAGATCTGGAATGCCAGCGCCCCGTTGCCTTATTTGACGGCGGCATATACCTATCTGAATCGGGCGGAAGCCGCTCAGCGCGGTTGGACGTCAGAGGATGTCGAGGATATGTTTGAGACCGGTGTAGAGCGATCCTACGCAACCATTGATGCACATTTTGACGATGGTTCATCCTCCTCCGGTCTGTTACAGTCCGACGGTTCCTCCTATGCGAACCAGCGGTGGAATGATGCCCAGAATGTCGGGGAACTGCAGGTTATCGCAGAAGAAAAGTGGGTAGCCTTGTTTCCGATGGGCTTCCAGGCCTGGTCTGAATGGCGGAGAACCGGATATCCTCAACTGGAACCTTCTCCGGATCCATTCAACGACGGAACCATTCCGCGGCGGTATCTCTATCCCGCCCAGGAACCCGGTGTAAACACCCAGAGTTATGAAAGCGGTGTTCAAAAACTGGAACCGTCCAGTGATAACAACACCTCCAGATTCTGGTGGGATAGAAATTAACGAGTCCAATAACACCTTAACATGAAAAGGGCCCTTGCCGAGCAAGGGCCCTTTTTTTATGGCTAACACCCATGACTTTTGATAATCCATATTAGAAGCTCAAGTTGACACCGAATGAAATGGTACGTTGTTGAGGCGGCAGGAAGAAGAGGTTACCTTGCCGGATGTTGATGTTAACGCTTGCAACCGCTTCAAAATCCTTTCCTTTGAAATCGGTGAATGTAAGCAGATATTTGCCCTCTGGCGTAGACGCTGAACACATAAATCGGGCGTCAGGCTTTGAGGCAAGGTGTATGCCATGCTGGCTGTCTTGAGCCTGATATACGAACCGTCCTCGAGGTAACGGGAATTGAGTGAATGCGAACCGTTCGTCGTAAGAAATCGGGGCCGAGGCACCGAAGCATCTGTGTCTTCGAGGAAAGGCTCGTCAGAAATAATCCAGCCGACCGAACCTGATGGGAAAGTACCGTAGCGGTTGTCGGCACCGAATCGCGAGGAGCCTTCCACTCGACCGTTAACCTCAAAGAGGTACTTATCCTGAACTCCGGAAGCCTGGCCCCGAAGGGCCCCTTCGAAGGTGTCGAGGGTCACCTCTCCTATCTCTTCCGTTCCGACCGAGGAGATGGAACTGGTTACTCGACGCCTCGATTGCCCCCCGAAACCGTCTACCACAACCTCATCAAGAACCCGCTTCGCCCGGCAGCGTTAAAGCGAGTAATGCCTTATTCTGTACTCACGAAGAACGTTGATCGCCTGCAGGACGGCGGGATGAAACTTTACTGTAACTCCCGGGTCAGTATCCGTCCGCTTAACCAGAGTTGGCGCTGTTGGTATTCAATATTGTAATAGTGGCTTTGGCGCCGCAGCAAGTAATGTTCAAAGGGATAAAATTCGGTCCGCATTTTGGGTTGATAAAACACAAAATTATATTCGGGATCCTGCCGGTTATAGGAGTAGGACCATCTCATCGCATCCAGGTTTTGCTCGACGTACCACGGGGGACCAAAAAGAATATACATATACCCGGGATCGGTCTTCCACCCCTCCTTGAAGTTGGAAAATTGCTTGTTGGCTTCTTCGACCCGTTTATAGTATTTGGAGATCACCTGCTGGGCCTTGCTTTTGGACTTGATATTTTTCAGCCAGAACTGGTCCATATACTTTTTGATCGAGTCGGTCGAGGAAAACGACATCATTTTCTCATAGTTGTCTTTCTTCATCAGGTAATAAAGGGGACGTGCCAGCTCCCGTGTTGATTCCACGGCAGGATAATTTTCGCTCTTTACGGCAAAATCCCGCGCTTTGTAAATTTTTTCTTCTTCCTGATTTATAATGCGGGCCTCAAATCGATAATTGCCGCGTCTCGGCAGCGCATAGTTGTACTCGATAAGAATGTTGCCGGTTTCAGACAGTATGCGGGTGTTTTTCTGCAGCTCGTTCCGTTTATCAAGGTCGATCCCCTTGTAGGGCAGGGAGGAGGGACTGTAATTGTTGAAATGAATGGAACGGGCGGCGGTGGAGTCGGCTTTGAAACGCAACAGCCGGGTTTCAATTTCAATCTCGGTATCCGGATTCTGGTGGCTGACCTGGAAGCGAAACTTCACTGAATCAATTTTTCCGGGAACATCATAGGTTGTAACGGGAATGTATGCCTTTTCCTGGTGATCGAGATTCCGGCTGAGGAGCTGGATAGAGGTCAGATGCGGCGTGTCATCACCCGGGGCGGGCATGGAGGCGTCAACGGTACGTGTTGTTTTTTTGCCGGAACTTTGATCGGTAACCGTCACGTATATCTTGTAGTCCCCCGGCTCCACTTCGATCCTCTTCTCGAACGTGAATACGTCCTGGCTGTTAACGATGGCTTTGCTCGAGTCTACGATATCGAATGAGAAACTTCGAGCCTTGACCAGGTCTTCGGGTTGATCTTTATGGGCAATCTTGATATCCAGGTCGATTCCAGATCTGAATACTCCGTCTTTGCCTTTGAAAATAAGGCTTCCGTACACAATATCGGCTGTTATATTCAGGCCGGGATCTCCCTGCTGATTGAAGAAACCCAGGGCCGAAACGCGGGTTTCCGGATGACCCTCTTCAAACCGATAGTTGGTCCCCCTTTCGATATTCGGATTTTGCATGCGGGCACACCCCGCAAATACTCCCGCAGCAAAAAGCAGTAAAAAGGAGATATTTACGATATAATCGACCGGCGTATGTGACCGATCAGGCAAATCGGAGGCGGTTGCGGAAACTTCCATATGAGTCATGATTAAGAAGGAAGAGTGCATATATGCATCTTAATAAACTAAACTAGGAGTCTTTCGGACTTTTACAAATCTACTGCAAAATCGCGCAAAAAAATTTTCAATCGAAGAACAGCCGCCCGCCCCGGTCGTGCTACGGGATCAAACGTGACCTTAAGCAGCGTGAGTTTTACGGGGATGGGCGATGAATTTCTTTTTACGGGGTTTTTTTATTGTTTGATGTATGGGCAAATATTAGTTTTCGGTCGCCGTTGATTATTGTTGCAGTAGTTAATTAGTGATTGAATGAGGATTTAATTCGGTTTATATGGCAAAAGAACGACGCAGGACGAAAATCGTATGTACCATCGGTCCGAGCTCCAATTCAAAAAAAGTGATCGAATCGCTCATTCGGAGCGGGATGAACGTGGCTCGCCTTAATTTTTCGCATGGGACCCACGAAGATCATCGTAAAGTGATCGAGAATGTCCGGAAAGTGGCGCAAAAGTATCGATACAGTATTCCCATATTGATGGATTTGCAGGGACCCAAAATCCGGGTCGGCCGCATGAAGGATGACGGACAACTCATACAGGCCGGCAACCAGGTTACGTTGACACCGGAGGATGTTGAGGGTACCGGGCAATTGATACCTATCGATTATCCCTACCTGGCCAAGGACGCCAGAGAGGGGAATACGATCCTGATGGATGATGGAATGCTGGAGCTTAAGATCGTGGAGAATAATGGAGAAAAACTGACGGCGGAGGTTCTGGTCGGCGGCATGCTCAAGTCTCGCAAAGGCGTAAATCTTCCGGATGTGGATATTTCGATGTCCTCCCTGACCGAGAAGGATATCAGGGATTTGGAATTTGGGATGGAGCATGATGTGGACATGATTGCCATGTCCTTTGTACGTTCTCCCCGGGATATCCAGGAAATAATTTCCAGGGTTCGCGCAAAGAACAGCCTGGCCAGTATTATTGCCAAAATAGAAAAACCGGAAGCGGTCGACGTAATCGACGAGATTATTGAGGAGGCGGACGGTATTATGGTGGCCCGGGGCGACCTGGGTATCGAACTGCCCAGCGAACGTGTCCCCTTGATTCAGAAAAAATTGATCCAAAAAAGCCGTATTGCGGGCAAACCCGTTATTACGGCCACGCAGATGCTGGAATCGATGCTGGATAATCCCCGGCCCACGCGCGCCGAAAGCTCGGATGTGGCCAACGCCGTGATGGACGGGACCGACGCCGTTATGCTATCCGGCGAAACGGCGGCCGGCGACTACCCGGTGGAATCGGTAGAGGTGATGGACAATATTTGCCGGACGGTTGAACGGGAGTCGCTCGATATTTATCATAGTTTAACCTATCGAAAACCGGAGTGGAAAGAAAAACAGGTCATCGAATCATTGGCCTATTCATGCGTGCGCATAGCGGAAGATGTGGAAGCCAAGGTTATCAGTACTATTACGCATTCCGGTAATACCGCGCGGCGCATAGCGAAATTTCGTCCCAACGTACCCCTTATCGCCTTCACGGAGAGTCATAAAGTTCGCCGCCAATTAAATTTGGTCTGGGGCGTTACTCCTGTGAGGCTGGAGGAAATATTTGACACCGACAGCAGCGTTAGACTAATGGAGAATCATCTTAAAAGTCACGGAATGGTCGAGGAAGGAGATCGCGTGATTATCGCTACGGGTATGCCCATAGCCAAACGCGGTCGAACTAATATGATTAAAGTAAGCACGATC
This sequence comes from uncultured Balneolaceae bacterium, assembly GCA_964421495.1. Classification (GTDB taxonomy): domain Bacteria; phylum Bacteroidota; class Rhodothermia; order Balneolales; family Balneolaceae; genus CAJXOW01. The sequence continues at coordinate 11,986 of CAYQXO010000037.1, read as the reverse complement.
GACTAAATACTTTGCCAGACAATCGATCCTACATACTACTTCTGTTATTCGCATTCGTGCTATTGCTCTCTTCATGCACGACGACCGTCAAAAATCACTGGAACGACTTCACGGCTTATTATAATACCTATTACAACGCAAAAAGAAGCTTCCAGACGGGCATCGAGAAGATAGAAGAGCAGAGTGTGAGCATCAATCCCGAGCAACCCGTTCGCATTCACCCCGCCCCGGTAAGCGCCGGCCAACAGGATTTTCAGAAAGCTATAGAGAAAGGGGCAAAAATTCTGCGGAAGCATCCCGAAACGAAATGGGTGGACAACGCCCTGCTTTTAATCGGGAAAAGTTATTTTTACACGCAGGAGTATTTTTCGGCCGAACAAAAGTTCCGTGAACTGTATGCAAACGCCAGCAGTCCCGAGATGAAACAGAAGGCGGTTTACTGGCGCGGGCGGATTTTATTGGAGATGGAGCTCTATAGCCAGGGGATAAACTATCTGCAGAATGAATTGGAGAATATCACCGACTGGAATCCCGAGTTCCGGGCCGAGTCGCAATCGGTGGCGGCTGAACTGTACAGTAACCTCCAACAATGGGAACCCGCCAATCAATACCTGCTGGATGCGATTCCTGAATTAAGAGATACGAAGCACAAGGCCAGGGCCTACTTTTTACACGGACAGGTTCTGGAAAAACTGGATCGGCTGGAAGAAGCGTTTGGTGCCTACCGGCAAGTGCCCGATCTTCATCCGGCCTATGATCTGATTTACCATGCGCGTAGAAAACAGGCGGAAGTTTCCAGAGAGGATGGGAAGCTGGAGCGTGCTTACCGCATATTCGTGGAAATGAGTAAAGATGACAAGAATTTTGATATTCTACCCGAACTGAAATATGAAATCGCCCGTACATTGCAGGCTATGGGGGATATGCGGGAGGCTATCCGCATCTATAACCGGGTGCTGCATAATGAGAAGTATCAACCGACTTCGCAGACGCGCGCCAAATCCTATTACGGACTGGCCAACCTCTACCGGAATCATATCAGGGATTTTCGCATGGCAGCCACCTATTACGATTCTGCCGCAAGCGTCAATGTGGACCGGGAGACCATGCCGGCGGACTATAATGCCGATCAGCTCTCGGAATCGTTCGGTCAATATGCCTCCCTGAAAGACGAGATACATACGGCGGACAGCTTGATGTGGCTGGGCGGGCTGTCTGACGCAAAGTTTGATTCGGTGCTCGCGGAGATCAAGGAGCGGCGCAAAAAGAAATTGGAGCAAATGCAAAAGGATCGGCGCAGCCAGGCAAATACGTCGGTGGCCCAGAGCCAGGGCTATAATAATAAGCCCGACAAGAGTCAAACGGTGAACGCTTCCAGCGGTTTCCTGAATTACCAGAACCGGCAACTCGTGATCGAAAGCCGCCGTTCGTTCCAGTCCTACTGGGGCAACCGACCGCTCGTGGATCATTGGCGCCGTCAGGAGATGGTGCGTCAAATCAGGGAATCCAGTGACACCTCTATTACGTCGGAGCAACAGCAGGAGATGGCGGGGAAACAGGGACTGCAGGAGTTGAATATCAACCTGGAAGCCATTCCTTTCACCGAAGAAGCCCGCCGGCAAAAAAAGCGTGAAATGATCAAGTCGCGATATGAGCTGGCTAATACGTTCTTCCTCTCCCTGAATTTAGCCGATAGTGCCAGGCACTATTACTCTATGATTTTAGAACAGGCACCGGATACGGCTTCCATTGTTCCCCAGACTTTATATTCAATGTCTGAACTGAATTATATAGAGAATGATTCGACGGCGGCCCGGAAGCTGGCCGATCGCTTGATCAGGGAATATCCCGAAACGGAATATGCCCGCCGCATGGCGGATCGATACGGCCTTTCTCAACCGGTCCGACGTTCAAAGCCTGCAGCTGGAGCGTCAGATTCATCCCTTGTGACGTATCAGACCTTGAATGATTCGCTCGAAAAATTATACAGCCGGACCCGGGCCCGCGCCTACCGAAACTTTGCCCGGGAATATCGGGAAACCCGGGCGGCGGCGTACGCACTGTACAAGTCGGCTGAGCAGTATTTGCAGGTAGCCCGGTTAACGGTTGACGACGGACGTCGATACCGGTCTGACGAGTTGGAAAACCTTTTCGTTTTTTCTGTTTCACCGGATAAAGCTTTAGCCTCTCTCGACAACAGCAATGTTGCCGTGGGAAGATCAAATGCTCCCTGTTCGGGGATGTACTGGGATTCAGTTCGAACGGTCGTCTCTCACATCCACCGGAATTATTCGGATCTTACGGTTAACACCCGGCTCAATGCCACCGCGGAACGCGATTCTCTTTATTCTTGCAATGATATTCAGTTACAGGCCAATATGAGTGCCGAATTGCGGGAATACGTGGAGAAGCTGGACCGATCGACCGTGGAAAAAGCCAATCTGGATCCGGCCGGAGAGGCTTTTGTGACTTTGCGGGATCAACTGTTTCGTACATTGACAGGATGGAAAGCGGAGAAGCAAAGGGAATTCGCACTATCCCGTACAACGTCGACAATGGCTCCCTTTGCTTTTTTCGAGGCGGCAAAACTGTACATGCAGTTGGGGCGGCAGGATTCGGTTTATCGGGAAAGGGCGGATAAGTGGTTTGAAGAGCAGCGGCGCATGGAGGAGGAGCGCCGCCGGCTTCAGCAACAAAGGGATTCGTTGAATACCGCGTTGAAGGGACAAAGTGATCAGCAGAATCAGACGACCCCGTCCGCTCGCCCTTCCGAGGAAGGACCTCCGGAAAACAATGACAGACCCCCAAATCAAAATCAACCTCCACAGCCGAGTCCCGATAATAATACGCCTCCAAACAGGGATCGTCCGAACAACAATTCCCCGGATAATAATAATCCGCAGCCCCGGAACAACGCCGCCGATAATAATACGGCTAATCAAGATACGACCGGGGAGGAGATGTCCGACAAGAAAAGGAAGAAACTTGAAAATCGATTGCAGACTCTTCGCGATTCCACGATCAGGGAACCTGACTATGAGGAAGTTTTTCCCTATACGGGACGGTATTGGGACAGTACCCGGACGGTTCTGGATCAATTTACAGCTAATTTTCAGGGAGAGGTACTGAAAGATGAGGTCAACCGACTCCAACAGGAGCTTGCTATTCCGCAGAGCCTTTTGGAAGAAAAACAGGACACGGCGGCGACTGACCGGGCGGACAGCCTGAAGAAGGCGCTCCCGGACTCGGTAAGGCAAAAAATGGCGGCAGATTCCCTGTCGAAACCGCAGGCGGATTCCGCCGCTCTGGCCGCCCGGGGCGACAGTACCGCCCTGCTGGAATCGGGCGAACGCGTTCCGCCGGATTCGGCTGCTGCTGCCCGGAAGGATACGTCCGCCGCTGAGGTACCGGGCAAAACCCCGCCGGACAGCCTCGTCGAGCAAGATTCCCCGCAGCAAAATGTTGCCACCTGTAAAGAATTGGACGTTACCCCCAATGTAGTCGGCGGTATGGCAGCGTTTACCGACAAGATCGTGTATCCGGAAAAAGTCCGCAATATGAGTATGGACGGTCAGGCTACCTTCAATGTACTGTTTGATAAAGGAGGGCGGGTGAAAGAGGTGGAAGAAGAAACCCACGGTACGCTGGGGATTCAAGACTCTATAAAGTCAGCTATCCATGATCATATGACCATTACCCCGGTTACCCGGGACCAGGAACCGATCGAAATCCGGTGTAAAGTCACTATCCCGGTACGTATTGAACCCTCGACGGAAAACGATACCGCCAATCAACCGCCGAATGCGGGTCAGGGTCAGGATCGGGATAACTGACGGATCGAGTTCAGGTCGCGATTTTCAAGGTACTCGACTAATTGACGATTAATGCGTTTTACCAGCGAGGGACCTTTATATACCAGTCCGGTGTAAAGCTGGATCAGATCGGCGCCGGCAAGCAGTTTGTTCAACGCTTCGTCGAAAGAATCGATGCCCCCTACCCCGATGATCGGCTTGCGGCCCTCAATCATTTGACTCAGGGTGCGTATCAGGGCCGTACTGCGGGTGGCAATGGCTTTGCCGCTGAGTCCGCCCGATCCGATTTGGCTCAGCGCGGAGGGAGAGGTGGAGAGGTTATTTCGACGCGAAGAGGTATTGGCGGCCACATAACCGCGAATGCCGTGTTCTTCGCAAATATCCACCAGTTGTTCCAAACGGGATTGGGACAGATCGACCGACAGCTTAACCAACGTGTTGATGGTTCCGGCCGCTTTCCGGGTGTCCAGGGCGGCAAGCAGTTCGTCGAGGGCCGACGGATCTTCGAAGGTTTTGCCTTTGCCGGTGTTGGGACAGGAAATATTTATCGTGATATAATCAGCTTTCTCCTTGGCAATTTCGTAGCTGAATTTATAATCTTGTATGGCTTTGTCTCCCAGTACCTCGGGATTGTTGGTTTTTGCAATGTTGATGCCCACGGGAATACCCGGATGAAACTTTTGAATGCGTTTCAGGACGGTTTCGGCCCCGTCGTTATTGAGTCCCATGCGGTTAATCAACGAGTGGTCCGGGAGCAGCCGGAACATCCGGGGTTTCTGATTGCCGGGATTCGCCTCGGCCGTAATGCTGCCTATTTCGATAAATCCGAAGCCGAGTGCTTCGGCGGAGTGAAGAAGGTGTCCGTTTTTGTCAAAGCCGGCAGCCAGGCCGACCGGGTTGGGAAACTCAATTCCCCAGATATTTTGCCTGAGCCGATCGTCGCTGACGTGGAGCAGCAGCGACGTCAATTTTTGCAGCAGCGGGTGCCGATTGAGTATTTTTCCCGCTTCCATGGCCAGATCGTGCGATCTCTCGGGTTCCATGCGGAAAAGCAGGGGGCGTAGAATCGATTGATATATCATGCCGGCCGTTTTTGCCATAGATCTGGAATATAAAGTAATATTAATCCAATATTACAAACAAATGTTTCTATATGCGATTTAAGCAGTTAGCCGATGCTGAACAGTATTTGAATGCCATTCCGACCTTCAAGGAGTCGGGACCGGAGGGGGCGCGGCTGGGACTGGAGCCGATGCGACGGTTTTGTCGGGCGATCGGGGATCCCCAGGAGGAACTTGACGTGATTCATGTGGCCGGCACCAACGGGAAGGGGACTACGTGTCGATTTTTGAGCTCGGTGTATCAATCGGCGGGATACCGGTGCGGTATGTTTATATCGCCCCATTTACAGGATTTCCGGGAGCGGTTTACCATTAACGGGCAGTGGATTCCCGAACAGGACGTCGTCAAGTTTTTTAACCGGTTTCAAACGTTGCTGGAGCGGCATCAACTCACCTATTTTGAAATTTGCACGGCCCTGGGTTTTTGGTGGTTTCACCGGCGGGACGTGGACCTGGTGGCGGTAGAGACGGGGCTCGGAGGCCGGTGGGACGCTACCAACATCGTATATCCGCTGCTTTCGGTCATCACCAGCATCAGCAGAGATCATCAGCAATTGCTGGGTGCCACGATAGAGGAAATTGCCCGGGAAAAAGGGGGGGTCATCAAGCCCGAAATCCCCGTGGTGGTGGGAAAACTGGGGCCGGAAGCAAAAAAAGTGGTGAAAGAGATTGCCGGGAGGCGGGAAAGTCCCCTGCATGCGGCGGCCGACCTGCAACCGCGATTCAGGGACGGCAGGTTTGAGCTTGTCGAAGAAGGAACCCCTCTTTCCTTCAAGTCAGGATACGCAGCGCCGGTCAATGCCGGTAATATCGGTATCGTACGGCAAGTATGCCGGCTGTTGCAGGAAAGGTACCCATGGTCGGAAGAGGCCTTTGCAGACGGAATTCGCCGGGTGGCGGAACGTTTCCCCCGTACGGGCTGTTTTGAACGCCTGCATCCCCGGTTGAACTGGTATTTTGACGGAGCGCATAATTTTGAAGCCCTGCGGGCGTTAACCGGTACTCTGAGCCAATATCGCCCGCTTGACCGGTGGATCGTGGTATTTGCGCTGATGAGGGACAAAATTGATCCCCCGCTGTTAAATACGTTTTCGGAATTCAAAAAAAAGTATTATTATTCACTAGATATTAAAAGGGCGGCCACTTTTGAAGAGGTTAATAAGTATATGGACAGCCTACTTTCTTTCCCGGCGGATTTGGAGTATCCTGCAGATACCTTGAAACAACTGGAATCCGAATTTGTCATATTCACGGGAAGTCTCTACTATTACGAGACAGTTAAAAAGTGGATCGACACGTTGTATTAAGTTTCAATTATTCCTCTTCTTTTTAGTTTTCCGAGTATCATTACGCGGGTGACCCATCAACCATGGATCGAGAGATCATCCGAATTCTGATTCCTGCTCTCACATTTATTACCAATTTGAATGATTTGCAAAGCTGTACTTTCATACTGAATTTTCATACCTAATTGAAAAGATTATACCTATCGTATTATGTCGGATATCCACACCGATGAGTTGACTCAAGAAGAACTCGACTCACTACATCAAAATACCGTAAAAGAGCTTCAACAATTAGCTCGCAAAATGGGGTTAAAGCCCGTTACAGGTCTGCGCAAGCAAACCTTGATTGACCGTATTCGGGAACATGCCAACTCGGGATCGGGGCAAGAGGAAGACGGGCAAAAGGACGATAAACGGGAAGACAAACAGAATGAGGGGCAGAAAGAAGAGGGTCAGTCGAACGAAGATCCCAAACCTCATACCCAGCCCTATAAGAAAAAGCGTTCCAACGACCGGGATAAAAAGCGGCAGCAGAGGAACCAAAAGTCCAGTCGCAACAAGAATAACAGGAACAAGAAGAAAAACAGCGTCCACGATGTGCTGCCGGAATCCGATGCTTCCACGCTGGATGAGCGCATTCGGGAGGTCCGCGAAAACCTGACGGGGTATCTGATCAACGAGGGAACCCTGGAGATTCTGCCCGATGGATATGGATTTCTGCGATCGGTGAATTATAACTACAAGGCGAGTCCCGACGACATCTATGTTTCTCCCTCTCAAATAAAACGATTTCGCCTGAAGCAGGGAGATTGCGTGGTCGGCATTATACGTCCCCCGAAGTCGGGCGAGCGCTACTTTGCCTTGCTGCGAGTTGACGGGGTTAATGGACAAATACCGCACGATATGGATAATCGGGAGGATTTTGAGGATCTTCTTCCCATTTATCCCGATAAGCGCTATAAACTCGAGCACAAGCGGGGCGAATACACGACCCGCATCATCGATCTGTTTGCCCCGATGGGGAAAGGACAGCGCGGGTTGATCGTGGCCCAGCCGAAAACCGGTAAGACAACGATTCTTCGAAACATCGCCAATGCCGTTTCGGATAACAATCCGGAAAGCAAGATTATCATTTTGCTGATTGACGAGCGACCGGAAGAGGTTACCGAGATGGAGCGTAACGTGGAGGATGCCGAAGTGGTTGCTTCCACGTTCGATGAACGGCCGGAGAACCATATCGGACTGTCCGAAATCGTTTTCGAAAAAGCCAAGAGACTGGTTGAAGGCGGGCATGACGTTTTGTTGTTGATGGACTCGATCACCCGGCTTGCACGCGCCTATAATATTTGCACCTCGAACACGGGTCGTACCATGTCGGGCGGTGTCGATTCCGAAGCGCTCAAGGCTCCGCGTCAACTATTTAGCTCGGCCCGGAATATCGAGCACGGCGGTAGCCTGACCATTCTCGCGACCGCCCTCGTTGAGACGGGGTCCCGCATGGACGACGTGATTTTTGAGGAGTTCAAGGGGACCGGTAACATGGAAATCCAGCTTGAACGTAAGCTTTCCGACCGTCGGATCTTCCCGGCCATTGACCTGTTCAAGACGGGAACCCGCCGCGAAGAGTTGATCGTGCCGGAAGAAGAACATCAAAAAGTGGTACTGCTTCGCCGCTATCTGAACCGCATGAATCCGCAGGAAGCGATGGAATTCCTGCTGGATAAAATCCGCGGAACCAGTGACAACATGGAGTTTCTCCGATCGATGAATCAGTGATTAGGGCTCACTTCGTTCGCCCTGTCGGAGGTCGGAAGGCGGAAGCCGGAAGACGGAAGGTTATTCCGACTGGTAACCCTGTTGTGTATATACACTACGAAGTAACTTGCTGGAATAGCCTTCCGACAAGCTCGCTTCGCGAGCTTATTTCTTCGCCTCTACCTGTTCCAGCGTATATTTTCTGTTATCGTCTTTGGTGAGCTTGCCGTGTTTGGTGTAGAGCGAGTGATAGAAGAGTAGATAGGCATCTTCCTCCAGCGCCTGCCGGAGGATGACTTTTTTCATCTGCTTGGATTGTCCGGGGTACAGGTCGGCTTTCTTCATTGCATAGTGGTTTAGCTGGCGGTCGGAGGGGACCAAATCGCCCAGGTAATAGCCCGTCTCCTGTTCGCTGGATATCCGGACGACCTGGTGACCGGGCGTGTGACCCCCGGTCCATATTATTTCGATGCCGGGCAGGATCCGCTTGTAATCCTTTTCAATGAAGTGAAGCCGATCTTCGCCGGCCAGCCGGTAGAGTTCGTCGAGCTGATACCCGGCGCCGGCAACCGACTTATCCCGGTTGAGCCGGGACAATGCGTGCTCCCATTCTCTTTTTTGTACGTGATAGGTGGCATTGGGCAGGGTGGCGACGGTTTTCGACTGTTCGTTGGTGTAGGTGCTGCCGGCCGCATGGTCATAATGCAGATGAGAGAGAATGACGTCGGTGATATCGCCGGGATCCACATCGAAAATAGCCAGGTTGCTGATCACATTGGAAACCCGCCGGTAGGGACTCTTGTGGTCAAGTCCCCATCCCAATCCCGTGTCCAGCAGGATGCATCGATTGTGATCGCGCACCAGGACCGGATCGATACCGATAGTGGTGGCGTAGGTCCGTACGTCCGACAGGGTGTTGCTGATCGAATCGCCGGGTTTTTGAGATTTTATTTTTTGAAATGATCCGTCGGGATATACCTTGAACTTACCTTCGCTCAGATGTTCTATTAAGAAACGGCCAATGTTCATAGGGCTACTCTATCGTTATTTTATAGGGCATGATGGTGAGCGGATCGCCTTTTTTGTACCTCAACGCACGCTTGAGGGATTCGGAAGGCCCGGTATTCCATAGGGCGCCCAACCAGGATTTCGCTTTTGACTCGGCCGACTGCATAAGCATGTCTATCAGCTTTTTCTGTTCGGGATAGGTAACGACGGAGTAGTCGGCGACTCCCGCTTTCTCGGAGGCGATGGAGATGGCCCTGTCCAATCCCCCGAGTACGTCGACCAGCTTTTCCTCTTTCGCATCGGCACCCGTCCATACGCGTCCCTGGGCATCCTCGTGTACTTCGTCTTTCGAAAGGCCGCGGCTTTCGGCTACCCGGTCAATGAATTGATCGTAAAATTGATCCGTAAAATGTTGCATGGCCCGTTCTTCATCTTCGCTCATCGTTGTATTGGAATCGAACCAATCGGCGTGGTCGTGTGATTTAATACGGTCGAACGTGATGCCGAGCTTGTCATTAAAGAGGGATTTGGTATTGAATTTCGTCGTAAATACTCCGATGGATCCGGTGATGGTGGTGGGCTGGGCTACGATGGAGTCGGCGGCCATGGCAATATAATACCCTCCCGAAGCGGCGACGGGCCCCATCGAGGCGATAACCGGCATCTCTTCGGCAGTGTTGCGCAGCATTTTCCAGATCAGGTCCGAGGTACTGCCCGATCCGCCGGGACTGTTGATTCGGACGACCAGGGCGCGGACATCGTCTTGTTCCTTGATATCCTCCAGTTGCTCGCGGAAGGTGCCGGCGGTAATAAACTGTTGCTGGTCAAGGGGACTGGAACCCGGGGCCTGCGGCACGATAACGCCGGAACTGTAGAGCAGGGCGATCTTGTCTTCACCGGAGGGGGTTGACAAGCCCGCCGTGCCGGCGCTTACCTTGCCGTAGCGTTTACTGTTCACCGTGTGGAATTCTTCGTCCTCGCCCAGGTTCATGCGCTTTTTGATGAGCGTATCCACCTCGGAGGGATATCGCAACTGGTGAATCAACCCGTGCTCGTGAGCATACGAGGCGTCGAAATGCGGTTGGTCGTTGAGCATGCGATTAAGGGTATCGACGGACAGACCGCTGGCCTCGCTGGTCTTGGAGATGTATTCACCGCTGACCTGGTCTATGATTTGCTGAAGCTGATAGCGGCTTTCCTCGGAGTGCTCCGTACGAACATAAGGTTCAACGGCCGACTTGTATTTTCCTTTGCGAAAAACGTTGACCTCGATGCCGAGTTTGTCGAACAGTCCCTTGTAAAAGGAAGACTGCAGGAAAAATCCGTCGAATTCAAAGAGGCTGGAGGGAGGCGAATAAATCGAGTCGGCCGTCGTGGCCAGGTAGTATCCTTTTTCGTTATATCCCATATCGCCGGTGGAGGCATAGAGGAACTTGTCGGTCGAGTCCCGGAAGGTTTGCAGGGCATTTCGGGCTTCCTGGAGGGTGGCCCATGAGGCGCTGATGAATTCGATGTTGAGCCAGACTCCCGCTATTTTGTCGTCTGCGGCAGCTTTCTCCAAGTTCTTCTTCAGCAGGTCAAGGGAGAGCTGGTTTGCTTTTTGGGGGTTGAACAGCTCGTCGAACGGATTCTGGTTGCTTCGGGTGGGGATCTGACCGTCCAGCTCCATTTTCAGGACCGTGTTGTCGCGTATGAACGGTTCCGGTTCTCCCGAACTGCTCATTAGTATGAGGAATCCGATTAACCCCAGAAGTAAAAAGGCGGATAACGTTCCGAGGATGGAAGCGAAAAAGGTTTTAAGAAATTTCATAGGAATTAGAAAATATTTTTTTATTGCCCACTGAATCCGTGTAGTTTTTATGCTTCATGGAAAATATAGGTAAAAATTGATAGCATAACTAGATGATAAGCGAACGATAATTTTTTGCCAAACGCCGATGCGTTCTTGCGAATAATCAGGTAAGAGATGAGATTATGCCGGATAGTTTTGAACAGATGGAATTTCCGAATTCGATTGCTGAAATACACACAAGCAGATTGTTGCACAACCTCGAGGTGCTCCGGGCTCCGGTGGACACCTCCGTACAATCTATGGCGGTTATAAAGGCGAATGCCTATGGACACGGTGCCGTCGAGGTAGCCCGCCGGCTGGCCGACCGGGTCGCGTGGTTTGCAGTGGCCAATGTAGATGAGGCCATCGAGCTGCGGGAGGACGGTATCGAGAACGCCATCCTGGTTTTTGGAGCGCCGACGGAATCGAGCGCCGCAGCGTACCGAAAATACAACCTGGTCGCGACCGTAAGCGGTTTTAAGCACTTCGAATGTTTGCAGGCCGATACCCGGTTTCATCTCAATTTCGACACCGGCATGGGCCGCTACGGATTCCTGCCCGACCAGGTCCGCCGGGTACGGGAAGCAGTAGATAAATATTCCAAACTTCGTTGCGAGGGTATCTACTCCCACTTTGCAACGGCCGATAAGCCGGAATCCGAAAAGGTATTCCGGCAATTAAGCCGCTTTCAGGATATCCGCTCTCATTTTTCATCCGACTTGTTGACCCATATGGCAAATTCCGGCGGAGCGGCATTTTATGAGCAATCCCACCTCGACATGATTCGATATGGAATCGGACTCTACGGATACGATCCCGGTCCCGTCTCCATTGAAGGATTACAGCCTATCATGGACTGGAAATCGTTTTTGTCGCAGGTAAAGCCCATCCGCAAAGATATGACCGTAAGCTACCGCGCCACCTGGCAGGCGCCGTATGACGGATATCTGGGCGTCATCCCCGTCGGATATGCAGATGGCGTGCCCCGGAACTTATCTCACCACTTTGATGTCATGATCCGGGAAACGCCTTATCCCGTCGTGGGAATCGTCACCATGGACAATATCATGGTGTTCCTTGGCGAGAACAAATTGCCCGAGCACGAAGAAGTGCTCCTGTTCGGCAAGGAGGGATACACCGCCCACGACTGGGCAAACAAAATCGGCAGCATCT